>NZ_JAUSYB010000001.1:1286503-1608129 GCF_030816505.1 Microbacterium sp. W4I20 | reverse complement strand
ACTATGGCGGCCCCATGTACATCGCGGGCTACACGCCCACCGGCGAGGACAGCATGTACGCGTTCCTCGTGGAGGATGCGCAGGACCGCTTCGGCGTCACCGGCGAGGAGGCGACGCAGATCATGCTCGAGGCATCGCGCGCCTATGACGGGCCCTGGAACTCGATCCGTGCCGACCTCGAAGCCGGAGCCGCAGCCAACTACACCTGGTTCACGCAGCACGTCGTCCCGGCTCCCTGGAACCGCGGTCGCGTGATCGTGATCGGGGATGCTGCGCACTCCTGCCCTCCGACCATCGCCCAGGGCGCGGCGCAGGGACTCGAGGACGCCTTCGTGCTCACCGAGCTCCTGACCGGTCGGGATGCCGTCGACGATGCGCTGTTCGACGAGTTCCACGCGCGCCGCCTCCCGCGTGCGCAGGCGGTCGTCGACGCCTCGGTGCAGCTCGGCCGCTGGCAGCTCGAGCACAACCGTGACGCGGACGCCGGCGGACTCATCTTCGGCATCGCCCAGCAGATGGCGGCCCCGGTATGACCACCGACGTGCACGCGCACGTCCTGCTGCCGTCGCTGCAGGCGGAGGTCGAGCGCCGCGCTCCCGAGCTCGTCCGCGAAGCCGCAGCGCTCGAGCTCACCCGGAACGGTGCGGAGAGCCTGAAGGTCTCGGGTCCCATGGTGGGAGCGCGCATCCCGAAGCTCACCTCGGTGCCGGTGCGCCTGGCCGACATGGACGCGCAGGGCGTCGATGTGCAGTGGGTCAGCGCTTCACCGAACCACTTCTACCCGTGGGCGCCCGAGGGCCTGGCGGTCTGGGCCGCGAACGAGGCGAACCGCCTGGTCGCCGAGCACGTCGCCGAGGCGCCGGAGCGGCTGATCGGACTCGGGCTGGTCCCGCTGCAGCATCCGGAGCGCATCGTGGAATGCCTCGACGACGCCGTTCTCGGGCGCGGGCTCGCGGGCGTCGAGATCTCGTCCTTCGCGGGCGACGTGGAGCTCTCCGACGAACGGCTCGAGCCGTTCTGGGCGCGGGCGGCCGAACTCGGCGCCGTGGTCTTCCTGCACCCGTTCGGATGCTCACTCGATGAGCGGCTCGACCGCTTCTACCTGTCGAACACGGTGGGGCAGCCGGTCGAGAACGCGGTGGCGCTCTCGCACCTCATCTTCGCGGGCGTGCTCGACCGGCATCCCGGGCTGACGATCGTCGCGGCCCACGGCGGGGGTTACCTGCCGTTCGCGATCGGTCGCTCGGATCGTGCCTGGCGGGTGCGCCCGGAGGCGCAGCGCTGCGCCCACGCGCCGTCGACCTACCTGCCGAAGATCTGGTTCGACACGGTCGTGCACGATCCGGAGTCACTGCGGCGCCTCGTCGAGGTCGCGGGGGAGTCGCGGGTGCTGCTCGGTAGCGACTACCCGTTCGACATGGGCCTGGACAGCCCGGTCGAGTTCGTCCAGGAGGCGGGCCTGGATGCCGGCGTCGCCGAAGGGATCCTCGCGGGCAACGCCGAGGCGCTGCTCGGACGCCGGGTGCGGGCATGAAGATCGCCCGCTGGCTCGCGGGCGGTGAGGTGGGCGAGGGGTTCGTGGAGGGTGACCGGGTGCTCGCCTTCCCCCGCGGGCTGGGCGTCGCCGATGTGCTCGCCGGAGGCCTGGATGCCGCACGGGAGCTGTACTCCGAGGTGCGCGGATCCGAGGGGCCGGCGCTCGCCGACGTGACTCTGCTCGCGCCCCTGGTGCCGGCATCCGTCCGCGACTTCGTCGCCTTCGAAGAGCACGTCGAGGGCGTCAGCGCCGGCGTCGAGGGCAAGAGCGATGTGGCAGCGGAGTGGTACGACGCGCCGACGTTCTACTTCGGCAACCCGCACACGATCCTCGGGCCGGCCGACGTGCTGCATCCGCCGGTGACCGAGCGCCTGGACTTCGAGCTGGAGCTGGCCGTCGTGATCGGCGGAGCCCCCGGAGTCGGCGAGGCGAACCTCGACCCGGAAGCGGCGGCATCCGTCATCTTCGGCTACACGATCATGAACGACTGGTCGGCGCGCGACCTGCAGGCCCGAGAGATGAAGGTGCGTCTCGGCCCCGCGAAGGGCAAGGACTTCGGCATGAGCCTGGGCCCGTGGATCGTCACGGCTGACGAGCTCGAGCCCTATCTCGATGAGGAGGGCTTCCTCGCGATCCGCGCCGAGGTCTTCGTGAACGACGAGCTCATCGGCGAGGATCTGGTCTCGAACGCGGGCTGGCCTTTTCCGGAGTTCGTGGCGTACGCCTCGCGCAATTCGCGCGTGGTGCCGGGCGACGTGCTCGGCAGCGGCACGGTGGGCAACGGCGGATGCCTCGGCGAGCTGTGGGGACGCAACGGCAGCCTCACACCCCCTCCGCTGGTCGAAGGAGACGTCGTGCGCATGGTCGTCGAGGGGGTGGGCGAGCTCGTCGGTGAGGTCGGATCCGCCGTCGCGGCGCCGGCGCTCCCGCGTGCTCGTACCCGCTCGCGGGCGCGCCATCGCTCCCTTTAGTTGAAAAGCGACCAAAGTGTGAGTAGAATCGACGTGGCGCCGGGGTCCTCAGGACCCGTTCCCGTTCGTGACGTTGCGAGCGGGGCACACGAAGTCGCGTCGACTGCCCGATCGATCGGGCCATCGGTCATGCCTCCACTCTCGACGCTGCGTCTGCGTCTTCTCGTCGTTTCCCTGCTCACGGTGTCGTTCCTCGGCGCCCTCGACCACACGATCGTCTCCACGTCGCTCGCCACGATCGCCGGCGAGCTCGGGGCCCTCGAGCACATGGGGTGGGTCGTCGTCGGCTACACGCTGGCGAGCACAGTGCTGCTCCCCGTGCTCGGCAAGCTCGGCGACGTGGTCGGTCCGCGCGCGGTGTTCCTCACCTCGCTCGTCGTCTTCCTCGCCGCGTCCCTGGCCTGCGGTTTCGCGCAGACCATGCCGTGGCTCATCGTCGCCCGCGTCCTCCAGGGGATGAGCTCTGCCGGTCTGCAGCTGATGTCGCAGACGATCATCGCGCAGGTCACCTCCCCGAGGGAGCGCCCGAAGTACATGGCCGTGATCGGTGCGGCCTTCCCGATCGCGATCCTGATCGGTCCGGTGCTCGGCGGGCTGATCACCGACTTCTGGGGCTGGCAGTGGGTGTTCTGGGTGAACATCCCGATCGGCGTGGCTGCGCTCGCGCTCGCCATCGTCGCCGTGCCCCACATCGCACCCGGAGTGCTGCGCCGCTTCGACGTCGCGGGAGCGATGACGTTCACCGCCGCGCTCGTCGCCCTGGTCCTCGCGGTCTCCTGGATGTCGGATCCGGCCCTGCGCGCCGCCACCGTCGTCGCGTTGGCCGCTTCGATCGTCTCGTTCGCCGCGTTCCTGCTCGCCGAGATGCGGGCCGAGGAGCCGATCGTGCCGCTGCGGTTCTTCGCGAACCGCACGATCGCCGTCGGCACCGCGCTGTCGGCGATCATCGGCGTCGGGCTCTTCTCGATCACCGCCTATCTGCCGACCTACGTGCAGATGGCGTACCAGACGACGGCGACCGTGTCGGGACTCGTGCCGATCGCGACGGTCTTCGGGATGCTGCTCGCCAACCTCTCCACCGGATTCCTCGCGAGCCGCACCGGAGGCTATCGGATCTATCCGATCGTCGGCACGGCACTCGGCGCGATCGGCCTGGCCGTCATGGCGTTCCTGCCCGTGGGCCTGCCGCTGTGGGTGCCGATGAGCGTCATGTTCGTGGTCGGCATCGGCACCGGCTCCTTCATGAGTCTCATCGTCGCGGTGGTGCAGAGCGCTGTGCCGCGGAGCGCCACCGGCACGATCACGGCGACGGTCAACATCGTGCGCCAGGTCGGGGCGACCGTCACGACCGCCGTGATCGGCGGCGTCGTCGGCTTCGGTGTCGCGGCGCTCCTGCCCGCGGGGCTCGACGCGACCGCCCTGACGCCGCAGCTCGTGCAGGCATCCGACGCCGCCGTTCAGGCCGAGGTCGCCGGCATCTACCGCGACGTCTTCGCTCCGGTGTTCGCGGCGCTCGCGATCGCCTACGCCGTCGGCTTCGTGGTGGCGCTGCTCATGCCGGCAGGCCGGCTGTCCGATGAGCACGACGCCGTCCCTGCCACCGAGTCCGACCCGACCGCGTCCGTCACCGCCTGAACCCGTCCGCATCCGTCCAGAAGCGAGAAGAACATGACTGAGAACCCCACCGTCGTCATCGTCGGCAGCGGACCCATCGGCTCCGCCTATGCGCGCGTGATCCTCGAGAGCCACCCGACTGCTCGGGTGACGATGTTCGAGGCGGGCCCGCAGATCACCGAGCGGCCCGGCGCCAGCGTGCGCAACATCGCCGACCCCGACCAGAAGGCCCGCGCGCGGGAGATGGCGCAGGGGCCGCAGGCCGGCGCGTTCCGCGAATCCCTCGGCATCCCGGCGGGGGTGGTCGTCGAGGGGATGTTCACGGCGCGCCAGGGCACGCACCTGCTCGACTTCGGGGGAGAGGGCTCGGCGCACGCACCGACATTCCCCGCCGCGGCCGCAGCGACCAACGTCGGCGGTCAGGGGTCGCACTGGACCTGCGCGATCCCGCGGCCGGCGTTCAGCGAGAAGCTGCCGTTCATCGACGACGAGGAGTGGGAGGAGCTGATCAGCACGGCGGAAGGACTGCTTCACCACCAGGGCGCGGCCTTCGCAGACTCCCCGATCGGCGGCGCGATCCGCACGATGCTCGAGGGCGAGTTCGCCGCAGAGCTCCCTGAGGGCTACGGCGTCAGCACCCTCCCGATCGCGGGTGACCCGCAGCCCGACGGCACCATGGTCTGGGCGGGCGCCGACATGGTGCTCGGACCCCTCATCGACGAGGGCAGCCCGGAGAGCGCGCGATTCGAGCTGCGCGATCTCACACTGGTGCGTCGGGTCGAGCACGAGGACGGCCGGGCGACCGGCGTCACGGTCGAAGACCTGCGTACCAAGGAGACGTCGTTCGTGCCGGCCGATCTCGTCGTGGTGGCGGCGGACGCCTTCCGCTCGCCGCAGCTGCTCTGGGCTTCCGGCATCCGCCCTGCCGCCCTCGGGCGCTACCTCACCGAGCATCACGTGGTGATCTCGACGGTCTCGCTCGACAGCGACCGCATGGCGGAGCTGGTCACCGACGAGGAGCTGCAGGGTGAACTCGCCCGTCGCGCCATGAACCCGGCCGATCCGGTCGCCGCGGTCAACCGCATCCCCTTCTCCGAGCCCGATCATCCCTTCTCGCTGCAGGTCATGTACGCCGAGAACCCGCCGTTCCCGCTCGATCCCGCGCATCCGCACGCGGGCAACCGCTGGGGATACGTGAACATGGGCTACGGCGTGCGCAAGCACCCTCGAGCCGAAGACGGGGTGCGCTTCGACGACGACGAGCTCGACTACCGCGGTCTGCCGAACATGACGATCGAGTACGCGCTGACCGAAGTCGAAGAGGCGGAGATCGCGGATGCCACCACGCACCTGCGTCGTGCCGGTGCCGCGCTCGGCACGTTCATCGCCGAGCCCCGCCTACTGCCGAACGGATCGAGCCTGCACTACATGGGAACGATGCGCGCGGGGGTCGCAGACGACGGCACCAGCGTCGCCGATCCGTACTCGCGCGTCTGGGGCTTCGACAACCTCGTCGTGGGGGGCAACGCGCTGATCCCGACGGCCAACACGATGAATCCGACGCTGACGAGCGTGGCGATTGCGGTGCGCGGGGCTCGGGAGGCGGCGGGGCGGCTCTGATCGGTGCCGATCTCGATCGACTCAGGCGACCTCCGCGGCCACCTCGATCGAGATCTCGATCGCCCGTCGGGCGAGCGGGGAGTGGGATCTCCGTGCCGGCCAGTGCAGGTGGATCTCCCGGGGCGGCACCGCCGGTCGCAGCTCGTGCACGGTGAGGCGGTCGTCGGCCGGGACGCTGGCCGCGCTGATGGCGAGCCAGGGGAGGACCGCTGCCCCGAGGCCTGCCCGCACCATCGACAGCAGGGTGTCGTTCACGGCGCTGCGGAACACCACGCGCGGGCGGGCGCCGCCGCGGGCCAGCGCCTGTTCCATCCCCGGCTGGTCGCAGGTGAGCGGCCAGGCCACCATCGGCTGGCCGTCGAGCTGCGGCAGCGAGATCGGCCCCGCGGGGAAGGCACCGGCCGCCGCCACCAGACGGTAGGGATCGTCGAAGAGCTTCACCCGCTCGACGTCGCCCTCGACGGGACCGTCGTAGAAGAGCAGGTCGAGACCGCCGATCTGCGGATTCTCCGGCTCCTCCTCCGACAGCCGGATGTCGCTGTCGGGGAACTCCGCCCGCAGCCGCCGCACCACCGCCGGCAGGACGACGTTCGAGAGGCTCTGGAACGTGCCGATGTCGATCCGGCCGTCGCCGGCGTGGAAGCGCTCGACCGCGTCGGTCAACGAGGCGGACCGCGCCAGCAATTCGCGGCCATGACCGAGGACGACCGTGCCGAGCGGTGTGATCCGCACCGCCTTGGGGCCGCCCGGCCGATCGAAGACCGGTCCGCCGACCGACCTCTCCAGCGCCGCGATCTGCTGGCTCACCGTCGACTGGGTGTATCCGAGTCGGATCGCGGCTCGCCCGAACGATCCTTCGTCGGCGACGGCGATCAGCGCCGCAAGATGGCGAAGTTCGATTTCGGGCATGCGCCAGGGTAGCAAGACATCACACAGAACGATCGATCCGATCGCTTTTCATCGCTTTACGCGATCAGCAGCGCGGCCTAGCGTCGGAGCATGACCACTCACGACCGTGCGACCGCCGCCTCGACCGATGTGGCGCCGACCGACTTCGACTCCGAACTGCGACGTCACAACGAGGTCTTGCGACGAGCATCCGCCATCGAGTTCGGCGAACAC
The DNA here is from genome assembly GCF_030816505.1 of Microbacterium sp. W4I20. Lineage (NCBI taxonomy): Bacteria > Bacillati > Actinomycetota > Actinomycetes > Micrococcales > Microbacteriaceae > Microbacterium > Microbacterium sp. W4I20. The sequence continues at coordinate 1,601,265 of NZ_JAUSYB010000001.1, read as the reverse complement.
GTCCTCGACATCGGCTGCGGAGCGGGTCTCACGACGCGAGAGGCCGCGAACGCGGCCGGGATGGGTCGAGCCCTCGGCGTCGACATCTCCGCGGCATCGATCAGCGAAGCCCTCGCCGCTGCGGGCGCGGCCCACATCGCGAACATCGACTTCCAGCGGGCTGACGCGCAGACCCATCGGTTCGCCCCGGACCACTTCGACGTGGCGATCAGCCGATTCGGCACGATGTTCTTCGACGATCCGGCCGCCGCGTTCGCCAACATCGGAACCGCGCTGCGTCCCGGCGGCCGGATCGTGATGATCGTCTGGCAGGCCCGCGAGCGCAACGAGTGGATCGTCGCCATCGACCGTGCGCTCGAGACGATCGGGCGGCCGTCGGCCGCGGCATCCGATCGCCTCGATCCGTTCTCCCTCGCGGATCCCGTCGCGGTGAGCGGAATCCTCGAGCGCGCGGGTTTCGCCGACATCTCGTTCACCGACGTCGACGAGCCGGTCTGCTACGGCGAGGACGTCGGCGCGGCCCTCGACTGGATCCTCGGATTCTCTTATGTGCAGGACATGCTGAGCCGGATGGATGCCGAGGCTCAGGAGCGCGCGCTCGGCCGCATCCGGGAGCTGTTGACGGACCACACCCACGACGACGGCGTCTGGCTCGGCTCGCGGGCGTGGATCGTGAGGGCTCGCAGGCCCGCGGAGTCCGGCGTCCGCGAGGCGACCGGCTCGCAGGCGCACGAGGAACAGCTGCTCCCGGCGAACGGCGTCACGCTGTGCACACAGACCTTCGGTGATTCCGCCGCGCCGGCCACCCTGCTGATCAGCGGCGCCGAGTCGTCGATGGACTGGTGGGACGACGAGTTCTGCGAGCTCCTCGCCGACGGCGGACGGTATGTCGTGCGCTACGACACCCGCGACACGGGCCGATCCACGACCTTCCCGCCGGGCCGGCCGTCGTACGAGGGTGGAGCGCTGATCGACGACGCCCTCGGCGTGCTCGACGCGCTCGGCATCGACTCGGCACATCTGGTCGGCATCTCGATGGGCGGCGGGATCGCTCAGGTGCTGGCGGTGCGCCATCCCGATCGCGTCGCATCGCTGACCCTCATCGCCAGCAGCTCAGGCGCACCCGGCCTCCCGCCGATGAGCTCCGAACTCGCCGCGCAGATGGGCGACGGAGGGGAACCGGACTGGTCCGACCGCGACGCTGTCATCGCGTACTACACCGCGGGCGAACACATGCTGGCGGGCTCGATCGCGGTGGACGAGGAGCGGATGCGACGCATCGTCGGACGCGCGTGGGACCGCAGCCCCTCGATCGCCTCGGGGCAGAACCACTGGCAGCTCAGTGGCGAGTCCACGGACACCCGCCTCGGCGAGATCGCCGTGCCCACCCTCGTGCTGCACGGCACCGAGGACCCGCTGTTCCCGTTCGGCCACGGAGAGGCACTGGCCCGCGACATCGCCGGAGCGCGACTGGTGCCGCTCGCCGGCATGGGGCACCAAATGCCGCCGCCCCCGCTCTGGGGTGCGGTGATTCCTGCCATCGTCGAGATCGGCTCGGCCTGAGCAGACCGCGGAGCCGAGGGCTACGCCGCGCCGAACTCCGACTCGTCCGATCGTGCGGAGTCGGCCTGCACCGAACGGGCGATGCCGACCACCGCGCACGGTGTGTTCTCGTCGGCGACTCCGAAGCGCAGGAGTCCGCGTCCGTCCGCCTGATCGTCGGGCGGCGCGGTCGAGGCCGCCGCGGCGTCGAGCAGCGTGAAGTCCGCCGAGGTCCCGACGATGCGCAGTGCCCCGGCGGGGAGGCACTGGGCCGAGATCTGGAACTCGGCCGGTCGCTGGTGGACGGTGGCTCCGGTGATCGACCACGCGGTGAACTCGTTTGCGGCCGAGGTGCAGATCCAGTTCTGCTGAGCGACGCCGTGCACCCGCAGGAGTCCGGTGTTCGCGTTCAGGTGGGGCGCCTGGCGCAACTCGAAGAGCACACCGACGGAGCCTGCCAGCACGTCGACGAGAATGCGGGTGACCTGCGCGCCGACCAGCAGCTCGGTGTGGCGGAACGGGTTCGCCGCGTCGGGCAGCTCCGGGGCGTCGATGGGTACGCCAGCCAGCACGTCATTGACTTTCATTGTTGCGCTGCCTCCACCAGAAATCCCCAGGATTCTCAGGATAGACGCCGCGTGTTCACACTCGGCGCGTCGACTGTGATGAAACCGGGCCTCAGCGGGGTGCCGGGGGTGTCAGACCACCGTGCGACACTGGCCTCGAACACCCGGAGGCCATCATGGCGATCGATTCCCCGAAGCCGCTCGACCCGAAGAAGACCCTCGACTCCTATCGGGCCACACGCGGCGCGATCCGGCTGGTCGAGGTGCCGCCGCTGCAGTATCTGATGGTCGACGGCGCCGGCGACCCGAACGTGGCGCCCGCCTTCGGTGAGGCGGTGAGTGCGCTGTACCCGGTCGCGTACACGCTGAAGTTCGCGAGTCGCCGCGAGCTGGGCATCGACACCGTCGTGATGCCGCTCGAAGGCCTGTGGCATGCCCCCGATATGGCGTCCTTCACCTCGCGGCGCGACAAGTCGACCTGGCTGTGGACGCTCATGATCATGGTGCCCGACCACGTCACTCCCGAGATGTTCGCCGACGCGGTCCGCACCGTGCAGAAGAAGTCCGAGAAGAAGAAGGAACCGCTGCCGGCTCTGGCTTCGCTCCGGCTGGAGACCCTCGAGGAGGGGCTGTGCGCGCAGACCCTGCACGTGGGGGCGTTCGACGACGAGGGGCCGGTGCTCGCCGACGTGCATGACCGGTTCATCCCCGAGCACGGGCTGCGGATGCGCGCCCGGCACCACGAGATCTATCTGAGCGATCGGCGCCGGGTCGAACCGGCGAAGCTCCGCACGATTCTTCGCCAACCCGTGGAGCCTGTCGCGTGATCGCCGCGGTGGTGGCACGGCGTGGGGAGGAACCCTCGGCGTAGGGAGGAGCGGATGCCGCGGAGGCTCAGCCCCACGCAGTGATCTCAGCCCGACAGTGTGTGGCGCCTGCAGGGGCAGGGGCGCGCAGAAATCAACCCCCTCAGCACGCAACTCCCCGCACACGTATCCTTCATCGATGAGCTCCGTCAAAGACGCTGCGCGCGCCGCCAAGGATTCCGACGGTTTTCGTCGGGTCGCCCGCATCGGTTTCATCGTCGTCGGCGTGATCCACATCATCATCGGATGCCTGGCCATCTCGCTCGCGCTGGGCGGTGGCGGCGATGCCGATCAGGACGGAGCGATGCAGCAGGTGCACAGCAACCCGGTGGGCGGGCTGCTGCTCGCCGTGATCGCCGCCGGACTGGTCGCTCTCGCCGTCTGGCAGATCGCCACCGCCTTCCTGGCGGCCGACTCGGCCGACACCAAGAAGTGGGGCAAGCGGGTCAAGTTCTTCGGCATCTCGCTCAGCTATCTGGTCATCGCGGGCATGGCGGTCATCTTCGCCTTCGGAGGCCGGGTGCACTCCGAGAAGGCCTCGCAGACCGTGAGCGCGGTGCTGCTCGCCGCGCCTGCGGGTGTCGTGCTGCTCGTCATCCTCGGCCTCACGGTCAGCGGAGTCGGCATCGGATTCATCGCCAGCGGCATCACGCGCGGGTTCGAGAAGCTGCTCGACCTCCCGTCGGGGACCACTCGCGGCGGGATCGTGACGTTCGGCGTGATCGGCTACATCGGCAAGGGCATCGCCGTCACCGTGACCGGCGTGCTGTTCGTCGTGGCGGCCGTCACCGACGATCCCGACAAGTCGGCAGGGCTCGACGGGGCGCTGCAGAGTCTGCTGACACTGCCGTACGGCCCGATCGTCCTGTGCGCGGTGGGTGCGGGTCTCGCGGTCTACGGCCTCTTCTGCATCGCCCGGTCGCGGTACGCGCGGATGTGACCGTCGGCTGCCGGATCGTCGGCCGGGTCAGGCGCTCGCGGGCTTCTCGCTCCACACCAGGAGGAACGCTCCGAGCGCGATCATGAGCCCGCCTCCGGTCGCACCCATCGCCTCGATTCGGCGGGGCGAGCGCCCGAACCAGTCCCGGGCGGCGCTCGCGAGCAGCACCCAGAGCGCGTCGCACGAGACGCCGATCATCACGACGATCGCACCGAGCACGAAGAGCTGGAGCGGCACCGACCCCGCATGCAGGTCGACGAACTGCGGAAGGATCGCGAGGAAGAAGGCGATCGACTTCGGGTTCGTGACCCCGACGACGAAACCCTCGAGCAGCAGGCGCGGTCCGGAGCGCCGGGCCGGAGCGTCGCTCATGGCGCGAGCGACGTCCTTCCGATGCCGGATCGCCTGGATGCCGAGGAACACCAGGTAGCCGGCACCGAGCACCTTGACGATCGTGAACAGCACCGCCGACTGCGCGATGACCGTACCGACCCCGAGGGCGACGGCGACGACCAGCACGATCGAGCCGACCGCCGTGCCGACGATGCTGAGGAACCCGCCCAGACGCCCGAGAGCCATCGCGCGCCCGATCGTGAACAGCACGGTCGGGCCGGGGATGACGACCATCACGAAGGCAGCGACGACGAACGTGGCGAGTGTCTCGGCGCTGAACATGCTGCGAGCCTAGGACACCGCCCGACGCTGTCACAGCGAAGCCGAGTGATCGGTCGTAGTCGACAAGGGCCGCGCATTCCGCGCCGCCCGTCTCACGGAAGGAATCCCATGTCGAAGATCGTCGTCATCGGCGGCACCGGTCTGATCGGATCCAAGGTCGTCCGCCTGCTCGCCGAACACGGACACGAGGCCGTCGCCGCCTCCCCGAACACCGGCGTCGACACGCTCACCGGTGCGGGGCTGGCCGAGGCATTCGCCGGTGCATCCGCTGTGCTGGACGTGTCGAACTCGCCGTCGTTCGCCGACGCGGACGTGCTCGCCTTCTTCACCACCGCGACCCGCAACATCTCCCGCCATGCCGCTGATGCCGGAGTCGGTCACTATGTCGCGTTGTCGGTGGTCGGGGCGGAGCGCATGACGGACAGCGGCTACATGCGAGCGAAGGTCGAGCAGGAGCGGCTCATCGCGGGGTCCGGCATCCCGTACTCGATCGTGCATGCCACGCAGTTCTTCGAGTTCGTCGGAGCGATCGCAGGGAGCGCGACCGTCGACGACGAGGTGCATCTCTCCGAGGCGCTCATCCAGCCGATGGCCGCCGACGACGTGGCCGCGGCCGTCGCCCGCGCCACCGTCGGGACGCCGACCGGCAGGATCAGCGAGGTCGCCGGACCCGAGCAGTTCTCGCTCGCCGGGTTCGTGCGCACGGGCCTGGCCTTCCGCGGCGATCCGCGACCTGTCGTCGTCGACCCGGATGCTTGCTACTTCGGCGAGAAGCTCACCTCGCACATGCTGCTGCCTGGTGCCGACGCGCAGCTCGCCGAGACGCGGTTCGCGGATTGGCTGCCGCTGAACCCGCCGCCGACCCGCTGAATCCGCCGCACGCCGAAGAGGCCGGACCCGCAGGGGGTCCGGCCTCTTCGCTGTTCGCTCGACTACTGCGTCTTCAACCACTCGGCGTAGGTCGCGGAGAAGATCTGCGCTCCCTCGACGGGCAGCAGGGCCCGCTCGGGGATCACGGCTCCGAAGTAGGTTCCGTCCGGCGACGCGACGACGGTGCGGTCGTCGCCCTTCGTGACGAGCCAGTCCTGCACGAAGTCGGCGATCGGGAACGCCTCCGGGCCGGCGATCTCGATGTCCCCTCCCGGAGACCCGACGGCAGCCCGCGCGATTCCGGTGGCGACGTCATCGGCGGCGATCGGCTGGATCATCGCATCGGACACCCGGATCTCGTCGCCCTCAGCGCCGATGGCGAGGGCGGCCGCGAAGTCGAAGAACTGCGTCGCGTGGACGAGCGTGAACGGGATGCCGGACTCGCGGATCAGTGCTTCCTGCGCAGCCTTTCCGTGGAAGTAGGTGATGTCCTGCGGGCGATCGGTGCCGACGATGGTGAGCGCGACGTGGTGCCCGACTCCCGCCGCCTTCTCGGCCGCGAGCAGATGCGCGGTGGAGGTGGTGAAGTAGTCCCGCACCACCTCGGCGTCGAATGACGGCGCCTGGGTCGTGTCGACCACGACGTCCGCGCCCGCGAGGATCTCCGCGAGACCGATCCCGGTGTACGCGTCGATCCCGTTCTGCCGCGATGCGGCGACGACGTCGTGCCCGTGTGCGCGCAGCTTCTCCACGACGCGAGAGCCGATGTTGCCGCTGCCTCCGATGACGATGATCTTGGCCATGATGTGGTTCCTTCTTTCTGTGGGTGGTGAGATCGCCGGGGTCAGGAACGTTCCGCGCGGAGTGCGTGATGCATCGAGGCGATCCAGTCCGCGAGGGCGGTGGTGCCGGTCAGGTCGATCTCGAGCGGCGCGAGTCGGGCGGCGTCGATGTTGAAGCCGTTCGCCCTGGCGCCCTCGTCCTCGACGACGTACCGCGGGTCGTGGTCGGACAGCAGCACCCGCCCGACGAACGATCCGAGGTGCATCGACTCGGGGCCGGCGAGTTCGAGCACACCGGCGGGCTCCTCGAGCGCGAGCGCGGCGAGAGCGTCCGCCACATCACCCGCCGCCACGGGCCGAACGGTGGTCGCGGGCAGATGGATGGTGTCGGCCACGGTGTTCCACTCCGCGATCGAGCGGGCGAACTCGAAGAACTGCGTCGAGCGGAGGATCGTCGACGGCATGCCGCTGTCGGCGATCACCTGCTCCTGCGCGTGCTTGGCGGCGAAATAGCCGTCCTCGACGACGGCATCCGCACCGACGATCGACAGCGCGAGGTGGTGCTGCACGCCCGCCGTTCGCTCGGCTTCGAGCAGTCGACGCGTGGTCCGCGTGAAGAACTCGAGCGCGGTGTCGCCGTCCACCCGCGGGGAATTGCTCACGTCGATCACCACGTCGGCGCCGCTGAGCGCCTCGGTGAGCCCGACGCCGCTCGCCGCATCCACTCCGGTGGACGGGGAGGCGACGACGACGGCCTGCGCCCGGTGCAGCAGCCGCTCGACCAGCATCCGTCCGATATGTCCTGTGCCGCCGACGACGACGATCCGCTTTCCCATGTCTCGCTCCGCTCGCTGAGGGCCGACCGGCCCAGGTCGGGGCCGCGCGGTCGCGGCCCTCTGCCTGCAATGACCGTGCCGGTGGCCGATCGGTGACAGCTGGTCAGGCCTTGCCGACCTGCCAGTCGTGGAAGGTCCGCGTCGACAGAGCCGCGTGCGGGCCGGGAAGCAGCTCGCGCGGAGCGAGCGCAGCGCCGAAATAGGTCGCCAGGGGGTCGGCGACGATCTCGCGGTCGTCGTGCTGGAAACGCAGCTCGCGCCGGGCGAGTTCTGCGATCTGGAACTCCTCGGGGCCGCCGAACTCGAGCATGCCGTTGCGGGGCGCGTCCAGCGCGGTCGCGACGACCGCGGCGGCGACGTCGTCGGCGGCCATCGGTCGGATCAGCGCATCCGCGAGTCGCGCGATGCCGTGGATCGTGGCGGCGTCGGTGATGCTCCGGATGAACTCGTAGAACTGCGTGGCGTGGACGATCGAGTAGTCGCGTCCGGAATCGCGGATCAATCGCTCCTGCATCTCCTTCGCCTGGAAGTATCCGCCTTCGCTCCGTGCGAGACGGTCGGTGCCCACGACGGAGAGAGCGAGATGATGACGGATGCCGGCGGCGGCGCCGTAGCTGAGAAGATTGAGCGTGGAGCCGGAGAAGAACTCCTGCGCGCCGGCGCCGTCGGTGTACGACGAGTTCGAGACGTCGATCAGGGTCTCGGCCCCTTCGAGCGCCTCGGCCAGGCCCTCCGCGGTGAACGAGTTGACGCCCGTGGCTCGGGCTGCCGCTCGGACGTCATGCCCGAGTGCACGGAGTTGCTGCACGACGCGCGCGCCGATGAGCCCGGTTCCGCCGATGACGACGATGTTCATGGTGACTCCCTCTGGGGCGCGGATGCGGTGAGGTGGCGTCGCCCCACAGCTATGTCCACGGGACAGCCCCGTCTGTGACGAGGTCTCAGCGACCCCAGTGGCGCAGCTTGTCCGGATTGCGCACCGACCACAGCGTCACGAGGACTCCGTCGCGAGCGGCCGCACTGACCGTGGCGATGACCTGGCCGTCGAGGCGCGCCACGATCCCCGGGGCACCGTTGATGCCGGCGATCGCCAGGTCGGACGGGTACGAGAGCAGCTCGACCGCGGTGACGTCGCGTCCGATCAGTTCGCCGCCGAGCTGCAGCGGTCCGCCGTCGATGACCATGGTCGTGTCCGCAGCCAGGAGGCGTCGTATTCCGACCGCATCCTTGCTCGTCATGGCGGCCGCGAGCGCCCCCATCAGCGCCGCGTGCTCCGCTTCCTCACCTCGTCCCCACCACCGGCGGTGGGACGTCATCCCCGGACCAGCTCGGCGTGACCGAGCTTCTCGGGAGCCATGACCCACAGCACCTGCTCGATGCCGTCCGGTCCGGTGGTGACCGTGACGAGGGTGGTGACCTCTCCGTCGGAGAGGAGGGTCGCTGCCGGCTGGCCGTTCACCTCCACCCACCCGATGCTCTTGCCGGACCAGAAATGCCCGGAGAACGCGGCGGTGAACTTCGCGACCCTGGTGCGCCCGAACATCGGGATGCGGGCCGCGAGCTTCACGCCGTTGCCGTCGGTGTAGCTGACGACGTCGGCCGCGAAGATCGACTCGAGCGCGCTGACGTCGCCCCGCTGCGCGGCAGCGAGGAACGCTTCGAGCAGCCGACGCTGCTCGGCTTTGCTCGGCTCCGCCTTGCGCGCAGCGCCGAGGTGTCCTCGCGCGCGACTCACGAGCTGACGGGCATTCACCGTGGTGGACGAGATGACCTCGGCGATGCGCGGGTACGGGTAGTCGAAGGCTTCGCGCAGCACGTAGGCCGCGCGCTCGGTCGGGGTCAGCTTCTCGAGCAGCATCAGCACCGCATACTGCAGCGCCTCGCCCCTCTCGGCGCCGAGAGCGGGGTCGTCGTCGGTGTTCACCGGCTCCGGCAGCCAGGGGCCGATGTAGGTCTCGCGCCGTGAATGCGCGGACTGCAGCGTGTTGATGGCGAGTCGGGTGGTGATCGTCGCGAGGAAGGCGGCCGGTTCGCGGATGCCGGAGCGGTCGGTGTTCTGCCAGCGGATCCAGGTCTCCTGCACGGTGTCCTCGGCATCGGACACCGTTCCCAGCATCCGATAGGCGATGCCGAACAGGCGTCGTCGGTGCGCGTCGAAGACGGCGATCGCGTCGTCCAGCTCCCTCGTCGGCTCGTACGGCATGCGGCTCCACCCTTTCCCGGTCAGCGTACGCCCGCCCTCGCAGGCGCACGGGTTCGTCAGCCACGACCGGGCAGCGGTCGCCGATGTGACACCAGCTGTGACCGCGCCCCGTCCCGATGTGTGACACCGCCCGACATCCGGCCGCAGATGAGAAACTGGAACGATGAGCATTTCTCCGGCTGCCGACGTGATCGCCCCGCTGAGCGACGCCGAGGTGGAGCGCCTCCGCGAGGACTTCCCGATTCTGCAGACGCAGGTGCACGGGCATCCGCTCACCTATCTCGACTCCGGCGCCACGTCGCAGCGACCGTTCGCCGTGCTCGATGCGGAGCGCGAGTTCGCGACCACCATGAACTCGGCCGTGCACCGCGGCGCGCACACGCTCGCCGCCGAGGCGACCGAGCTCTTCGAGGACGCGCGCGGCACGCTCGCCCGATTCGTCGGCGCCGACGACGACGACGAGATCGTCTGGACGTCGAACGCCACCGAGGCGATCAACCTCGTGGCGTACGCGCTGTCGAATGCCTCCGTCGGACGCGGGGGAGCGGCGGCGGAGCAGCTCCGGCTGCGCGAAGGCGACGAGATCGTCACGACCGAGATGGAGCACCACGCCAACCTCATCCCGTGGCAGGAGCTGGCCGCGCGCACCGGCGCCACCCTTCGCGTGATCCCCCTCGACGACGACGGTGCCCTTCGGCTCGATGTCGCGGCCGACCTCATCGGCGCGCGCACCAAGCTCGTGGCCTTCACCCACGTCTCGAACGTGCTCGGGGTCATCAACCCGGTCGACCGGCTCGTCGCGCTGGCCCGCCAGGTCGGCGCGCTCACCCTGCTCGACGCCTGCCAGTCGGCGCCGCACCTCCCGCTCGACGTCCGCGCGCTCGACGTCGACTTCGCCGTGCTGTCAGGCCACAAGATGCTCGGCCCGACCGGCATCGGCGCCCTCTACGGCCGACGCGCGCTGCTCGAGGTCATGCCCCCGTTCCTGACCGGTGGGTCGATGATCACGACCGTCACGACCACCGCCGCCGAATACCTCCCGCCGCCGCAGCGCTTCGAGGCGGGCACCCAGCGGGTGTCGCAGGTGATTGCGCTCGCCGCAGCCGTCGACTATCTGACCGCCGTGGGGATGCCGCGCATCGCCGCGCACGAGGCGGCCTTCGGCCGGCGCCTCGTCGACGGGCTCACCGCGATCGAGGGCGTGCGCGTGCTCGGCGCCGGCATCGATCTGCCGCGCGTCGGACTCGCGAGCTTCGACGTGACCGGCATCCATTCCCACGACCTCGGCCAGTTCCTCGACGACCTCGGCATCGCGGTGCGCGTCGGGCACCACTGCGCCCAGCCGCTGCACCGGCGCCTCGGTGTCACCTCGTCGACCCGGGCGAGCACCTATCTCTACACGACGGATGCCGAGGTGGACGCCGTGATCGAGGGCGTCGCCGGAGCGATCGACTTCTTCCGGAGGGGCGCATGAGCGACCTGCAGAACCTGTATCAGGAGCTGATCCTCGACCACTCCCGCACGCCGCACGGCTACGGGCTGCGCGAAGAGATCGCGGCCCAGTCGCACCAGGTCAACCCGACCTGCGGCGACGAGGTCACCCTCCAGGTGCACCGTACCGACGACGGCTCGATCGAGGCGATCGCCTGGGAGGGGCACGGATGCGCGATCTCGCAGGCCTCGGCTTCGTTGCTCGCCGAACTCGCCGAGGGTCTCTCGCAGGCCGATCTCGAGATCCGGATCGCCGCGTTCCGCGAGGCGATGCGCTCGCGCGGAAAGATCGAGCCCGACGAGGAGCTCCTCGGCGATGCCGCGGCGCTCGGCGGAGTGTCGAAGTACGTCGCGCGGGTCAAGTGCGCGATGCTCGCCTGGGTCGCGGCAGAGGATGCTCTGGCGCGAGGCTGAGGCCGGATGGAGCGATGGCCCTGCAACTGACGCCTCTGCCGGCCGACCGGTTCGACGACTGGCGAACCGCCGCCAGGCAACGCATGATCGATGGCAATCAGTCGGCGGGGATGCGGGTCGGTGACGACGCGGTCGCCTATGCGGACAAACTGTTCGGAGACGTGCTCGTCGACGGACTCGCGACACCCTCGACTCGCATCCTCTGCGTCGTCGATGAGGCCGAAGGCGAGCTCGGCACCGTCTGGCTCGTCCTCCGCGATCAGCGGGTGTTCCTCGTCGACCTCGACATGACGCTCGAGGCCGTCCAGCCTCGGAGCGACGAGCTCTTCACCGGCATCCTGGCGCACGCCGCCGACCTGGGAGCCACGAAGATCGGCGTCCCCCTCTTCCCGCAGGATGCCGCCGGTCGCGCTCTCGTCGACGGACACGGCTTCGTGCTCGCATCGATCCAGATGGTCCTCGAACCGCTGCCCCCGCGCGAGGTCGCCGCGCACGTCGTCGTGGCTCCGATGATGCCGGAGCGCTACCCCCGGTTCGCCGAGGCGTCCGAGGCCGGCTTCGCGCAGGACCTGGTGGCCTCGGGCCGTTACACCCCCGAGGAAGCGGCAGCGGAGTCCCACCGGCAGATGATGCTCGAGCTGCCCGAGGGGTTGCGGACCGAGGGCCAGGAGCTGTTCACCGCGACCGTCGCCGGCGTCGAGGTCGGCATCCTCTGGTTCGGCATGCGGACTCGAGACGGCCGGCCGCACGTGTTCATCCTCGACATCGAGGTCGCCGCCGACCAGCGGCGCAAGGGGTACGGGCGCGAGCTCATGCGCGCGGCCGAGCGCGAAGCCCGCCGGCTCGGCGCCGAATCCATCGGGTTGCACGTCTTCGGCTTCAACACGGCCGCGGTAGACCTCTACGAACAGCTCGGGTACCGCCGAGTGGAGGAGACCCTGCTCCTCGACCTGTGACGGCGGTCATCCGCCGTCACGCGGGGAATAGTGCTGCCGCACAGACGTTGGGCCGAACATGACAACTCTCGGAATCATCGGAGCAGGACACATCGGCAGCCAGGTCGCTCGCGTGGCGGTGGCGAACGGCTACGACGTGGTGATCGCGAACTCGCGCGGGCCGGAGACGCTCGTAGACTTGGTCGCCGAGCTCGGCCCGCAGGCGAAGGCCGCCACCGCAGCGGATGCCGCCGCCGCGGGCGACGCCGTGGTCGTGACGGTGCCGCTGCACGCGATCGACAGCCTTCCCGTCGAGCAGCTCGCCGGCAAGATCGTGCTCGACACCAACAACTACTACTTCGAGCGCGACGGGCGCATCGAGGCCCTCGACAAGGGGGAGACCACGACCTCGGAGCTGCTGCAGCAGAAGCTGCCGAACTCGAAGATCGCGAAGGCCTTCAATCACATCCTCGCCAAGGACATCACGACCGACGGCAAGCCGGCTGGCGCACCGGACCGCCGCGCACTCGCCACGGCCGGCGACGACGCAGAGGCCGTCGAGTTCGCCACCCGCTTCTACGACGAGGCCGGATTCGACACCGTGAACGTCGGCCCGCTCAGCGAGTCCTGGCGAGTCGAGCGCGACCGCCCGGCCTACGTCGCGCGGCAGAACGCCGAGGAGCTCACCGCGAACCTCGCGATCGCGAACCGCCTGCCCTGAGCCACTGACCTCATGACGGAGAGCGGATGCCGCGGCATCCGCTCTCCTTCCCTGTGCGCACGCCGACCGAGCGATTGGGATACCAAACTTGGTGAACGGTCGCTCAGGTGAGAGAATGCGGGCATGACGGGGGCGGGGGCTACCGGCGAACTCGAGTCGGTGAGGGTGACGCGCGTTCTGCGCGACGACATCGTGCTGGGCCGGCGCGTGCCCGGGTCCCGGCTCGTCGAGCGCGACATCGCCGCGGAACTGAACGTTTCTCGTCTTCCGGTGCGCGAGGCCATCCGCACGCTCGTCGCCGAGGGCGTCGTGATCGCTCGTCCGCGCAGCTGGGCCGTGGTCCGCGAGTTCACACACCGTGACATCCGGGACTTCGCCGAAGTGCGCGAATCGATGGAGACTTTGATCTTCGTCTTCGCCGCCGAGCGGCACGATGAGACCGGACTCGCCCGCCTGCGCGAGGTCTACGAGCGCGAGCGGGCAGCGGCACAGGCCGGTGATGCCGATGGTGCGAGGTCGGCGGCCGGCGAGTTCCACGAGGTCGCCGCGAAGCTGGCCGGCAACGAGATGCTGTGCGAGCTGATCGACGTGTTCGCCACCCGGTTGCGCTGGCTCTTCGGGCAGCACGACGACCTGCTCGCGATGGCGGAGGAGCACCGAGTGATCTTCGAGGCCATCGCGGCGAGGGACACGGAGGCGCTGCGCCGGATCGTGCCCGAGCATCTCGCCACCGGCCAGGCGGCCGCCGAGCTGCGTCTGGCGAGCAGCGACATCGCGATCTGACCTCATCCCGCCTCACCGGCGTGGGAGCGGCCGCCTGTATATTGGGCACACCGGAGCGGTTCCGGCACTGTCGAGTGTGTTCTGGGGAGCGAGATGCGCCGTCTTGCTGTCATCGCGGGAAGCCTGCTGCTGGTCGGCGGCCTCGCGCTCGTGGTGGTCGCAGATCAGGAACGTGCGTCGGCGGTCGCAGCCGTCAGAGCCCAGATCGCGCAGGTCCAGGAGCAGCTCGACGCCACGCAGGGCGCCAATCTCGAGCTGGCCGAGAAGCTCACGGCACTCCGGTCCCAGATCGCGGAGCAGGATGCGAAGCTCGCCGACACGACCGGATTCCTGAAATGATCCGTCGGGTGCTCTCGGTCACCGTCGCCGCCGCGATCCTGCTCTCGGCCGGAATGGTCGCCCGCGCGGACGCACTCGAGCACCAGCGCACCGATGCGGTCGTCGAGCTCACCGCGCTGGCTGCACAGGCGCGCTCGGCGGCGCAGCGGACCGACTACCTCGAAGGATCGGTGGAGCGGGCGGAGCGCGACACGGCCGACCGCGCCGCCGTGCTCGAGGTGCGGCCGGCGTTCGTCACCGAGATCAAGGCGTTGCGCACAGCGATCGAGCGCGCCGAGGGCAAGGTCGACACCGACACCCATCGCGCGTCGGCGCTGTCCGCTCAGCAGACGGTCGTCGCCGAGAAGGTCGATCCCGACACGGTGACGGCCGCGACGGCGACCGTCCACGCCCTGACGGCGAAGCTCACGGGTGAGGTCTCCGACTGGCAGGCCGCGCAGAGCGCGGGTCCCGGCGGACCCGTGTGGACGACGAGTGGACCCGACGGCTACGCCAGGGTCCGTGCGGCGCTCGATCGCGTCGGCGGCGGAGGCGTGGGGCTGTACGAGTCGTCGTCCTGCGCCGGCGGCAATGCTCCCGCGTGCGCCAACAGCAACGGCTACATCAAGTACCGGGCCGACATCGCGAACTGGAGTGAAGGACGCCTCAACTGGGCCATGGCGCACGAACTCGCCCATATCCACCAATTCCGGGTGTGGGGAGCGCTGAACTCGTCGTCGGCATACGGCTCGCTCTTCGGGGGCGACCCGGAGTTCCTCGCGAACTGCATGGCCGTGGTCCGGGGGTATGCGGGTTCAGTGGGCTGCAACGGCGATCAGCAGGCCTGGGCATCCGGCATCTGGGTCGGCGCTGTCCGCTGAGAATCGTTTTTCAGGCGACGGGCGTGGTCGTGTCGACCGCCTTGCGGAGCGGCCGCCGCATCACCCGCCAGTAGTGCGACGGTGCCGCGCGCACCAGGACGTCGATCAGTCGTGCCTCACGTCCGACCATGGTCCGCGCTGCGCGACGCTCTGTCGCGCGGATGATGCGGGCCGCGGCATCCGATGGTTCCGTGTGATACATCTGCGCCTGAGCGGCCGCGGCGCGCGCCGCGACATCGGGATCGATCGCGGCCGCGTACCGGCCGTGCAGGATGATGCCCGTGCGCACCCCCGCGGGATACACGGCGCCGACCGTCACGGTGCTGCCCTCGAGCTCGTGCCGCAGCGCTTCGGAGAACGCGCGCACGGCGAACTTGCTCATCGCGTAGGGGATCCGCCCGGCGGGCGCTGCCATCGCATAGACGCTGGCGAGGTGCGTGATGTGCGCCGCGGGTGCGGAGCGCAGCGCCGGCAGGAGTGCCTTGGTGACCGAGACCGTGCCCCAGAGGTTGACGTCGGTGAGCCAGCGCATCTCCTCCATCGTGAGCTGGTCGAGGTTGCCCAGCATCGACGATCCCGCGCAGGTGATCAGGGCGTTGATCCGCGGGTGCGCAGCCGTGATCTCGGCGACGCCGGCGAAGACCGCATCGTCGTCGCGGAGGTCGATCACGTGCGTCGTCACGGTCGCGCCGCTCAGGGTCTCGGCGATGGCCGCCAACGCGGAGGCGTCGTGATCGATGAGTGCCAGGTGCACGCCGCGCGCGGCCAGCAGTCGGGCGATCTCCGCGCCCATCCCGTTCGCTGCGCCCGTGATCACGGTGGTGCTGCCGACGAGATCGAGATGCTTCACTGCGGCCTCCTGCGGGGCGCGGTCGGGACGAGCGCCGGACGAATGTCGGATGGGTGCGGGAACCTGATGCGGAACCCATTCTGACCGACACCGCGTCGGAGTGATACCGGTACGCTCGAAGAGAGGAGGTCGCGGTGGGACGAACAGCGGATGCCATCGCCGAAGGCGTGGCGATCGCGACAGCTGCCGCGCGCCTCGCCGTGAAGAACCACATCCTCGTGGGGACCATCGCCGAAGGCGGCGTTTTCGACATCGAGAAGTACATCGCCGATGCCCGCGAGGCCCTCGGTGCCATGGCGGAAGAGGCGGAAGAAGCCGCGGCGAACGTCACCGCGCTCCGCAAGCGCGCGCGGGGCCGGCACTCCGATCCGGCCGGCACGCACGACTACCGTGACCGCGATGTGCGCAACCTGCGACGTCGTGCCAAGCAGTCCACCGGGGTCGGTGTGCGGCTGCGCGAGATCATGCAGGACCGGGAGCGTCTCAGCGTCATCGTCGAGGAGGCGCGCGAGGCGGCGTGGTCCGATGTGCGCCACAATCTCGATCGCCGCCTGCGTGTCGAGGGGATGCGTCCCGACCAGGATCCGGACTACGGCCGCATGCGGGATGCGCGCATGCAAGCGCTGCGACTGGTCGACCTCCAGGCCCTGTCGTCGGAGCAGCGCGCACGGTCCAAACGGCAGAAGAAGCAGGCGAAGGCCGAGGCCCTCGACGACTGAGGCCTCGTTTCGCAATCGCGTCGGGACTGTTGTAGGCTTATCGTCGGCCCGAGGAGCGGTTTTCCGCATGGGGGCCATGCGCCCGTAGCTCAATGGATAGAGCATCTGACTACGGATCAGAAGGTTAGGGGTTCGAGTCCCTTCGGGCGCACACTGTGTTGAGACAGTGACGAAACGCCCTCCGCTTCGGCGGAGGGCGTTTCGCTTTGTCCGGGGGTTGTGTCGCGACCGGAAGCCTGAGAGCTGCCTAAAGCAGGCTCGTGATCGCCGGATCGCGCCGCGCGACCTCGGCGGCCGTCGACACGAGAACCCTGCGCATCGCGGCGACCGCGACGGCGGGGGTGACGTCGGATCGGTGCGCGAGGCTGACGGTGCGGGTCATCATCGGATGTGTCAGCCGCACGGATCGCAACGCGGGTTGGTCGAGCAGCACCATCGCCGGCACCACGGCGACCCCGAGCCCGCGCTCCACGAAGCGCAGCACGGCATCCATCTCGGCGCCCTCCAACACGAGCGTCGGCGTGAGCCCCACGGAGCGGAAAGCGGCATCGGTCGTGGCGCGGAGCTCGTAGGTCTCGTCGAGGGCGATCAGCGGAAGTGTGGCGAGATGATCGAGTCCGATCGCGGGCGTCACCGCCACCGGTGGCCGGGACGCCGCAGAGACGACGACGAGCTCCTCGGTGAGCAACGGTGTGCGAGTGAGACTGAACCCTGACGGCGGGGGCCCGTCCGACTCGGTGATCAGCGCGATGTCGACGGCGCCGACGGCGAGCTGATCGACGAGCAGACGCGAGCCGCTTTCGATCAGGTGCAGGTCGACGTCGGGGTGCGCGGAGTGGAAGACGCTGATCGCTTCGGCCACGAGACTGATGCACAGCGTCGGAGGGGCGCCCAGGCGCACGCGCCCGCGTCGCAGGCCCCGCAGCTCGTCCATCTCCTCGCGTATGGCCTCGGCGTCAGCGAGCATCCGCTGGGCGCGGGGAAGAAGTGTCTCACCGGCGGCGGTGAGGGCGATGTGGCCGCGCGCGCGATGGAACAGCTCCGCGCCCAGTTCGCGCTCGAGCGTCGAGATCTGCCGGCTCAGGGAGGGCTGCGCCAGGTGCAGGTGCTCGGACGCGCGGGTGAAGTGGCCGAGCCGGGCGACCTCGACGAACCCGCGGAGTTGCTCGAGGTTCATGGTCATAGGCTACCTGCATCGTTCGAAGTCGAACTATGCATTGGAGTTATTAGGAGTGCCTACCTAGCGTGGAACGTATGAGTACACGCGAACGTCAGATCTCCACCACGGTCCTCGTCATCGGCACCGGCGGATCCGGACTGCGGGCGGCGATCGAGGTCGCCGAGCAGGGCATCGACGTGCTCGCCGTCGGCAAGCGCCCCCGACAGGATGCCCACACCTCTCTCGCGGC
Organism: Microbacterium sp. W4I20; assembly: GCF_030816505.1. Classification (NCBI taxonomy): domain Bacteria; kingdom Bacillati; phylum Actinomycetota; class Actinomycetes; order Micrococcales; family Microbacteriaceae; genus Microbacterium; species Microbacterium sp. W4I20. The sequence goes on along the minus strand of NZ_JAUSYB010000001.1, from coordinate 1,583,464 downwards.
CGGCGGCATCAACGCCGCGCTCGGCACGATGGATGCCGACGACACCTGGCAGCAGCATGCCGCCGACACGATCAAGGAGAGCTACCTGCTCGCCAACCCGCACACGGTCGAGATCGTGACGCAGGGCGCCGAGCGCGGCATCCGCGATCTCGAGCGCTGGGGCATGGACTTCGCCCGCGAGGACGACGGCCGCATCTCGCAGCGGTTCTTCGGCGCGCACACGTTCCGTCGCACGGCTTTCGCCGGCGACTACACCGGGCTCGAGATCCAGCGCACGCTCGTGCGCAAAGCCGAGCAGCTCGAGGTGCCGATCCTCGACCACGTCTACATCACCCGTCTGCTCGTGCGTGATAACGTCGTGTTCGGCGCCTACGGCTTCGATCAGTCCGACGGCACGCGGTACCTCATCCATGCGGACTCCGTCATCCTCGCCGCCGGTGGACACAACCGCATCTGGCGCCGCACCTCGTCGCGTCGCGACGAGAACACCGGCGATTCGTGGCGCCTCGCTGTCGAGGCGGGCGCGCGTCTGCGCGACCCGGAGCTCGTGCAGTTCCATCCGTCCGGCATCATCGAGCCCGAGAACGCGGCCGGCACGCTCATCTCCGAAGCGGCGCGCGGCGAGGGCGGCATCCTGCGCAACGCGCTCGGCGAGCGGTTCATGGCGAAGTACGACCCGGAGCGCATGGAGTTGTCGACCCGCGACCGCGTCGCGCTCGCTGCGTACACCGAGATCGCCGAGGGGCGGGGCACTCCGAACGGCGGGGTGTGGCTGGATGTCTCGCACCTGCCGCGCGAGACGATCATGACCCGTCTGCCGCGCGTCTATCAGACGATGATGGAGTTGCAGATGCTCGACATCACCACCGATCCGATCGAGATCGCGCCCACCGCGCACTACTCGATGGGCGGCGTCTGGGTGCGTCCGGAAGACCACCAGACCGATGTCGACGGGTTGTACGCGATCGGCGAGGCATCGAGCGGACTGCACGGAGCGAATCGTCTCGGTGGCAACTCGCTGATCGAGCTGCTCGTCTACGGACGCATCGTCGGACAGGCGGCCATCGCTCACGCGGCGGGATTGGATGCGCAGCGTCGTTCGGCGGAAGCCGTGGATGCTGCCCGGGCCGAGATCGCCGACCTGCTGGCGGCTGACGGACGGGAGAACGTCCGCGCCCTGCAGCGCGCGATCCGCAACCTGATGACGGAGTTCGGCGGCGTCGTGCGCAGCGAGGAAGGTCTGCGTGCGGGTCTCGCCGACCTCGACATGATCGAGGGACGCATGGAAGATATCGGCATCCACCCCGACATCGCCGGGTTCCAGGACCTCGCGCACGCGTTCGACCTCAAGGGATCAGCCGTCGCAGCGCGAGCGACACTCGAGGCGGCGTTGGAGCGTCGGGAAACCCGCGGATGCCACAACCGCAGCGACTTCCCCGACACGGATCCGACGCTGCAGGTGAACCTGGTGTGGAGCCCCCGCGACGGTGTGACGCGCGAGTCGATCCCGGAGATTCCGGCCGAAATCGCCGAGCTCATGCGAGAGGTCGACACCGAGGGCAAGCTCGTCGAGTAGGCCTGCACGCTTCTACGGGCTCAGGGATCCATGGCCTGGGTCCCTGAGCCCGTCCAAGGGCCACTGATCAGCCGGCCTGCGGCTCCTCCGTGTCGATGACCCCGATCCCGACCGCCTCGTGGTCGGGCTCCGGCTCGTCGCGCTTCGGGGCCTTGGGCTCCTCACCCGGGTCCTTCTCGGTGCTGGGCTCCTCGAGCTCCTCCGTGCTGGGGACCTCGGCAGGATCGGCATCCTCCGGCGACTCGGCCTCGGCGGGCGTCTCCGCCTGCTCCGATGTCGACTCCTGGTCCGGGGCCGACGCCTGGTCGGGGTTCTGCACCTGGCCCTGAGCGGGAACCTCGTCGGGGTTCTGCGCGGCCGCAGACGAGTCGCCCGCGGATGCGTCGGCATCGCCCGTGGTGTGCACCTGCTCCGGCGTCAGCGCGTTGACCTCGCCCGAGTCGTCGGCCGGCGCGGATTCCTGGTTCGGCGTGCTGTCGGTCATGATCGCCCCTTTCGTGATGTCATCCCGATCAGGATGCCGCCGCCTCCGGCTCCGACGAAGGGGGTTGACGCGCGACCCGGTCGGCGTAAGCGCCGATCAGGTTAACGACGATGAACCGAATCGAGCGGATGGCGCGTAGCCTGGAGGCGTGACAGCGTACGTCTCGGCCTTCGACCTCTTCTCCATCGGAGTGGGGCCTTCGAGCTCCCACACGGTCGGGCCGATGCGGGCGGCACTCGATTTCGCGCAGCGGCTCAGCGCTTCCGGGGTGCTCGACAGAGTCGCCCGGGTCGGCAGCACGCTCTACGGTTCCCTCGGTGCGACGGGTATCGGCCACGGCACACCGGATGCCGTCGTCGCCGGGCTCCGCGGCCTCTCGCCCGAGACCTGCGATCCCGCCGACGTCCGCTCGGCGTGGACGACCTACCCTCCGGGCGAACCTCTCCGGATCGCCGGGCGGCACGACGTGGCCTTCGCGAAGGAGGACATCGTCTTCGCACCGCGCACCCGCCTGCCCGGCCACCCCAACGCCATGACCATCACCGCCTCGGATGCCGAGGGCGCCATCGTCGCGGAGGAGACGTACTACTCGATCGGTGGCGGCTTCATCCGCCGCGATGGAGAGGAAGCGCGCATCGCCACCGGCGGTTTCCCCTACCCCTATGCGGATGCCGCGTCGCTGCTCGCGCTCTGCGACGAGACCGGGCTGTCAATCGCCGAGATCGCGCGCCTCAACGAGTCCGCGCTGCGGAGCGAGGAAGACGTCGCGGTCGGTCTCGACGCGATCTGGGACGCGATGTCGGCGTGCGTCGATGCCGGTCTGCACTCCGACGGTGTGCTCCCGGGCATGCTCAAGGTGAAGCGTCGCGCCGGGACGATCCGCGCCCAGCTGGAGGATTCCGAGGCGGGCGGGCATCGGGAGCTCCCGGGGGAGTGGCTGGGTGCGTTCGCGCTGGCGGTCAACGAGGAGAACGCCGCGGGCGGACGGGTCGTCACCGCGCCCACGAACGGAGCCGCCGGCATCCTTCCGGCGGTGGGCATGTACTGGTGGCGGTTCATGGCCGACTCCGGCCTCGGCGCGGGCAACGCCGTCACGCCCTACGGGGAACTGGTCGGCAGCGCACTGCTCGGCTTCGAGTCCGGCCGGGCCGCGATCGACGTCCCGACCGAGGAACAGAAGCGCGACGACCACCTCGTCGCGGAGGCGAACCGTCGCCGCGGCATCCGTCGTTTCCTGCTGACCGCGACCGCACTCGGGTCTCTGTTCAAGGCGAACGCCTCGATCTCGGGGGCGGAGGGCGGATGCCAGGCCGAGGTCGGATCCGCGTGCGCGATGGCCGCCGGGGGTCTCACCGCGGTGATGGGCGGCACGAACCGGCAGATCGAGAACGCCGCCGAGATCGCGATGGAGCATCACCTCGGGCTCACCTGCGACCCGATCGGCGGGCTCGTGCAGATTCCGTGCATCGAGCGCAACGCCATCGCCGCCTCCACCGCTGTCACCGCTGCGCGCCTTGCACTGCGCGGTGACGGCAGCCACTACGTGAGCCTGGATGCCGTCGTCGAGACGATGCGCCAGACCGGCGCCGACATGTCGACGAAGTATAAGGAGACCAGCGAGGGCGGCCTCGCGGTCAACGTCATCGAGTGCTGAACGGTCCCCTCTCGTCGGCCCGCCCCTTTGTGCACGAGCCGTCCCTTTGTGTCCGTCCTCGAGGGGGCGGCTCGCACACAAGAGGGCGGCTCGCCTTTGTCGGGAGTGGCCGTTAGTCTCCCTGGATGACGGGATGGCTGGAGGATCGGATGCCGGTGGAAGAGCATGTCGGGTGATTTCTGGCTGCCGTCGTCGCGTCGGCGCAAGCAGCAGCCGGTGGTGTCGGTGCGGCCCTCCGACGATGCCCCGCCGGCCGACGGCGACTGGCCGACGAACATCCCCGCCGTCGCTCAGGTGCTGCGGGAGGGGCTCGAGCTCGACCCGGGCGTGACCTTCCTGGTGGGCGAGAACGGCAGCGGCAAGTCCACCCTCGTCGAAGGCATCGCGATTGCGTACGGACTCTCGCCGGAGGGCGGTTCCCGCCAGGCGCAGCATCGCACCCGGCCCACGGAGTCGCCGCTGTCCGAGTGGCTCCGCCTCCAGCGCGGTGTCGGTGCGAACCGCTGGGGCTTCTTCCTGCGTGCCGAGACGATGCACTCGTTCTACACGTACCTCGAGGAGAACCCGTCGACCAGCGGGCCCGATGTGCCGTTCCACGAGATGAGCCACGGCGAATCCTTCCTCGCGCTGCTGGAGAGCCGGTTCGACGATCCCGGCTTCTATTGCCTCGACGAACCCGAGGCCGCGCTCTCGTTCAACTCGACGCTCGCGCTCATCGCCGTGCTCCGCCGGATCGCCGACGAGGGCGGGCAGGTGCTCTGCGCGACGCACTCGCCGGTGCTCGCCGCGCTCCCCGGTGCCCGCATCCTCGAGGTCGGCGACTGGGGAGTCCGACCCGCCGAGTGGGACGATCTCGAGATCGTGAACCACTGGCGCTCGTTCCTCGGCGGCCCGGAGCGTTACCTGCGACACCTGCTCGATTAGCGGAGGGGTCGTGACCGTGCGCCGTTCGAGGCGCATAATTCATCGCATGGTGAATGACGCCGCGGTCGAGATCACGCAACTGTGTGTGGCGCGCGGGCGCACGCACGTGTTCGACGGAATCGACCTGGCGATCCCGCGGGGGCAGATCACGGGCCTGCTCGGTCCTTCGGGGTGTGGCAAGACCACGCTGATGCGCTCGATCGTCGGGGTGCAGAAGATCGTCTCCGGGAGCGTGACGGTGCTCGGCGAACCGGGCGGATCCGCGCAGCTGCGGCATCGCGTGGCCTACGGGACGCAGGGCGCCTCGGTGTACGGTGACCTGACCGTGCGGCAGAACCTCGCTTACTTCGCCTCGCTGCTGAAGGCCCCGAGAGACGATGTCGACCGGGTGATCGAGGAGGTCGGTCTGCGGGCGCAGAGCGCTCAACTCGTCGATTCGCTGAGTGGAGGCCAGGCCAGCCGGGTCTCGCTCGCGACGGCGCTCATCGGATCGCCCGAACTGGTGGTGCTGGATGAGCCGACGGTCGGACTGGATCCGGTGCTCCGGGCGGAACTCTGGGAGCTGTTCCGCGCCCTGGCCGATCGCGGAGTCACTCTGATCGTTTCGAGCCACGTGATGGATGAGGCGCTCCGGTGCGATCGGCTGCTCCTTCTGCGCGAGGGGCGGATCATCGCCGACACGACACCCGTCGGCCTCCTGCACGACACGGGGTCTGCCGACCCGGAGGCCGCGTTCCTCGCGCTGATCGAACGCGACCGGCATGCCCACGCCGGCACCCGTGGCGATACGCGGCGCTCACGCAGGGCAGCCCGCCGTCGCGAGCCGGAGGTGGGAGGGTGAACGGCCGTCGGATGCTCGCCACCGCCGGACGCGTCCTCGCCCAGTTGCGGCACGATCCCCGGTCGATCGCCCTGATGGTCGTCGCGCCGAGCCTGCTCGTCGGGCTGTTCGCGTGGCTGTTCAGCGACCAGGAGGGCGTCTTCGACCGGTTCGGCGGCGCGATCCTGGCGCTGTTCCCGTTCGTGGTGATGTTCCTCGTCACCTCGATCACGACGCTCCGAGAACGGAAGTCCGGCACTCTCGAACGCCTGATGACGACCCCGCTCGGAAAGGCCGACTTCATCCTCGGGTACGCGCTCGCGTTCGGGGCGATGGCGCTGTTGCAGGCCGTGGTCACGGTGTCGTTCGCGGTGGGCGTGTGCGGGCTCGATGTCGATGGTCCGTTGTGGCAGCTCGGACTGGTCGCGATCGTCGATGCCCTGCTCGGTACCGCTCTCGGGCTGCTCGCGAGTGCCTTCGCGCAGACCGAGTTCCAGGCCGTGCAGTTCATGCCGCTGCTGGTGTTCCCGCAGATCATCCTCGGGGGCCTCTTCATGCCGCGTGACCAGATGCCCGACGTGCTGAACGCGGTCTCGGACTGGCTGCCCCTGAGCCATGCGATCGACGCGATCAATGCGGTCGCGGCAGGCGAGGAGGGCTGGGACGTGTTCGGGCCGCTGCTCATCGTGGTGGCCTTCGCGGTTGCAGCGCTCGTCCTGGCGGCGCTGACGCTGCGGCGGCGCACGCCGTAGCCCGGCGGGTGTGCCTGGTCTGGCGGGTATGCCCGGTTTGGCGTGCACAACTCAGCCAGAACGTGGGCGAACTCGGCTGGGCACCCGGTTTCGGGCCGGATTCCGCAGAACTGGCTGAGTTGTGCACGCCCCGCGACGGATCAGGGCGCGGCGCGGCGCTTCGTGTGCCGGGTCGGCAGGGCGGCCCAGGGATCCTCCGGCCACGGATGCTTCGGGTAGCGGCCGCGCATCTCGGCACGCACCTGGGCGTACGGCCCCGACCAGAACGACGTGAGGTCATCGGTGACCGCGAGGGGACGCCCGGCGGGGGAGAGGAGGTGGAAGAGCACCGGGACGCGGCCGTCGACCAGCCGAGGAGTCTCTGCCCAGCCGAAGCACTCCTGCAGCTTCACGGCGACGACCGGCCGGGCGTCCGGGTCGTCGGGGGCCGGGTACGCGATGCGGACGCGGGATCCACTGGGAACCTCGAGTCGCTCGGGTGCCAGCTCACCGAGCCGCGCGGCCTCGGGCCAGGGCAGCAGGCGGCGCAGTGCGGAGGTGAGATCCACTCGTGCGGCAGGGGTGCCACCGGCCAGCGCGTCGAGCTCGGGCGCCAGCCACGTGTCGAGGGCGGCGAGGAGTCCGGCATCCGAGACATCCGGCCACGGCGCACCCAGCTCGCGGTGCACCAACGTGAGCCGGGATCTCAGCTCGACAGCCGCCGCGGACCACGTGAACATGCTCAGTCCCTCGCGCTGCAGCGCCCGACGCACGGCATCGCGTCCCTCGTCAGCCGACGCACGCACCGGCGCCGAGGAACGCAGGATCGCGCCGACTCGGCGCTCGCGACGCGCCTGGATGCGACCTCCGACGAACTCGGCCTCGACGCGGTCGGTGATCAGATGCGTCGCCGCGTGCTGCATCTGCGCCTCGGTGAGCACGGCAGCGGCCCGGACGATCGCACCCGAACCGGCCGCCACTCGCCCCGACGCGCGTGCGACGTCGGCGATGGCGATCCATTCGACCGCCGCGAGCGGGCCGACCACCCCTGCGCGCGTCCCCGACGCCAACAGGAACGTCGCGCCGATAGCCGTGCGCTCCACGCGTCGGGCGACTCGTTCGGGGAACGCCAGCGCGATCACGAGTCCGACACCGTCGAGATCGGAGCGTACCCCCGGTGTCGACTGGGTCAGGCGTTCGAGGCGATCCGCGTCGCTGCGCCACCGCCGCGCATCCGGCGTCCGTCCGCCTCGGAGCGCGATGAGCGTCTGCGAGACATCGGAGTCCGTGGTGCGCACGTCACCGCCCAGCAGTGCGACGACCTCGGCCGCGAGTCGACCGCCCACCACGGGGCTGCCGTCCCGCAGCGCCCGGGCGAGCCGCGGATCCGTCGGGATGCGGGCCAGGGCGCGGCCCTCATCGGTGGCGCGGCCCTCCTCGTCGATCGCGCCGAGGTCATGCAGTACCGTGACGGCCTCCGCCAGGCTGTCGGCCGGCAGCGGATCGATCAGGCGCAGACCGGCACCACCCGGCGCACCCCAGCAGGCGAGCAGCAGGGCGGCATCCGCGAGGTCGCTCGAGGCGATCTCGGGGGTCGGGCGAGCGGGGGCGGTGGCGTAGGTGCGCTCGTCGACGCAGCGGACGACGATCCCCGGCCCCTGACGGGTCGCGCGTCCGGCGCGCTGCACGCACGAGGAGCGCGAGGCGGCCGTGGTCACGAGCCCCGTCATGCCGCGTGCGGCGTCGCGCTGCGGGGCGCGGGCCAGGCAGGTGTCCACGACCAGCCGCACGCCGGGTACGGTGAGCGACGACTCCGCCAGCGAGGTCGTGACGATGATGCGGGCCTGCTCATCGGCGCGGCGCCCGCGGATCACGGCATCCTGCTCGGCTGACGGCATCCGACCGTGCAGCTCCCGCACGTCGAACGCATCGGTCGCGTCGCGGATGCGGCGGGCGATCTCCGACACCTCGCGCGCGCCCGGCGCGAAGACCAGCACGTCTGCCGCCGGGTCGTCGCGGTGCAACTCCAGGGCGGCGGATGCCGTGGTCCGCGCGACATGATCCAGGAAGGCCCAGGTGACGCCGCGTTCGTCGAGGCGCGGCGCGGGGCTCGGAGCCCAGCGCTCCGTGAGCGGAAAGGCGGGGACCTGATGGTCGACGATCGGAGCTGCCCGGTCATCCGTACCGAGGACGGCAGCGATCCGCGCGGCATCGAGCGTCGCCGACATCGCGATGAGCACGAGGTCGTCTCGCAGCTCGCGCACCTCTGAGAGGAGGCCGATCAGCAGGTCGGTCTCGAGAGCGCGCTCGTGCACTTCGTCGATGATCACGGCATCCACTCCGGCAAGACCCGGGTCATCCAGCAGACGCCGGAGCAGCACGCCGGCCGTGACGAACTCGACCCGCGTGTCCCGGGTGACCACGCGCTCGCCGCGGACGGTGAACCCGACGCGGGTGCCGAGCGGCGAACCGTCGAGCTGCGCGAGCCGGCGGGCGGCCGCCCGGGCGGCGACACGGCGCGGCTGGGTGACGATCACGCGCCCGGGAAGGCGCGATGCCAACAGCGGCGGCACGAGCGTGGTCTTGCCGGTGCCGGGTGGCGCGCTCACCACGGCGGAGGTGCTCGCGTCGAGCGTGGCCGAGAGCTCGTCGACAGCGGCGGCGAAGCTGAGACCGTCGCCGATCCTCGTCATGTCGAAGGCCGCGATCATCGATCCGTCACGTCCCGAGCACGCTGATCGGGCACCCTAGAGATTCAGCACGATGACCGTGATGACGAGCGTCAGGATGACGACGGCCAGGCCCCCGCCGCATCCGATCGCGGCGATCGCGCCGTAGCCGAGACGAGAGACCCGCGCGCCCGCGAACCGTGCGGCGGCGAGGAACTCGGGGCCGCCCCCGGCGTTCCATGAGCGGGCGGCGGACACCTGGTTCAGTCCCCGCCCGACGTCGACGCCCGCCTCCAAGACCGGCTTGTTCAGGACTTCGGCAGCGATGCCGACCGCGTTGTAGCCGAGTGCACGGTTGACAGCTCGTGGATCGGCGAGGATCGGATAGCTCTGCCCCCGAACCGTCAGGGTGATGCGCTGGGCGGCTGACTTCACGGAGACCTCAGCGGCCGGAACGCTGAAGTACTGCACCCATCCGGTCGGCGCACCGACCGAGAGGGTGACGAAACCGTTGCTGACCTCCGCTCGCGCGGGGTACCAGCCTCCGCTCGCCTGGTCACCCAGAGCCCCCGAGAACACGGCGTACGGCGGCTGGTTCGGCATGGTCATGGGTCGAGTCTACGAAACTCGCGGGCTGATCGAGGGCAAAGAAGGGGCCGCCCCGCGCGGATGCGGAACGGCCCCGGAGTCACTCTGCGGTGGGCGGAGCCGGCGGCGGCGGGGTCGTGGGCGCGGAAGTGCGCTTCGCAGCCGGAGGGGTGGTCTCGGCGACACCGGCACCGAAGCCGCGGCCGACGGCCTGGCCCTGGATGATGCCGGCGAGGTCGAGCCCGGTCGCCGAGTGCACGCTGTCGAACACCGATCGCATCGCCATCGCACTGTCGGCGCCGACGACGCTCGAGGCGCCGTCCTCGCCGGAGCTGCCGACGATCGAGACGTTGCCGATCGCCGCGTAGCCCTTCGAGAACTCCGCCATGATCGACGGCAGCACCTCGAGCACACGCTGCGAGAGGAAGGCGTCCTGGTTCGAGGCGATGGCCTTGGCCTCGGCCTCGAGCGCGGCGGCGCGGGCGTCACCCACGGCGCGGATCGCGTCGGCTTCGGCGGATGCCTGCAGGCGACGAGCCTCGGATTCGGCTTCGGCCTTCGACCGCAGTGCGTCGGCTTCACCGGTGGCGCTCGCCACCGCGGCCGCAGCTTCACCGGCGGCGCGGGCCTTGTCTGCTTCGGCCTGCTGCTCCGCGATGCGGGTGCGGGCCTCGGCCTGCTTGACCTGCTCGATCGCCGCAGCTTCGGCCGCACGCTCACGCGTGTAGAGCTCGGCCTGGGCGCGGGTCTCCGCCTCGTACCGCTGCGCGTCGGCGACGCGCTTGACGTCGGCGTCGAGCTGGGCCTGCCGGTTCTCGGCCTGCTGCTGCAGAACGGCCTGCTGCGCCTGTTCGCGGGCCAGGTTCTCGGCCTGCTCCGCCTCGGCGCGCGCGCGGCCGATGCCGGCGTTCGAGTTCGCCGTGTTCGTGTCGAGCGCGGTCTGCTCGATCAGGTTGGCTTCCTGGTTGGCGATGTTCTTCTGGTTGATCGCGCGGTCGGCGTTGGTCTGCGAGATCTCCGCGGACTGACGCTTCGCCTGGATCTCGGGGGCGCCGAGGGACTGGATGTAGCCGACCTTGTCGGTGATGCCCTTGATCTGGAACGAGTCGAGGATGAGGCCCTGCTCGGCGAGCTCCTGCGAGACGTCGGCGGCGATCTGATCGGAGAACTTCTTCCGCTCGCGCATCAGCTCGACGACCGAGAGCGTGGCCACGATACCGCGGAGGGCACCCTCGAGCTGCTCGGTGGTGAACTGCTCGATGGCCTTGTCCTGCGAGGCGAAACGCTCGGCCGCACGACGGACCAGGAGGGGGTCGGAGCCGATCTTCACGATCGCGACGCCGTCGACGTTCAGCGTGACGCTGTCCAGCGACTGGGCCTCGGCGTTCAGTGAGACCTGGCGCGAGCGCAGGGAGATGATCTCGTGCCGCTGCGTGATCGGGTTGACCAGCGACTTGCCGTTCACGATGACCGTGACGGGCGAGTCCTCCGATTCGGAGCTGGGCGTGCCGTCGGCAGCGATGACCGTGCGCTGCACCTTCTGCTTGCGACCCGAGATGACGAGAGCCTCGTCGGCACGGGCGACCTTGATCCAGCTGCGTGCGAACAGCAGCAGGATCAGCAGGACGACGACGAGAATGGCGGCGGCGATGCCGACGATGACGAGGATGCCGACGATTCCGGCGATCTCCATGGATACCTCCCTGGTTCCCCCCGAGGGGTGAGACGCGCGATGATGCACGACTCACGCTCCACCCTGCCAGATCGGCGGGTCCCCGCGTTCGTTCCCGTGGCAGTTGCTGCGGCTTCAACGCGGCTCAACCCGCAGCAACTGCCACGGGAGCGGGGGCGTCAGCCGGGGGAGCGGGGGGAGTCAGCCGCGGCGGAGCTTCTCGGCCAGGTCGCGCAGCGTGCGGAGCTCGTGGTCGTCGAGGCGGGACATGCGCTCGGCGATCGAACGCCCGTGCACCGTGGCGAGCGCGCGGAACGTGCGAGCCCCGGCATCCGTCGCTCGGATCAGCGCGCCGCGGCCGTCATCCGGATCGGGGCACTTGGCGACGAGGCCGCGGGTCACCATGCGGTCGACGAGACGCGACACGCTCGGCTGGCTGATGAGCATGTTGGCGGTGACATCGCGCAGGCGCGCGGTCATGCCGGGCGCACGGGTGACCGTGAGCAGCACGTCGTACTCGGCCTGCGCGAGGTCGCCGTGTTCGAAGTCGGCGTCCATCTCGTGGAACAGTTCGTGCTGCGCGCGGAACAGGCTCTCCCAGGCCTCCAGGGCGAGCTTGCGATCGGTCATGCTCACAGAATACTGGCAACAGTAAAGGGCCGGTCGGAGAGGCTCCGACCGGCCCTTGTCCCTTGCACCAAGAGTGTCCTGCAATCACATGCGGTGGATGCCACAGCAAACATTCACCGTGTGATCACTGTATAACGGCGAGGTAACGAATGCAACGTTTTGGTCACGGAAAGTTTCTCGATCACGGTCGCGGTGCCTCGGTCCGTGGCCACATCCACGCCCATCGGAGGATCAGTGCGAGCACGACCAGCTCCAGCGCAACACCGAGCACGTAGAACACCATCCACGACCCGCCCCACTCGCCGACCGCGTTGAAGGCCGCGAAAGGGACCTGTATCGCCGCCACGATGATGTTCAGGACGCGGCTGACTCGCGCGGGCAGCGCCGCCGACAGCACGACCATCAGGATCGGTAGCGCCAGGAGGCTCAGGGCGGTGATCGCCCAGGTCTGGGTGATGTCGAACTGCCAGACGACGCCGACCAGGATGTCGTCGACGACGCCCGGCTTGTAGAAGGCGAGGATGTCGACGTAGATGTACAGCAGCATGAAGCTCGTCCACGAGGCGGCGAGCTTGGCTCTGACCGGCATCCGCTGCTCGTCCAATGCTGTGCGGGTGGGATGACGTGTGCTCATGATGTTCTCCTTGTTTCGGTGAGTGCGGAAGGCATGCGCAGCACGACGTTGCCGCGCTTGCGCCCGGTGTCGACGTAGCGGTGCGCGTCGACGATGTCGGCCAGGTCGAAGGTGCGGTCGATCACGGCTTGGTAGTGGCCGGAGTCCGCAAGGCGGACGAGATGCGCGAGGGCGTCGGCGCCCGGTTTCCCGACGTTCCAGGTGACGAGCTTTCCCGAGCGGCGGCTCTGGCCACGGCTGCGCAGCATGGACCGCAGGTCTCCGACGACCAGCAGGAGCGCGCCGCCAGGGCTGATCGATCCCTCGACCCGGTCGAAGGAGGCGTTGCCGACGCCGTCGACGATCACGTCGTACGTCTCATCGCCCGCGGCGAAGTCCTGACGGGTGTAGTCGATGACCCGGTCGGCGCCGAGCGACGCGACCAGGGCGGCGTTGCGACCGCTCGTGACGGCGGTGACGACCGCGCCGCGGTGCTTCGCCAGTTGGATCGCGGCGGTGCCGACCGCGCCGGAGGCTCCGTTGACCAGCACCGAGGTGCCCGGCCCGATCGCGACCTGTGCGAAGAAGCCCTGCACGGTGATGCCGCCGAACACGAGGGTCACCGCTTCCTCGAGCGACATGCTCGCGGGAGCCCGGGTGATCGCACCGTCGGCGGGCACGCACACGAACTCGGCGTGACCGCCGAAGGCTCCGCCCATCGCTGCGATGACCCGATCGCCCGGCGCGAAGGTGGTGACGCCCGAGCCGACGGCCTCGACGACGCCCGCGGCATCCATGCCCAGAATCGGATGCTTCGGCCGGAAGAGGCCGATCCCGACGGCGGCGATCAGCCCGAGACCGGCCGGCACGTCCCGGGCGCGAGCCCGGTGGTCGGCGATACTCACCGTGCTCGCATGCACGCGGATGAGCACCTCGCCGGGCTTCGGCGAGGGGATGGCACGTTGCTCGAGACGCACCTCCTCGGGTGCGCCGAAGCGGCGGTAGACGGCCGCGGTCATGGTCGTGTCGGTTGTCATGACTCGATGCTCGCCGCGCCAGGGGGTGCGCGTCATCGGCCGTGTGGTCCGCATCCTGCCGCCGAAAGTACGACTCCGAGTCCATGCCGAAGACCGATGTCCGCTGGTGCCCGCTCGCGCCAGCATCGAGACATGTCGCCACAGATGAAGGCCACCCGTCCGACCCCGGGTCAAGAACGACAACGGCGGCGACCGAAGAGCGGGTGGCCGGCGATCACGGGCCTCCTGCTGCTCAGTGCGCTCCCGGTGCTCGGCGGTGTGCTCCGCCTGACGGAAGTGAGCGCCGGCGCCGAAGGGGCATCGCCGCTGACTTCGACCGTCGCTCTGATCGCGCACATCGTGTCGATGACCGTGTTCTGCCTGATCGGGGCCTTCCAGTTCTCCCCGGCACTGCGGACGCGGCATCGCTGGCACCGCGCCGCCGGCCGCGTGCTGATCCCCGCGGGATTCCTCGCCGCATCGTCCGCCCTCTGGCTCGCGGTCTTCTTCGGCGGCCACCCGGATGAGCTCGCCCTCGCGATGATCCGTCTCGTCTTCGCCGTGGCGATGACGGTGTTCCTCCTGCGCAGCGTGATCGCGATCAGGCGTCGCGACTTCGCCGCGCACGGAGCCTGGATGACCCGGGCCTACGCGATCGCCGTCTCCGGCGGCACGCAGGCACTCGTCTTCGCGCTCTGGACGATCCCGCTCGGCGAGGTCGACGCGTTCGGTGAGGCCTGGCTCGTCGCCGCGGCCTTCGTGATCAACAGTGCCGTGGCCGAACTGCTGATCCGGCGACGGGCCGGTCGGCAGAGGCGCACTGTGTCGGGACGTGGTGCGCTTGTATCCTGACGGGGTGACCGGGCTCTGGCGTTCCGCGTGGAGTGCGCCGCGCGCCGTGCCCGCTCCGCCGCGCCGGGTCTGGCGGGACTGGGCGCTCGTGGCCCTCGTCGCGGTGCTGGCAGTGATCGAGGCCCTCTTCCGCACCGACCTGCAGCATCCGCTGTTCGCGGTGATCGCGCTGTTCGTCCTGCTGCCGACCGTGCTGTGGCGCCGCACGAAGCCGCTCGCGATGCTCCTGATCGTGATGGTGCCGCTCGAGCTCCTGCTGCCCGGCTCGACGCTCTACTCGAGCCTCTTCGTCCTGGTGAACGTCTACGCTCTTTTCCGCTGGGGCGCAGGGCGCGACCTCGTGATCGGTTCGGCCGTCCTCATCGTGAGCCTCAGCCTCACGTTCGTCCGTGGGGGAGGGCTCGATGACCTCATCGGCGGGTTCGCGCTGCTGCTCACCGTGGTGCTGCTCGGCATCGCGTTCCGCTACCGGGCGGGATCCCGGCAGCGCAACCTCGCCGGCATCCGGATCCGGGAGCGCGAGCACCTGGCGCGCGACCTGCACGACACGGTCGCCCATCACGTCACGGCCATCGCGATCCGAGCCCAGGCGGGCCTCGCGGTCGCGGAGCGGGATCCGCGCGCGGCGCAGGACGCGCTGACGGTGATCGAGGCGGAGGCGGCCAAGACTCTGAGCGAATTGAGGTCGATGGTGCGGGTGCTGCGGCAGGGCGACACAGCGGAGCTCGCGCCGAGTCCGCGTCTGGCGGACATCGAGCAGCTCGCCGGGATGCGGCCGGGCGGCGCGGAGGTCGCCGTGACGGTCGTGGGCGATGACGGCAGCATCCCTCCTCCGGTGGCAGCCGCGGTCTTCCGTCTCGCGCAGGAATCGGTGACCAACGCCCTCCGTCACGCGCGGCAGGTCAGCCGCGTCGACGTGCGCGTGGAGGCGGATGCCGGCGGGCTGCGGGTGACCGTGACGAACGACGGCGATGTCGCGGCGTCGCCGACGCCAGGGTTCGGCATCATCGGCATGAGGGAGCGCGCTGCTCTGCTCGGCGGCACCTGCCAGGCGGGGCCCGCACCCGGCGGCGGATGGGCTGTCATCGCGGTGCTGCCTCGCGCGGGATGGGCATCGTGACGATCCGCGTGCTCATCGCCGACGATCAGGAGCTCGTGCGCACGGGCCTGAGCATGATCCTCGGTGCGCAGCCCGACATCGAGGTCGTGGGCGAGGCCGCCGACGGCAATCAGGCGGTCACCCTCGCCCGCACGCTGCGCCCGGACGTCTGCCTGTTCGACATCCGCATGCCCGATCTCGACGGCATCGAGGCGACCCGTGCGCTCGCCGGCCCGGGCGTGGATGACCCGATGGCGGTGGTCGTCATCACGACCTTCGACCTCGACGAGTATGTCTTCGCCGCGCTTCGGGCGGGAGCCAAGGGCTTCCTGCTCAAGGATGCCGGACCCGAGCTGCTCGCCCGGGCGATCCGCGCTGCGGCTAGCGGGGATGCTTTGATCGCCCCCAATGTCACGGTGCGGCTGCTCGCGGCGTTCGCCGGAGCGAGTCCCGTCGCACCACCGCCGCAGCCGGTCGAACCGCTCACCGACCGCGAGGAGCAGGTGCTCGCGAAGGTCGCGGGCGGCCTGAGCAACGGCGAGATCGCGAGCGAGCTGTACATCACCCTCAGCACGGTCAAGACGCACATCGGGAGCCTGATGACCAAGCTCGGCGCCCGCAACCGTGTCGAGATCGCCATCTGGGCGCACCAGACGGGGCGGATGCGCGCACGAGCCGGCGAGGGCGACACGCGCTGACGACGCGCGACCCCGCGCACCGGGATGCGCAGGGCAGGAAGGGCGGACCGCACCGAGGTGGCGACCCGCCCTTCCTGTCTCTCGTGACCGATCAGCCCGCTGCGGGGGCGATCTCGTTCGGCGTCACGTCGAGCTCGGTGCTCGCGAGCACCTTCCCCGTGGCCAGGTCGACCGCGTGCACGCTGTTCGCGGCGGGCTCGGTGACGTAGGCGACGTTCCCGGCGACGACGATGGCGGGGTGGGCATCCTGCCATTCGGCCGGGCCCTCCCACGCCTCGACGACCGGGAAGCTGTCGGTGATCTCACCGGTCTCGGGGTCGAGCACATGGATCGAGCCGTCGGTGCTGAGGATGTAGGCGAGGTCGTCCGGGCCGCGCACGACATCACGGAAGGTGTACTCGACGCCATCGGGCAGGTCGACGACCTCGAGCGTCTGGGCCTCGGTGTCGATGAGCGTGACGGCGCTGAGCAGGTAGCCCTCGGCGTCGACGTCGTTCTTGTAGTCGCCGACGATGAGGGGGCTGG
Organism: Microbacterium sp. W4I20; assembly: GCF_030816505.1. Lineage (NCBI taxonomy): Bacteria > Bacillati > Actinomycetota > Actinomycetes > Micrococcales > Microbacteriaceae > Microbacterium > Microbacterium sp. W4I20. The sequence continues at coordinate 1,566,913 of NZ_JAUSYB010000001.1, read as the reverse complement.
TCTCGCTGACGTAGGCGTTGCCCATGCGGCCGTAGGGCTGGTCGGGAGCGTCGAGCTTGGTGATCTCGCCGTCGTGGTAGATCAGTGCGCCGTTCTCGCAGCCGAAGACGACGGCCTCGTCCTTCGCGGTGCCTTCACCGTGCACGCCGGGGCACTGGTCCGACGATACGATCTCGACGCCTTCGGCATCCTTCGCCACGATGCCGTTGCGGCCGTCGGCGTTGCCGACCGTGGTCAGGAAGGTGCCGTCCTCGAGCACGACCGAGACGCCGTGGTGCGCCTCGACACCGCGGATGGTCTCGACCTCGGGCAGGCCGCCTGCGCTCGCCAGGTCGGCGGTGTCGAAGATCGTGGTGTCGCTGGTGCCGTCGGCGTAGAGCACGGTCTTGTCGGCGTGCCGCACGACGTGACCCGGGGTGTCGGCCTCGAAGACCGTGTCGGTGAGCTCAGGCTCGTCGGAGGTTCCGGCGGCCGTGTCGAGCACCTGGAAGCCCTCGCTCATCGTGACCATCACGTGGCGGTCGTCTCCCGCGGGGTTGAGGCGCGTGAACGGCTCGGAGTCGAAGTCGGCGACCGTGTCGAGCGTCTCGCCGTCGAGGACCAGGATGCCGCCCTCGTAGGAGATCGCGACGCGGGCGCCCGCCGTGTCGGACGCGATGCTGTCGGGGGTCGATGCCGGGCCGGTCGAGTCGCCGCCGGCAGCGCAGGACGCCAGGGTGACGACCGCGCCGATCGCGGCCGCGCTGATCAACGCGCGACGCAGGGGGGAGGTTCGCATGTGCATGCCTCTTTCTCTGTGGTGAGGTCTCACGGCGTGAGACCGGTGGTGATGCGCTCGGTGTTGACGCGCATCATGGTCAGGTAGTCGGGGGCGCCCTCACCGGGGCCGGTGAGCGACTCGGTGTACAGCTCGATGACCTCGACCTGCACGTTCGCCTCGCTCGCGAGGGCCTGGACGAGGCGGTCCGGCGACGACGACTCCGCGAAGATCGCGGGCACCCCGGTCTGCTCGATCGCGTCGACCAGATCGGCGAGATCGGATGCCGACGGCGCGGCCAGGGTCGTCCCGCCCGGGATCACCGCGCCGATGATGTCGAAGTCGAAGCGCTGAGCGAGGTAGCCGAAGACGTGGTGGTTGGTGACCAGTGCGCGGCGGTCCTCCGGGATCCCGGCGAATGCCTCGCTCATCTCGGCATCCATCGCCTGCAGCTCGTCGCGATACGCGTCGACGGTCGCATCCAGCGCGTCGGCGTCGATCCCGTCGATGTCGGCCAGCACCGGCGCGATCGCGTCGACGACATCGATCATCCGCTCCGGGTCCGTCCAGAAATGGGAGTCCGGCATCCCCTCCGCATCGCCCTCGCTGTAGTCGAGCACGTCGATGGCGTCGCCGGCCACGAACATCGGGACGTCGTCGGCGGCAGCAGCGTCGAGGTGCTGCTGCAGCCCCTCCTCGAGGCCGAGGCCGTTCGAGACGAGGAGGTCCGCCCCGCGCAGGGTCGCGGCCTCCTGCGCCGAGATCTCGAAGGAGTGGGGGTCGGCGTGGGGCTTCATGAGAGTCACGACCCTCGCCTGCTCGCCGACCAGCTCTTCGACGACGTCACCGAGGATGTTCGTCGAGACCACGACCGTCGGGCCGGACTCTGCAGCGGCCGCGCAGGCGGTGAGCCCGGACGCAGCGATCCCGGTCAGGGCGAGGGCAGCGAAGAGGCGTGTGGGGCGCATGTCAGCGTCCTGTCTCGGCGACGAACGCCGGTTCGGTGGTGGTGACGAAGGTGCGGGCGATGCGCGCGGCATCCGCATAGTCGATCTCGTAGAGCCGTCGCTCGGCGGGCGCGCTGAGGTACGCGCGGTGCTGGTCGGCGATCAGCGTCGGGGTGTTGCCCGCGGCAAGGGAGTCCGCCACGAGCGGTGCGGTCTCGGCGATCACGGCACCCGTCTCGTCGAGCACCAGCACCCGGCCATCCTGAGCGAGCGCGAGCAGATGACCGTCTTCGTCGTCCACCGCGGTCACGTGCACGAGCGGCGTGGGGGAGGGGAGTAGCGTCCACGACCGCTCGCGCGTGTTCAGAAGCCAGATTCCCTCCGAGCCCGCGAGACCTGCGACCGTGGGGCGCCCCTCGCGGTTGTCGAACGACTGCGCGGGAGGGGCGGTCGTGCTGGCGGGGTACGGGATTCGTTCGAGGTGCAATTCGTCGCCGTCGACGTGCGCGAGCAGGGCGCCGTCTGCGCAGCCGATCACGGCGCCGACCCGGGTCGTGATGGTGCCGGCCGGCGCGGCGCATGGCTCCTCGGTGCCCGTCGCCTTCCCATCGGCCGTGTATCCGACGACCGTGGAGCCGATACCGTCGGATCCCTCGGAGACGAGGGCGAAGGAGCCGACCGGGACCACGAGCCCCGCGTGCGGTTCGCGTTCGATGCGGAACAGCTCGGTGATCTCGCCCTTCGACAGGGCCTGGGTGTCGAGCAGCACGGCATCGCCCGAACCGGCGAACGAGATGCCGGTGCCGCCGGTGGTCGACAGATTGGTCGTCGCGATCATGGCGTCGCCTTCTCCCGCGACGGAGCCGAGAAGTGCCGGCGCTGCCCGGTAGTAATGGAAGTGATCGACGTGATCCCAGGTCCACACGCCGCTGTCGACGATCTCGATGCCTTCGTCGGTCTGGGCGAAGAGGTAACGTCCGTCGGTCGTCATGGCCGTCGGCGCCGAGATCTCGCCGATGTCGGCGACGCTCTCGTTGAGCAGGTCCAGGTGGGTGACGAGCCCCTGCGGGTCGATCGCGGTGAGTCCGAGCTGCGGCTCGGCGACCTCCTCCGCGCCGGTGATGGCACCGTGTCCGTCGTCGGCGGAGCCGCTCGGTGCGGCCGGTGCGGTAGACGTGGTGCTGCAGGCGGCCAGGGAGACGGCGAGTGTGCCGGTGAGGGCGAAGAGGGCGATGCGAGAGCGCACGGGATCCTTCCTTGTCATGTGTCGTGCGGGTGGTCGCGTCGTCGCGACGGCGGGTTCAGGCGGGGCGCGTCCGCGTCCCGAGAGGGGGGAGGGCCGCGCGCGCTGCCCAGGAGAGGCAGGCGAGCAGGATGGCGGATGCTGCCACGGAGGCGCCGGCGGCCGTCGCGGCGTACCAGGAGGCGAGGAGGCCGAGGAACACCGCGACCACGCCGAAGACGGCGGCGAGTGCCATCCGTGTGGGGATGCGCGTGGTCCAGTGCCCGGCGGCGACCGCCGGTGCGAGCAGCAGACCGACGACGAGCATGGATCCGACCGCCTGATACGAGGCGACGACGGCGAGGGTGACGAGTCCGACGAGCGCGGCCCGCGCGATCCGCGGGCGCAGACCGAGGACGGCGGCGATGCGTGCGTCGAGGGAGAGAGCGACGAACGAGCGGTGGAAGAGAGCCGCGACGATCAGTCCGGTGGTAGCGGCGGCGGCGAGCAGCACGAGGTCGCCCTGACTGATCGCGAGGATGTCGCCGAACAGGATGGCGGTCGCGTCGGTGGCGAAGCTGCCCGAGTGGGAGATGACGATGACGCCGAGCGCCAGCATCGACACGAACAGCAGGCCGATGCTGGTGTCATACGACAGGCGCGCGCGTCGTTGCAGTGCTCCGATGCCCACGCTCATGGCGACGGCGCTGATGGCGCCGCCGACCAGGACCGGCAGCGAGAGAACGGTCGCGAGGGCGACTCCCGGAAGCATGCCGTGAGCCAGCGCCTCTCCGAGGAACGCCATCCCGCGGATGACGACCCACGTGCCGACGATGGCGCACAGGATCGCCACCAGTGCGCCGCCGAGCATCCCACGCTGCAGGAAGTCGAGGGCGAACGGGTCGAGGACGCCAAGGGGATGAGAACTCACAGTCTGCGAGCCTAGGGCTTGTTGATAATGATTATCAAACTCGTATAGTGGGACTTATGACCTCTCCCCGATCGACGAGCGGCACGGAGGCACGATTGACCGGCATCCATGTCGCCTACGACGGTGGAGCGGCGCTCTCCGGAGTGGGAGTCGAGTTCGCTCCCGGGACTCTGGCCGTCATCACTGGGCCGAACGGCGCGGGCAAATCGACGCTCCTGGAGGTCCTTGCGGGCACGCGAGAGCACGGCGGCGAGCGGCGCGTCAGCGGCACCACCGCCTTCGTCCCGCAGCGCGCCGCCATCCCTGCGGGTCTTCCGGTATCGGTACAGGATGTCGTGAGCGTCGGAGCGTGGGGGCGGCTCGGAATGTGGCGCCGGATGGACGCTGCGGCCCGCGCGCTCGTCGAGCATTCGATGGACCGACTCGACATCCGGGGGCTCGCGCGGCATCCGTTCGCCTCCCTTTCCGGCGGCCAGCAGCAGCGAGCGCTGCTGGCTCAGGGGTTGGCGCGGGACGCCGACCTGTTGCTGCTCGATGAGCCGACGACCGGCCTCGACTCCGCCAGCAGCCTGCGCATCAGGACCGTGTTGCGCGACGAGGCCGCGCGTGGCGTCGCCGTGGTCTGCGTCTCGCACGATCCGGCGGTGATCGGGGATGCCGAGCACCGCGTTCATCTCGAGGAGGGGCGCATCCGCTCCGACGGTTGACAGCCCCGGCTCGGTGAACGGCCGTGCGCGCTCGCCGCAGGTCATCGACGTCTACGGGCCCGGCGGTGTCGTGCTCATCGAGGAGTCGTGCGGACCTCGCGAAGTCGTGCGTTCTCGAGTTCGAGCGCCGCGATACGATCCCGCATCGGGGTGACCAGGGTCGCGATCTGCTCGTGGGTGTACCGCGGCGTGATGTGCTGCGGGCAGTTCCAGTCGTAGGCACTGACGGTGACCGTGATGGCGCGCTCGACGATGGCATCGGGGTCGTCCGGATGGCGCAGGCTGTCGACCAGCTCGGGGTCCTCGTCGAGGCGCACGACCTTCGCGTGGCCGAACAGCTTCAGCCGGCTGCGGGACGGGTAGTCCATCGCGATGATCGAGACGCGGTCGTCGCCGCGCAGGTTTCCGGTGCTGACGTGCTGGAGGTTGCCGCGGTAGTCGGCCCAGCTGATGGTGTGCGGATCGGTGACCGTGACGAATCCGACGGGGCCGCCGCGGAACTGCACGTACGGCCATCCGGTCTCGCCCACGGTCGACAGGTAGAACGAGTCGCGGGTCTGCAGGTACTCGATCTCCCTGGCACCGAGAGGATCGCCGTTCTTCCCGCCGTCTCCGCGCAGGGCCGCTCTGCGGTAGAAGTCGGCGCTTCCGTAGAACTCCTGCCCGGCGTCGACATCGGCCGTGAAGGCGATGCTTCCGTACTGCCTGCTCATGATCGACTCATCTCTCGGTGTTTGGGTGCGGTGCGGGTCATCGCAGCATCCGCGTCATCGGCATCGGTGAGGACCTCCTCTTCGCGACGACGGGCGGAGGCACCGAGGATGCCGGCGAGAGAGCGCACCCCGATCGTGGCGACGAACAGCGTCGTCGCGATCGCGAGCACCATCGCGATGACACCTGCCCCCGGAACGACGTCGACGCCGAGCCAGGTGATGGCGTAGGAGACGACCGCCGCGACCGGGAAGGTGAACGACCAGAATCCCAGCGTGAAGGGCAGGCGGCGATACCGCGGGATGAGCGCGAGCTGCGCGATCACGAGGATCGCGGTGAGGCCGGCGAACGCGAGCGACAGCGGGGTCGAGACGTGATCGGTCAGCGCGAAGAGTGCCAGGCCGCCGACGGCGGGCGGAGCCATCACCACGGTGAGCGTCGGGACGAGAGCTTCGGGCAGCGGCGGCCTGCTGATCAGGCGTGCGATCAGCAACGTGGTCATGACGACCCAGAACAGGCTCGCGACCCCGAAGGCGGCCCAGCCGACATCGCGCAGTCCGACGGTGTCCGCCGCGCTGGCCGCGACGAATCCTCCCGCGACCGTGGGCAGGAGGTAGCCGCCGTGCAGGGCGCCGAGCTCGATCTGCCCCGATGTCCAGGTGCTGATCAGCCAGCCGGCGAAGATGGTCGCGACCGTCATTGACACGACGACGAGGACCGTACCCGCCACCGGGAACCAGGCGACGAGGTCACTGCCGAGAAGCATGCCGATGAGCGGCACCATCGCGGCGAGCGGGCCCTGGGCCGGGTGCCGCAGCTGCTCCTTGAGTGGGCTCTTGATCCGGATGCCGCGGACCGAATGGGCGGTAATCAGCCAGATCATGGCGGCGGCGGCGAGGCTCCAGAAGATCTGCGGCACGACCGGGGGAAGGTCGATCACCGTCGACGTCGCCGACCACACCTCGGCGACACCTGCGATTCCCAGCGCGATCGCCAGTGTGTTCAGCGGGATGCGCGTCGGCGCGGCCGCCGCTGATCCGTTCGATGCCTGCGACATGTCTAACTCCTATAACCAGTTTTACTGGTTAACCGGAGTGGCGCCGATTTTATGCCCGCGGGTTGATTGCGGGTTGCGTCAAGAGTTGGGCGAACGACGCGCCTGGTAGCGGCGTGCCTTCATCCGATTGCCGCACGTGGCCATCGAGCACCACCGGGCCGTGTTCGGCTTGCTGTGGTCGATGAGGAACTTGGTGCACTCGGGGTTGGCGCAGGGACGCAGGCGCCCGGGCATCTTCTCGACGACCTCGTTCCAGGCCAGGACGAGGCGCGCAGCGGGAAGAGCGGATGCCGGAGCCTCGATCTCCCAGTGGATCATGCCGTCCGCGATGGTGGGATGACTCTCCACCTTGTCGAGAAACCGGTACAGATCGGATGCCGCGGCCTCCGACCTCGTCACGGCCTGGATGGTGTCTCGCGCGTCGCGAAGATGCGCGATCTGCAAGGGCGAGGGGGTGTCTCGCGAATAGGGCTTCGCGAGCTCGGCCGCGCTGACCGGATCATCGAGCTGATCGATTCGCTCGCCGTCGACCACCGGTGTGCTGTTCATGAGCGCCAGCAGTGCTGATTCCGAAATCGTGTTCTGTTCCATGACGAAACACTCCCTCTTTGTAACCATCTTAGGGCGCTTGGCAGGTTAGGTGGCGCGGGGGAGCGCGAGGAACATCTCCCGCCTGAGGGCGTCGACGTGTGCACGGGTGACGGCGACTGCGGCGATCGGGTCATGTGCGCGGAACGCGGCAACGAGCGCGCGATGTTCATCGCGCCCGACCTCCAGCTGATCCATCGGGTAGGGGACGAAGTACTTGACCAGAGCTTCGTACACCGCGAGGTAGGCGGGCGCCTCGGGTAGACCGCTCCACGTCGCGCACAGTCGGTGGAACCTGCTGTCGGGGCCGTGGTGCTCCAGCCAGTTCGCCGCCTGTTGTGACGCGAGGACGAGTCGGTCAAGCTCCTCGCACTGCTCTTCGGTGGCGACGAGCGCCATCTCGTGCACGATCGCGCTCTCCATCAGGCTCCGCTGATCGATGAGACGTCGGATGCTCTCGGCATCCGCCCTGTACGCCGAAACGGAGGAGTCGCTGAGGTGTGGGGGCGCATCGGCGACGAATGTACCTCCCGCCCGTCCCGGTCGCCGCACGAGCACGCCGTCGAGCACGAGGCTCTCCAGTGCCCGACGTGCCGTGATGGCACTGACCTCGAGCCCCGCGGCGATGTGCTCGACTCCCGGAAGACGGCTACCGGGTGCGAGAAGAGCATGCTCGACCGACAGCAGGATGCGCGCTCTCACCGTCTCGACTGCGGACAGGCGCGTGAGGGCTGCGGATCCTGGTGCCGAGAACAGGGCGAGGTCGACGTCGACCCCTGCCGTTCCGCCGCGTGCCTCCATGGCTTGATTCTAACGAGGAGTACTCATATAGTGATCAAGCTGATCATGTTCAGAATGATCTAGTTTGGCGAATGCGACGAAGGGGTCGGACGGATGGCCGGAACGCTCGAGGTGGGTCTCGCCCAGCGAGTTCCCCTGCCGATCGAGGCCCCGGTCGCGGATTTCGCCACCGACGTCGAGCGCACCCTCGCGGAACATCCGCAGATCACGCTGCTCGTCTACCCCGAGTTGCACCTATGCGGAACGGAGCACCTGCCTACGGCCGCCAGGGCGGATGCGCTCGAGAGTCATGCGCATCGGCTGGACTCGCCGTTCGTCGCCGAACTGGGGGTGATCGCCCGTGCACACGGCATCTGGTTGTGCCCCGGCAGCATCGGTGAGCGCGGACCCGACGGCGAGTTCTTCAACACTCAGCTGCTCTTCGATCCCTCGGGCACGCTGCGTGCGAGCTACCGCAAGATGTTCCCGTGGCGGCCCTTCGAGCCGCATCGGCCCGGAACCGAGTTCGTGATCGCCGACCTGGATGGCGCAGGCACCGCCGGGTTCTCGATCTGCTACGACGCGTGGTTCCCCGAACACTCCAGACAACTGGCATGGCTCGGCGCGGACCTCGTCCTGAACATCGTGAAGACCACGACTCCCGACCGCGAGCAGGAACTCGTGCTGGCGCGTGCCAACGCCATCGTGAATCAGAACCTCGTCGCGAGCGTCAACTGCGCGGCTCCGGTCGGCCGAGGCCGCAGCATCGTGGTCGGTCCCGAGGGCTTCGTCATCGCCGAGGCGGGCGTGGGCGAGCAGACTCTGACGTTCGCCTTCGATCCGGAGGGCATCGCGCGCGTGCGCGCGCACGGCACGATGGGCAGCAACCGCATGTGGGCGCAGTTCCGTGACGACGACGACGAGATCCCGTTACCGATGTATGACGGCCGCATCGATCCGCGGACCTGGGCGGCCCCGCATCCCTGACCCCCGAGCACCGCAGGTGCTCGAACCCATCCCGCAGACACGACCAAGACAGAGGAGTCGCCCGTGTCCACAACCGCCAATCCCACCGCACTGACTCGCACGTTGCGGCTACCGTCGCTCGTTCTCTTCGGCCTCGCCTATCTGACTCCGTTGATCGTGCTCGGCATCTTCGGCGTCATCGCTTCGGAGACCGGCGGCGCCAGTGCCAGCGCCTACCTCGTGGCGCTCATCGCGATGCTCTTCACCGCCAACAGCTACGGCCGTATGGCGAAGGCGTATCCGGTCGCAGGATCGGCCTACACCTACGTCCGCCGCACGATCGACGGCCGCGTCGGCTTCCTGGTCGGCTGGGCGATCATGCTCGACTACCTCTTCCTGCCGATGGTGATCTGGCTCATCGGCGGCGCCTATCTTCAGGCGCAGTTCCCCGCCGTCCCGATGCCGATCTGGATCATCGGATTCATCGTCATCACCAGCGTCCTCAACGTGATCGGCATCAAGGTCGCGGATCGCACGAACCTCGTGCTGATGTCATTCCAGATCCTCGTGATCGGGTTCTTCGTCGCCCTGTCGCTGGCGCACGTCGCCGGAGAAGACGGGGGAGCGGGCCTGGTCTCGGCCACGCCGTTCGTCGGAATCGACGCGGGATTCGCGGGGATCGCCGGCGGCGCGGCCATCGCTGCATACTCCTTCCTCGGATTCGACGCGGTGACGACCTTGACCGAGGAGACGGTCGACCCTCGTCGCACCGTGCCGAAGGCGATCATGCTGGTGGCATTGATCGGCGGCGGGATCTTCGTGCTCGTGGCCTATGTCACCCAGCTCGTGCACCCCGGAGGGACGTTCGATTCGCCCGACACCGCGGCGTTCGACATCGCCGTGACGATCGGCGGCAACTTCTTCGGCGCGGTCTTCCTCGCGGCTCTCGTGATCGCACAGTTTACCTCCGGCCTCGCGGCGCAGGCGGCGGGCAGCCGCCTGCTCTACGCGATGGGACGGGACGGCGTGCTTCCCCGTCGCATCTTCGGCGTCCTGAATCCACGCTTCCGCACGCCGGTGCTCAGCATTGGAGCGATCGCCGTAGTCGGCCTGATCGCGATCTTCATGGACGTCGCAACGTCGACGTCGTTCATCAACTTCGGGGCGTTCGTCGCGTTCATCATGGTCAACGTCGCGGTCGTCGTCTACTGGGCGAGGGAACGCCGGTCGGGCGGGGCGCACAACGTCTTCCTGTACGTGGTGGCGCCGATCATCGGCGCGCTCGTGATCGCCTATCTCCTGACCCGTCTCGACATCCACGCGATCCTTCTCGGCAGCAGCTGGCTCGTGATCGGAGTGGTGGTCCTGGCGATCATCACTCGAGGGTTCCGTCGTCAGCCGCCCGAGCTCGGCGTCGATGCCGCGAACGATGCCGCGGAGGACTCGATCAGCTGATCGATCACGCCGCCCGAGGTCTCGACCCGCCTCACGCCAAGGATCAGCGAACGAACAGCAGCACGATCGACAGCAGCAGCCCCGCGGCTCCCACGCTCCCGAGCGTGATGCCGAGGACCTGCACCGCATGGAGTCCGGGGCGTCGCGGCTCGAAGTGCATCGATTGCGGGTGTCGCTCGCTGACGAATGCCGGCGCCTCCTCATGCCCGCTCCAGTCCGCTGCCTCGTGTGCGCGGAGAGGCCGCTCCCAGAAGTCGCCGGCGGTGAACCAGCGCGCGCGTGTACCGGTGTCGTCGACCACGAAGACCACATCCATCGGCATCCACCGGCCGTCGTGAGCTCGGCCGATGAGCACCACGAGCAGCAGAGGGATGCCGAGACCGAGCCCGATCCACGAGATGATCTCGGCGATGTTGCCGATGACATCGATCGCGTCCATGGTTATGACGGTACCGGTCGTCGCCGTGTTTCTCGTCGGATCGGGCTCTCGGTCTCACTCCCGCCCGATCACCTTCTTCCACCGCGCGGCGTACGACAGGGGCACGAACCCGACGGCCTCGTTCACGTCGAGCATGTGCCGGTTCTCCTCGGCGTTCATCGTCTCGATGAGCACGTGGTCGGGGAACCTGTCGCCGAGTTCCCGGATGTTGGTGAGCTTCATCAGCATTCCGAGGCGGTGGCCGCGGTGATCCCGCAGCACCAGGGTGTCGATCTGCTCGACCGGGCGGTGCGGCTCCGGTGGCACATCGAGCTCGGTGAACCCGGCGATCTGCCCGGTGCCGTCATCGACGGCGATCGTGGTGAGGCGGGTGCGCGGACTCGACTCCCATCGGTCATCCATCGCGCGCACACGATCGGCCGTCCAGACGTCTTCGGTCTGCTCGATGCCGGCATTCGGGGCATCCGTGCTCATGCGGGTGCGCACGAGCGCGATGCCCTGAAGCCAGTCCTCCGGCGTCCGTCCCTGCCAGCTGACCGTGCGGTAGCCGTCCGCCGCCGCCTCTGCGTCGGCAAGAAGCGCGGAGAAAGCCTGCGGATCGACGGGCAGCGACAGACCGCTCAGCCGACCGACCTGCTCGAGCGAGAAGCCGTGTCCGTGGAGGAAGCGCGTCGACGTCAGTTCGGCCGGGACCGCGCCGAAGCCGGTAGGAGCGGCGTGAGTCGCCCCCGACAGCGCGTCCGCGGCGAAGCTCGTCTGGTTCTGCACCGTCATCCTGCCCTCTGAGCGCGCCACCTGCTCGAGTCGCTCGTAGAGGGCGGAGCCGATGCCGCGGTTCCGGTACTCGGGTAGAACCGAGACGGCGGCCCAGCACTCGCCGGCACCGACCGGCAGCGCGACATTGCCGCGCGCGACGACGCGGCCGCCGACCTTTGCGACGAAGCCCACCAGGGGCGTGTTCTCGTCCTTCCAGGTCGGTAGCAGCTCCTCGGCCGTGAACACCTCGGTCGAGGCTCCGCGCTGCTCGGCCTCGACCGTGTTGCGGACCACCGCCATGCCGATGAAGTCCGCGGCGTCGGGGGAATGGATGCTCTCCGGCACGGTGAGCGCGGAGAGGGTGAAAGCCGGCTGCGTGCCGGAGTATTCGGGAGATGACATGGTGAAACCTTCTGTTCGCAGGATCGTTCGACTCACCCACGACGTGGGGAGGAGGGGGATCGCAGTCAGATGGTCACGAGCGGAAGCCTTTCACGGCGAGGCGTCGGCGGCAAGACCGCCGGTATTTCGCACCTCGATCTCGCTCCGGAGACTTGACAGGAAAGCGTCTCGGTGGGATGGTTCTGTAGATCGTTGGAAACGTTTACAGTACTCGAGGGAGAGACGCGTGGCACGAGTCACCATCACGCAGGTCGCCGCCCATGCGGGCGTCTCCATCGCCTCCGCCTCCCGCGCCCTGAACGGGCAGATCGCGAGCGCCGAGACGATCGCGAAGGTGCGCGACGCGGCCGCCGCACTCGGGTACATCGCGGATGCCACGGCCCAGTCGCTCAAGCGCGGACGCACCGACCAGCTCGCCTACGCGGTCGCCGACATCGGCAACCCGGTGTACGTCGAGATGATGAGCGTCATCGAGCGCGTCGTCTCGTCGTCGGGCTACCGCCTGGTGCTCTCGTCGACGGGCACCTCGTCCTCCTCCGTCGACGTGGTTCGCGATCTGGGGCGCGGCTACGTCGACGGAATGATCCTCTCTCCGCTCCGTGTGACGGACGAACTGCTCGCCGCGCTCGCCGCCAGCCCGGTACCGGTCGTCGTGCTCGGCCGACTTCCCGACGGCGCAGCCCTCGACAACGTGCGCGCCGACTCGCTCACCGCCATGCGGCTCATCGTCGACCACCTCGTCGCCGAGGGCCGTCGCGACATCGCCTTCGTGAACGGTCCGGCCGACACCACTCCCGGTATGTACCGTCGGGACGGCTTCGCCGCCGCAGTCGCCGCCCATCCGTCCGTCGCCACTCGCAGCGTGGATGCCGCGGACTTCACCATCGCGGCGGGATACGCCGCGGCACTCGAAGCCCTCCAGCACGACCGTCGCCCCGACGCCATCGTCGCCGCCAACGACCTGATCGGCATCGGTGCACTCCGAGCCGCCGAAGACCTGGGGCTGACCGTCCCGGACGACATCGCGATCACCGGCGTCGACAACACCGAGCTCGCCGGCGTCCTCCGCCCCGGGCTGACGAGCGTCGACCTCGGTGCCGAGGAGCGCGGCCGCGTGGCCGCCGACCTCCTGCTCGCCCGGATCAGCGAACCCTCCCGCCCGGCGCATACCGTCACGGTGGCGCCGTCGCTGGTCGTCCGCGGTTCGTCGTCGCGGGCACACGACCATGGCCGGATCGCCACCCTCGACGGCGGCGCCGGAGACCCCGACCTCGATGAAGAGAGGGCAGCCGGATGAGCACGACCGCCACCAGGCCCGACGCGGGCACGACCGCTCCGAAGACGAAGAAGCTCGGCCATCGCGCGCGCGCGCAACGCAAAGAGGCCATCGTCCTCGTCGTGCCGGCGCTGCTGCCGATCATCGTCTTCTCCCTCATCCCGCTCCTCAGCGGTGTGGCACTCGGCTTCACGAACGCCACGCTCAAGCGCAACGCCGAGATCGACTTCATCGGCTTCGGCAACTTCATCGAACTGTTCGGCGACCAGCGGTTCTGGGGCTCGTTCGGCATCGGCATCGTCTGGGCAGGAAGCGTCGCCCTGCTGACGCTGGTATGCGCCATGGGGCTCGCCCTGCTGCTGAACAGCGATCTGCGGCTGAAGGGCCTCACCCGCGTGCTCGCGCTGATCCCGTGGGCGATGCCGCCGGTGGTCATCGCCATCGTCTGGCGGATGATCTACAACCCCAACTCCGGGCCCCTGAACGGCACGCTCGAGGCGGTGGGAATCCCCGGCGTCAACTGGCTCGGCGACTTCTCGACCGCGCTTCCCGCCGTGATCGTCGTCGGCGTCTGGGCCGGCATCCCGCAGACCACCGTGCTGCTGCTCGCCGGCATGCAGTCCATCTCGGCCGAGCAGCACGAGGCCGCGGCCGTCGACGGTGCGGGTGCATTCCGACGGTTCTGGCACATCACGCTCCCGGCGCTCCGTCCCGTGATCTTCGCCGTCACGGCCCTCGACTTCATCTGGCAATTCAACTCGTTCGGGCTCATCTACGTGCTCACCGAGGGTGGCCCCGGCGGAAAGACGATGATCCCGCCGCTGTTCACCTACCTCGAAGCCTTCCGCAACCGCGAGATCGGCTACGCGTCGGCGATGGGCGACGTGCTGGTGGTCGCGATCATGCTGATCCTGTCGCTCTACCTGATCAACCAGTTCCGCCAGAACAAGGGGGCACGCGCATGACCTCGAAGCGCCCCTGGTGGGGAACCGTCCTGATGTACGTGGCACTCGCCGCGTTCCTGCTCTTCCTCGGCTTCCCGCTGCTCTGGCTCCTGTCCGCGTCGTTCAAGTCGACGAGCGAGCTGAACTCCCTCGCCGTGAACCTGATTCCCGCCGAGTGGGACTTCAGCAACTACACCTCGGCGCTCGAACGACAGAACCTCATCACGGCCGCGGGCAACTCGCTCCTCGTGTCCATCGCGACGATGGTGATCACAGTGCTGCTGTCGATGCCGATGGCCTACGCGCTCGCACGACTCAAGGGCAAGCTCCGGGCGACGGGCACCATCTGGATCCTCACGAGCCAGGTCTTCCCCTCGATCCTGATCATCATCCCGCTGTTCCTGGTGCTGCGTTCGATCAATCTGAACGACACCCTGTTCGGCCTGATCCTCGTCTACGTCACCTTCACGCTGCCGTTCACGCTGTGGATGCTGCAGGGCTACGTCGCGGCGATTCCGGCCGAGCTGGAGGAGGCCGGCGAGATGGACGGCGCCACGCGGATCACGATCCTGCGGACGATCATCCTCCCGCTGCTCGCACCGGGACTCGTGGCGACCGCGATGTTCACCTTCGTCTCGGCGTGGAACGAGTTCTTCCTCGCTCTGGTGCTGCTGCAGAGCCCCGAGCTCTACACGCTCCCGATCGCGCTGCGCTCGTTCCTGGGCGCTGAGGGCCAGACCCAGCTCGGGCCGCTGGCCGCCGGCGCGATCCTCGCGACCATCCCGTCGCTCATCATCTTCAGCATCCTGCAGAAGAAGCTCACCGGCGGCATGCTCGCCGGTGCCGTCAAGGGCTGAACCAGGCACAGCCGGCAGACATCATCACAACCTCACCACGAGTAATCACAGAATCAGAAAGGCGAGCACCATGAAGAGCAATCGAGGCATCGGCGCCATCGCACTCGCGAGCGTCGCCATCCTCTCCCTGGCGGGCTGCACGCAGGGGAGCGCGAACAACGGAGGCGAGAGCGAAGACGGCGCGGTCACGCTCCAGTTCCAGTCGCTCTCCGACCAGCCGGCGACGCAGGAGGCCGTGAAGGCCATCGTCGACGAGTGGAACACCGACAACCCCGACGTCCAGGTCGAGATCGTCCAGGCCGGATGGGATGGCGCATTCGACAAGCTGATCACGCAGTTCACGGGCGGCACGGCACCCGACATCATCCACTTCGAGGCCAGCTCGATCGTCTCGTTCGGGACCGACGGCTACCTCGCCGATCTGACCGACCTCATCGACGACGAGCTCAAGTCGGACATCTCGGAGGGCATCTGGGAGTCGGTCACGCAGGATGACCAGATCATCGCCTACCCGTCGACGCTGCAGTCGTACATGGCGTTCGCCAACGCCGACCTGCTCGAGGCCGCCGGGGTCGAGGTTCCGACCGGCGACACCATGACCTGGGACGAGCTGCAGGAGATCGCCAAGGCGACCACCACGGGCGGCACATACGGACTCGGCTGGGGCCTTGCCTCGCCGACCGCGACGATGATGAGCCTCGGGCTGGGCTTCGACGGCGGGTACTTCGACGGGTCGGGCGCCGACGCGACCATCGAGGTCGGCGAGAACGAGCTCGCGGTTCCTGAGCGCATCCACGAGATGGCCTACACCGACAAGTCGATCGAGCCCACCTCCCTCACCCAGTCGGGGTCGGATGTGCTCGCGTCGTTCTACGGCGGCAAGGTCGCGATGACCGTGCAGGGCTCGTTCCAGGCGACGAACATCGCGAACGACGCCCCCGACGGGTTCAACTGGGTGGCCCTGCCGCCGCTCGAGGGCTCGGAGGGTGCCGTCCAGGCCGCCAACCCGCAGACCTACTCGGTCAACATCGACTCCGAGTACGTCGAGGAGTCGGCCGACTTCCTCAACTTCTTCATGAGCGCCGACAACCTCGCGGCTGTCGCCTACGCCGACGCCCTGATCCCGTCGTCCGAGTCGGCTCGCACCGAGGTCGAGAAGCTCGCGGCCGACAACCCGGCCTGGACCCAGGTGCTGGCCTCCGGCGAAGGGCTCGTCGGACCGCCCTTCCTCAAGGTGGAGAAGTACACCGAGTGGAAGGACACCATCGCGACGCCGGCCTTCCAGCAGTACCTGGCCGACCAGATCACCAGCGAGCAGCTCGCGAAGCAGCTGACCGACGGCTGGGCGGACATCGCCGGCTGATCACGTGAGCGGGGGCGGATGACCATCCGCCCCCGCTTCTCCGCGTCGAACCGGCTGCGGCCGACAAAGGCAAGAAGGCAAGAAGGAGTGGGAATGTTCGTGTTGCAGGACCGAGTGGCCGGGGTGCTCGCCGGCGCCGCCGTGGGAGACGCGCTGGGAGGCGCGACCGAGGGGTGGACGCCCGAGCAGATCGAAGAACGCCACGGCGGTCGCGTCGAGGGCATCGTCGGTCCCTTCCTCGCCGACTGGAAGACCGCGCGCCCGATCGCGCCGTACCACAAGGGCGACGGACACGTCACGGACGACACCCTCATGACGCACGCGCTGATCGAGGTGTACGCCAAGCGGCGTCGGCACCTCGACGCGTACGACGTGGCCACGGACCTCGTCCCGCTCATGATCGGCGAACGTCGCTGGATCCCCGAGCTGGAAGACGACGCCCTCATCCTGCAGCGCGTGTTCCTCGCCGAGAAGTGGATCGTGGCGAAGCTGCACTACGGCCACGCCGACCCCCGCGAGGCCGGTGTCGGCAACATCGTCAACTGCGGCGCGACCATGTACATGGCTCCTGTCGGGCTTGTGCACATCGGCGACCCGCGCGGCGCCTACGCCGAGGCGATCGACATCGCCGGTGCGCACCAGTCGTCCTACGGTCGCGAGGCGGCGGGCGTGTTCGCCGCGGCTGTGGCGGCATCCGCTGCCCCCGGAGCGACCGTCGCCGACGTGCGCGACGCTGTGCTCGACGTGGCACACGACGGGACTGCCGCCGCCATCCGCGCGGTGTTCGACGCGGTCGACGCGTTCACCGCCGCCGGTGGATCGGACGACCCTCGCGACCTGGCCCGCGTGGTGCGCGCCGCGGTCGCGCCGTTCGACACCGTGGGCGAGCAGTACCGCGCTCCCGCGATGGACGCCCGGCTGCCCTCGCGCACCAAGTCGATCGAAGAGCTTCCCGCCGCGCTCGGCTTCGTCGTCGGGCGAGACGGCGACCTGCGCGCCGCGGTGTTGGACGCCGTGAACTACGGCCGCGACTCCGACTCGATCGCGACGATGGCCGGCGCGATCTGCGGGGGTCTGCACGGTGCGGATGCTGTGCCCAGCGAGTGGGTGTCGGGTGTCACGACCGCCAGCAGGCTCGACCTCGACGGCGTCGTGACCGCGATGACCGAGGTGGTGCAGGACATCGCCCGGGTCGACGCCGATCGCGCGTCGCAGCGGGCAACTGCCCTCGCCGGGCTGCTCGGTCAGGACGACGCCGCGTGAGACTGACCTGGGCACAGCCGGAGGACCTCGTCCCCGCCGAGTTCGCGGCCCTGCGCGAGCAGGGCGTCGCGGAAGACGCGCTCGCCCCGATCGAGCAGCGATGGGCGGATGCCGGGGGCTCGACGCAGCTCGCCCCCTCCGGTGCGAGCGCCGACGCGGCCTCGCCGGAGCTGCGTGCGCTGGCGAGGATCGTGCTCGACGAGCTCGCGGTCCTGCAGGTGCCGAGCGCCGAGGAACCCGACGAGTGGGACGACATCGTCGCTCTCCTTCCGCCGGAGGCACACGCTTGGCAGGCCGCGGGGCTCGATCGGATCCACGGCGCCTGGCTCGGCCGGGCCGCCGGATGCCTGCTGGGCAAGCCGGTCGAGAAGATCCCGCGCGAGGGCATCGAGGAGATCGCCCGCGCGACCGGCAACTGGCCGATCCAGCGATACTTCACCGCCGTCGGCCTGCCCGCCGAAGTGAACGAGCGCTGGCCCTGGAACCGCCGGTCGGCGCCGACCTCCCTGCTTGAGAACATCGACGGGATGCCGGAAGACGACGACCTGAACTTCCCGATCCTCGCGCTCGACCTCCTCGAGACGCACGGCGCGGACCTGACCACCGATGATGTCGCTCAGGCCTGGCTGGGGGCGCTCCCGGCGGGTCGAGTCTTCACCGCGGAGCGCGCGGCGTACCGGAACATCCTCGACGCGCGGCCGGTGCCCGAGACCGCCACGCACCTCAATCCGTTCCGGGAATGGATCGGTGCTCTGATCCGCGCCGACGTGCACGGCTGGGCCCACCCGGGCGACGTGCGAGCCGCCGCGGCCTCCGCCTGGACAGACGCGCGCCTGAGCCATACCCGCAACGGCATATACGGCGAGATGTGGGCGGCCGCCCTCTGCTCCTCGTCGATCGTGGCGACCTCGATCGACGAGGTGCTCGATGCCGCCGACACGGTCGTGCCCCCGGCATCCCGTCTCGCCGCGGCCGTCGCGCTCGGTCGCGAGGTCGGACGCGCGCTCGCGGCGGATTCGCTGACCGTCGACACCGCACTTGACCGGCTACATGCCGCGTTCCCCGGAATGCACTGGGTGCACACGCTCAACAACGCCGCCCTCACCGCCTGCGCGCTGCAGGCCTACGGCGACGACTTCGCATCCGCCGTCGCGCTCGCGGTGGCCGGCGGCTGGGACACCGACTCGGTCGGGGCGACCGTCGGATCCGTAGTGGGCGGACTGCTCGGGTCCGACGGCATCGGCGAGGCATGGACCGCGCCGCTGCAGGACCGCATCGCCACGTCGATGCCCGGCGGCTCGGAGCGGTCGATTCGCGAACTGGCCGAGCGCACGCTGCGACTGTCGGAGGTGACGTCATGAGTGGCGTCACGAGCGACGTCGTCATCGTCGGCAGCATCAACCAGGACATCGTCGCGCAGGTCGAGCGCATCCCCGCTCCGGGCGAGACGGTGCTCGCGTCGACGCTGCTGCGGACCGGCGGTGGCAAGGGTGCGAACCAGGCCGTCGCCGCGCGCCGCGCCGGGGGAGCGTCGGTGGCGTTCGTCGGGGCGGTCGGAACGGATGCCGACGGCGACGCACTCCGCAGCGCTCTCGTCGCCGACGGCATCGACGTCTCCGGGCTCTCGCAACTGGACGGACCGACCGGCACGGCGCTGATCTCCGTGGACGCGGCTGCCGAGAACGCCATCGTGGTCGTGCCGGGCGCGAACGCGGCGCTCACCGCGCTCACCGACGCGCAGCGCACCGCGGTCGCCGGCGCGCGAGTGCTCCTCACGCAGCTCGAGATCCCGGTCTCGCTGGTGCAGGATGCCGCGGCCGCCCGCCCCGCCGCGGCATGGCACCTGCTGAATGCGGCGCCGTCGGCGCCCTTCGTCGCCGAGGGAGAAGCGCTCCTCCCCGCGATCGACGTGCTGATCGTCAACGAGCACGAGGCGCTCGATATCGCCGGAGTCGCCGACCTGGATGCGGCCGTCGATGCACTCGCGGCCCGGGTGAAGGCACTCGTCGTCACGCTCGGCCGACGCGGGTCGCTCGTCGTGTGCGGCGGCGACCGCGCGACGGTCGCATCGTTCGCGGCCGACGCCGTCGACACGACCGGAGCCGGCGACACGTTCTGCGGCATGTTCGCCGCCTCGCTCGCGGCATCCGGACGCACCCCGGACAGGGTCGACGTCGAGCTCCTCGCCGAGGCGGCGCGCGCCGGAGCCGCCGCCGCCGCGCTCGCCGTCACCCGGCCGGGCGCCCAGGCCGCCGTGCCCTCCCAGGCCGAGGTCACGGCATTGATCGGAAGGACACCGGAATGAGCGGCGGTTTCGACCCCCTCCACCCGCGCGAACTCGACCTCCCGACGGTGGTTCCGCTCGACGCCGACGTCTCGGACGGCGACGCGGCGCTCCTCCTCGACGACGCCAAGATCTTCGCCGCGCCGACCGACCCGACCGACGTCGAGCAGTGGCGTGCGCAGCTCACCGCGTGGCGAGAGGGTGCCCTGACGCGCCACGGCGCACCCACCCGTTATGACGAGCCCGCGTCGGCCTGGGCCAGCCGGTGCTTCACCGTCGCGCAGGTGTGGTTGTGGGATGAGCTCTTCTTCGACTTCGACGCGCAGCGTTTCACCCCGGAGCGCCTCCTGGCCGACGCCCGCGAGCGCTTCGGCGGGCTCGACGGCGTGGTGCTCTGGCACGCCTACCCCGTGATCGGCATCGACGACCGGAACCAGTGGGACTTCTACGACGTGCCCGGCCTCGCCGAGGTCGCGGCCGAGCTGCGTGCCGCAGGGGTCGCCGTCTTCCTCGACTACAACCCCTGGGACACCGGAACCCGCCGTGCGGGCGACGACAAAGACGAGCTCGCCACGACCGTGCGCCGTCTCGGTGCCGACGGGGTGTTCCTCGACACGCTCAAGAAGGCCGACCCCGAACTGGTCGCGGCCCTCGACGAGGCGCGACCCGGCATCGGCCTCGAGGGCGAGTCGAAGCTCGCCACTGAGCGGATCGCTGACCACACCCTGTCGTGGGCGCAATGGTTCGCCGACTCCGAGACGCCCGGCGTGCTGCGCGCGCGCTGGTTCGAACGCCGGCACATGCAGCACCACATCCGGCGCTGGCATCGCGATCACGCGGCCGAGCTGCGCTCCGCCTGGCTCAACGGCGTGGGTGTGATGGTGTGGGAGGTCGTCTTCGGGGCCTGGGTCGGCTGGAATGAGCGGGATGCCGCGACCCTGCGGCGGATGCTACCCGTGCAGCGGGCCTTCCACCGCTGGCTCGTCGACGGGGAGTGGACGCCGCTCGCCGTGCACGACGGTGCCCTCGTCGGATCGACGTTCGACCTCGACGGCGTCACGCTGCTCCTGCTGGCCAACACCTCGGACGACGACATCTCGTTCCGTCCCGAGGGCGACGGGTGGGAGACGTTGCATGCCGGGGGAGCAGGTGACGAGATCTCCGTGCCGGCCGGCGGAATCATCGCCGCCGTCCGCGTCGCGGATGGTGCCGAGACTCCCCCCGAGATCGCCGAGGCACAGGCGGCGCTGATCGATGAGGCCGTCGTACGCGACGCATCCTTCCCGCATCGCCGGGCCCCGCGCCTTGCGCCGCGCGCCTGGGCCGGGCCGGTGGATCCGGCCGCACCGGCATCCGACTCCGTCACCGTCCCCGCGGGGGACCACACGGTCACCGTGCGGTTCCGCATGCGCGAGACCGGGATGTACGACGGCGCCCCGTACGTCGACGAGTGGAAGCCGCTGCCGCCGCGTCTGCACGATCAGCGCACGCTCGAACGCTCCGTGACGCTCGCCGCACCGGTGCAGGTGGACGCAGCCGAGGTGAGCGAGGCGGAGTACGCCCGCTTCCTCGAGGCCATCGGCGAGGAGGTCACGGCGCGCGACCCGGAGCGCCCGGCGACGAACGTGACGTTCGCCCGGGCTCGCGAGTATGCGGCGTGGGCGGGAGGCCGCCTGCCGTCGGAGGACGAGTGGCAGCTCGCCGCCACGCAGCCCGGCTTCACCCGCCGCACCCCCGAGGTCTGGAACTGGACGGAGTCGGAGCACTCCGACGGCCGCACCCGGTTCGTCATGCTCAAGGGCGGCAGCGCACACCGCAGCGAGGGGTCCGACTGGTACTTCGACGGGGGAGTGAAGCCCGCGGAGTTCAGCGCCAAGCTGCTGCTGCCCGGCCTCGGCCAGGATGCCTCGCCGTCGATCGGGTTCCGCATGTGCCGGGAGGGCACCGCATGAGCGCACTGGACGGGCTGAAGGTCGTCGACGCCTCGACGCTGTTCGCGGGACCGATGGCCGCGATGCACCTGGGTGACATGGGTGCCGAGGTCGTCAAGGTCGAGCATCCGATCCGTCCCGACCCGGCCCGCGGACACGGTCCGAGCAAGGACGGTCAGAACCTCTGGTGGAAGACGCTCGGGCGCAACAAGCGCACTGTGGCGATCGATCTGCACACCGACGGCGGGCGCGAGGCGTTCCTGCGTCTCGCGCGCACGGCCGATGTCGTGATCGAGAACTTCCGGCCGGGCACGCTCGAGCGCTGGGGGCTCGACTACGCCGCGCTGTCGGCGGAGAACCCCGGGCTGATCCTCGCTCGGCTGACCGGATTCGGACAGATCGGGCCGTACAAGCGCCGTCCGGGCTTCGGCACCCTCGCCGAGGCGATGAGCGGCTTCGCGTCGTCGACGGGGGAGCCCGACGGGCCGCCCACCCTCCCGCCGTTCGGTCTCGCCGACGGGATCGCCTCGCTGGCGACGGCCTATGCGATCATGGTCGCCCTCCACGCGCGCGACCGCGACGGCGCGGGCCAGGAGGTCGATGTCGCGATCATCGAGCCGATCCTCGCCATGCTCGGTCCGCAGATCACCCGCTGGGACCAGCTCGGCACCGTGCAGCCGCGAACAGGCAACCGGTCGGTCAACAACGCGCCGCGGAACGCGTATCGCACGGCGGACGGATCCTGGGTCGCGGTCTCGACGAGCGCCCAGTCGATCGCCGAGCGGGTCGTCGCCCTGGTCGGTCGTCCAGAACTCGCCGATGAACCGTGGTTCGCCACCGGTGCGGGCCGCGCCGAGCACGCCGACCTCCTGGACGACGCGGTCGGCGGATGGATCGGCCGGCACTCGCGCGACGAGGTCGTCGCTGCGTTCGAGGAGGCCCAGGCCGCCGTCGCGCCGATCTACGACCCGTCCGACATCGTGGCCGATCCGCAGTTCAACGCGCTCGGCACCATCCACCGCATCCACGATGCCGACCTCGGCGACATGGCGATGCAGGGTCCGCTCTTCCGCCTGTCGCGGGATGATGCGACGATCGCCTTCACGGGCCGCGCGCATGGCGCGGACACCGATGCGGTGCTCGCCGACCTCGGTTACACCGCCGACGAGGTCGCCGCGCTGCGCGAAGACGGGAGCATCGCATGAGCCGGCCGATCATCGTCGCCCTCTACGCACCCGCCGACCGGCCCGAGCGCTTCGAGAAGGCGCTGGATGCCGGAGCGGATGCCGTCATCGTCGACCTCGAAGACGCCGTGACGGCGTCGCGGAAGGATGCTGCGCGGGAGGCGCTGGGGGAGTTCGCCGCTCTGTGGTCGGAGCGCAGCGACAGCGCACCGGCCGTGCAGGTGCGGGTCAACGCCCCTGGTTCGTCCTGGCACGACGCTGATCTGGCTGCCGTCGCCGCCCTGCCTGCCGCGTTCGGCGTGCGGCTGCCGAAGACGCAGTCGGCCGACGATGTCGCCGCCGTTTGCGCGGTCGTTCCCGGTCGGGAGGTGCACGCGCTCCTCGAGTCGGCCCTGTCGATCGAGCGCGCCTTCGAGATCGCGTCGTCCGGTGTCGCCGCGATCTCCACGGGCGAGGCTGATCTGCGTGCCGAGCTGGGCGTGCCGGCAGGCTCCGCCGGGGAGGCGGGTCTGACGTGGTCGCGCAGCCGCATCGTCAACGCCGCGGCCGCCGCCGGACTGCCGGCGCCGCTGATGGCCGTGCATGCCGACGTCGCCGACCTGGACGGACTCGAGGCGAGCTGCCGCGCCGGTCGCGCGCTCGGATTCGGGGGTCGTACCGCCGTGCATCCGCGTCAGATCGCCGTGATCCGTCGGGCCTTCACGCCGGATGCCGCGGAGATCGCCCGGGCGCAGAGCATCGTCGACCGCGTGCGCTCGGCCGCCGCTGATGGCTCCGGTGCCTTTCTGCTCGACGACGGCACGTTCATCGACGTGGCGATGGTGCGGGCAGCGGAACGGATCCTCGCCTCAGCAGGCTGACCCGATTCCGCTCGCGGGCGGGTTCAGGGCCGTTCGTCATTCGAGGGCAGCAGCCGCCCCAGCGCGGACTCCGCTCGCTCGACCTCCGCGACTCCGATGGTGTCTGCCCATCGGTCGCGGAGCCGGTCGAAGGCTGCGGCGCCGAGAGACGTCATCTCGTCGCCGCGCTCCGTGACGACCAGGCGCTTCCGGCGCGCATCGGAGGAGTCGCTCTCGCGTCGGACGTAGCCGAGTTGCTCGAGGGTCACGATCGTCTTGGCGGCCGCCTGTTTCGAGACGCCGAGTGCCCGTCCGAGTGAAGAGGCGTCGATGGCACCGCCGTTGACGGCGACGAGCGCGAACTCCAGGGTGGCTGTCACTCCCGGGTGGCCGCGGGTCGCCAGATCCTCGACGACCTCCGCCACCATCGCGTCGAAGGAACGCGTCAACAGAGATGCGAGTCGTGCGCCGGGCGATGTCTCCACGCTCACGATTCTACGGAGTGGGAATCAGGCAGACAACCTTGTTGTCTATCGTGTAGAATAAGACAATAAGGTTGTCTAGTTGAGGAGTCCACATGAACGCCATCCACCCTGGGGCGACGATCCCCGAAGTCCAGCACCACTTCGCCGACATCGACGGCACCCGGCTGCACTACGTCTCCGCTGGAGACACAGGTTCGCCGATTCTGCTCGTCCATGGGTTCCCGGAATCCTGGTGGGCCTTCCACCAGCTGATCCCGCTGCTCGCGCCGAACCATCGCGTGTACGCCGTCGACCTCCGGGGCTTCGGCGACTCCGCGATCGCCGACGACGACCACGACAGCACCATCGCCGCGGATGATCTGCACCACCTCATCCGGCACCTCGACGTCGGTCCGATCCACCTCGCCGGTCAGGACATCGCGGGTGGCATGCTCTACCGGTTGGCGACGGAACACCCCGAGGATCTCGCCAGCCTCGTCGCCATCGAGATGGGCCTGGCCGGATTCGGTCTGGAGGGCTTCGCCGACGTCACGAACGGGGGCTCCTGGCACATCGGAGCGCTGGCCGCACCGGGTATCGCCGAGATGCTCTTCACCGGGCGCGAGTCGGAACTCCTCGGCGACTGGGCATTCCCCGCGATGACGGCGGTGCCGGGATCGATCACAGAGGACGATGTCGCGGAGTTCGCCCGCGGCTACGCCCGCGTCGGCGGCTGGAGGGGCGCGAGCGGCATCTACCGATCCATCCTCAGCGAGGGCGACGACTTCCGTGCCCGCGCGAGCCGGCATCCGCTCTCGATTCCCGCGCTCGCCGTCGGAGGTTTCGGGGGAGGGTTCACCGAGATGACACTCGGCAACATCGTCGATGGGAAGGTCGAGTCGATCGTGCTCGACGGTGTCGGGCACTACGTCGCGCTGGAGGCGCCTGCAGAACTCGCGCAGGCGATCCTGGTCTTCCTCGACGGCGTCGACGGATGATCCGGGGACGGCGGGAGCGCGTTGCCGCCGTCCCGTATCAGTTGATGATCTCGCCCTCGTGGCGGATCGTGGCCAGTCGCTCGCGCCAGATCTGCAGCGCCTCGGGCGACAGCCGTGTCCAATCGAGGACCTCGTCGACGATCCGCACCGGCTCGGTGCTGCGGAAGGACCGAGTCGGGTTGCCGGGGAACTTCTTGTCGGTCACATTCGGGTCGTTCTCGAACGCGCCGGTCGGCTCGACAAGGTAGACCCGGGGCTCGCCGGCACCGGCGGCGAGCTCGGCCGCGAGACCCGCGCCGTCGCGCAGGGCCGTGAAGTAGATGTGGTTCATCACGATCTCGGGGCGGTAGTTCGACCGGAATCCCGCGGTCAGGAGATCGCCGTTCTGCAGGTCGGCCTTGGTGCCGTGGTAGAACGGCCCGTCATCCAGCGTCTCGCTCATCCCGTCATAGTAGGTGGCGGCCGTGTCGCGCGGCAGGCGCAGGCGATAGAACTGGACGTATGACTGCGAAGATCACCGTCGCCCTCGTCGGTCTCGGTTTCGGTGCCGAGTTCGTCCCGATCTACCGAGACCATCCGGATGTCGCGGCGCTCGCCATCTGCGACGCCGACCCTGAGGTGCTGGCGGCGGTCGGCGACGAGTTCGGGATCGCCGACAGGTATACGAGCCTCGACGAGGTGCTCGCGCAGGAGCACATCGATGCGGTGCACCTGGTCACCGCGCTTCCGCATCACGGACGCGAGAGCATCGCCGTGCTGAGCGCCGGCAAGCACTGCGCCAGCACGGTGCCGATGGCTCTGACGATCGACGAGATGCGCGAGATCGTGCGGCTTCAGACCGCGACCGGCAAGAACTACATGATGATGGAGACCGCGGTCTACACGCGCGAGTTCCTGCACTGCCGCGCGCTGTTCGACCAGGGGAGCTTCGGCACGGTCACCTTCGCGAAGGGCTCGCACTATCAGGACATGGAGGGCTGGCCGGCGTACTGGCGCGGACTCCCGCCGCACTTCTACATGACGCACGCGATCGCCCCGGTGCTGAGTCTGCTCGGCACGCGGGCGACCTCCGTGCGCTGCCTCGGGTCCGGGCGTCTGCCCGACGATCGCGCGACGGCCTACGGCAACCCGTTCCCCGCCGAGACGGCGATCTTCGAGCTCGAGGGATCGGATGCCGCGGTCGAGGTCTCGCGCACCCTGTTCCAGGCGACCCGCTCCTACTCCGAGGCCTTCGCCGTCTACGGGGAGCGCTACGGGTTCGAATGGCCGCAGATCGAGGGCGAGCCGCCGGTGCACTTCCTCCGCGCGACGGATGCCGGAGATGACGCGCGTGGCGACGGCATCGAGGCGCGCCGTATCGAGGCCCCCGATCGAGGCGACCTGCTCCCCGCGGAGATCGCCGGCTACACCGGATCCAGCGTCTTCGCCGACGGCAGCCACGCCTCCTTCGTGCAGGGCGGCGGGCACGGCGGTTCGCACCCCCACCTGGTGCACGAGTTCGTGCGCAGCATCGTCGAGGAGCGGCTGCCCGCGATCGATGCCGTGACGGCAGCGAACTGGACGGCTCCCGGAGTGATCGCGCACGAGTCCGCGCTGCAGGGCGGGGTGCCGCTGCCGATCCCGTCATTCGAGGGAGTTGAGGGTTGACCGGTGCAGGCCAGGATGCGAGAGCCTGGTGGTCGGATGAGGAATGGGCGACGCTCACGAACGAGAGCGACTGCGGCATGTGCGCCGACGCTCACCTGGACGAGAACCCGCACAGCATCCTCGTCGGTTCGACGGCCACGACGCACACGCGTCTCGCGCGCAATCAGGCGCACCCCGGCTACAGCCTGGTGATCCTGCGGGAACACGTCACCGACCTGGTCGAGCTGGAGCCGGCGACGCTGGAGGCGTTCTGGAGCGACGTGCAGCGCGCCGGACGCGCGATCACGGCCGTGTTCGCGCCACGCAAGATCGACTACCTGGTGATGGGGCATCGGATGCCGCACCTGCACTGCCACCTGCTGCCACAGCATCCGGACGACGATCCCCTGCGGAACGGGGACATCTCCGACGGTCCGATCTTCCCGTCGGCTGAAGCGCTCGCGAGGGATGCGCAGGCGCTGTGGAAGGCGTGGGGAAGGGGCTGACTAGAGCTCGCCGAGCTCTGCGAGAAAGGCTCGCGCGCCGACGGCGGCGTCAGCGCGAAGCTGGTCCTCAGGCGAAGAATCGCCGGTGTCGATCATCGTTCAGACGGTGAGCAGCACCTTGGTGGCGCGGCGCTCATCCATGGCCTTGTAACCTTCGGCGGCATCCTCCAAAGGCAGGGTGAGGTCGAAGACCACGCCCGGGTCGATCTCCCGGTCCCAGATGAGCTGGATGAGCTCGGGGAGGAAACGGCGAACCGGGGCCGGTCCGCCGTGCAGGTGCACGCCCGAGAAGAACAGCTCGTTACCGGGCAGCTCCACGTCGTGTGAAACGCCGACATAACCGATGTGGCCGCCGGGACGGGTGGAGCGGATCGCCTGCATCATCGACTCCTGAGTTCCGACCGCCTCGATCACCGAGTGCGCGCCGAGTCCGTTCGTCAGCTCCTTGATCTTCTCGACTCCGGCGTCGCCGCGCTCCTCGACGATGTCGGTGGCGCCGAACTTCCGCGCCAGCTCCTGGCGGTCGGCGTGCCGGCTCATCGCGATGATGCGGTCGGCACCCAGCTGCGACGCGGCGAGGATGCCGAGGAGCCCGACGGCTCCGTCACCCACGACGGCGACGGTCTTGCCGGGGCCGACCTCGGCAGCGACGGCGGCGAACCAGCCTGTGCCGAGAACATCGGAGGCGGCGAGCAGCGACGGGATGAGGTCAGCGTCGGGCTGACCGGGTGTCGCGACGAGCGTGCCGTCGGCGTGGGGAATGAGCGCGTACTCGGCCTGGGTGCCGATGCCTCCCATCGAGACGACGTGCACGCAGCGCGACTGGTAGCCGGCCTGGCAGATCTCACAGGTGTTGTCCGACGCCATGAACGAGCCGACGACGAAATCGCCGACCTTCACGTTCTTCACGTCCGAACCGATCTCCTCGACGACGCCGACGTACTCGTGGCCCATGGGCGTCGCGTCGACGCTGTCCGCGCCGCGGTACGGCCACAGGTCCGACCCGCAGATGCAGGTCGCAGCGACCTTGATGACGGCATCCGTCGAGCGGGTGATGGTCGGCTTGTCGCGCTCTTCGACGCGAACGTCGCCGGGGCCGTGCATGATGACTCCACGCATGTGGGTGTTCTCCTTCTGATGAGCGGTTCATCTCCAGTCTGAAGATGAACGCGCGGCGGTGGGAGGGGCTGGTGGTACCTCCCTTTCGTCGCTACGGGGGCGTAGCGTCGGAGCATGGACACCCGCAGCGAGGCGCGCGAGTTCCTCTCCACGAGGCGCGCACGGCTCACTCCCGACCAGGCAGGACTCCCCGCGTTCGGCGGCAACCGCCGTGTGCCGGGGCTCCGCCGAGAAGAGGTGTCGCTGCTCGCCGGCGTCAGCGTCGACTACTACACCCGCCTCGAGCGCGGCGACCTCTCCGGCGTCTCCGACAGCGTTCTCGACTCCCTCGCCCGGGCCCTTCAGCTCGACGACGCCGAGACCGCGCACCTGTTCGATCTCGCCCGCACGGCGAACGCCTCGCCCGTCGCACGGAAGCCCCGGAAGAAGGCGGAGGCGATCCGCCCCAGCATCCAACGCCTGCTCGACGCGATGACCGGGGCTCCGGCGCTGGTGCGGAACAGCTCCTTCGACTATCTCGGCGCGAACGCCCTCTCGGCAAGGCGCTGTATTCGCCGCACTTCGCCGATCCCTCGCCGAACAGCGCCCGTTTCGCGTTTCTGAATCCTGCGGCGCACGAGTTCTACCCCGACTGGGATCGGGTCACCCGCGAACTCGTCGCGGCGATGCGCGGCGAGGCGGGCCGCAATCCGTTCGACCGCCGCTTCAGCGATCTGGTCGGCGAGCTCTCGACACGCAGCGATCGGTTCCGCACGCTGTGGGCCGCGCACGATGTGCGGTATCACCGCAGCGGAGTGAAGAGGCTGCGGCATCCGATCGTCGGAGAGATCGAACTGGTGTACGAGTCGTTCGAGCTGCCGGCCGATGCCGGGCTGCAGATGTCGACGTACACGGCCGAGCCCGGCACGCCCTCCGAGGACAAGCTGAAGATGCTCGCCAGCTGGGTCGCGACGGAGGACTCCGTGAAGCCGACGTCAGCCGAAGCCCGGGAACGCTCCGCTCAGAGCACCACGTCGGACGGCAACTGAAGCGCGCGCCAGCCCTCGGCCCGCACCTTCTCGTCGCGCAGCACATCGGCTCCCGTCAACGGACCGAGACCGACGCCGGTGATCGCGGCGATGTCGGCGATCGGCACCTGGAACGTGCGGAAGGCGCCGAGCGGCGGGCTCGCGAGCAGTCCGTCGCGGGTGTGCACGAGCTCGGTCTGGTCCAGCAGGAAGCCAGCGGACGCGAGTCCGTTCGGCCCCTGCCAGGCCGCGACCTTCCAGAATCGCAAGGGGATGCGGATGCCGCGGTACGGCGGATCGTCGTCGTCCAGTACCGGCGCGGTGAAGACGCTCAGGCGCTGGTCGGTGGTCTCGGCGTAGGCCAGCACATGGTCTTCGAGCCCGAGCCAGAGCTCCTTGGACTGATTGAAGCCGGCGGCCTGAGGGGCGGCGTTCGGGTAGAAGAACGTCGCCTCCATGGCCGCGCGCGCGTCGTCGGCATCGCCCCAGCCCGGGTCGCGCCGGCGCACCAGGTGCCCGCGATCGAGGTCGTTTCGCGCGTAGACCGCTGGGCCGGTCTGCTCGTCGGCGTCGATCCGCGGGTCGAGGCGCCATTCGCCCTCTCGCGCGAGGTCGCGGACCAGTGCACCGTCGATGTTGACCGCCGTGACCCGCGCCAGCCGCCGCTCCCGGTCGAGCAGCACGGAGAACCGCGGATAGTCGAGCCGCACGGCATCGAACACCGGCTCGGGCATCGCCACCGCCGTGCTGAGGAACTCGGAATCGTAGCCATCGGTCATGCCCCCATCGTGCCCGAGAGGTGCGACAATCGGAGGCAATCCGAGTCGCTCTCCGCGCCGAACAACTTCTGCGTCGCTGGACGGCGGACGCCACGCGGCGGAAGGAAGTCATGGGACTCGCAACGACGCTCAAGCGGATCGAACTCGAGACGCGCCCGATCCACCCTGAGACGCGGCGCGCGCTCGACCTGCGCTGGGCGGAGCTGCCCGAGCACGCGAAGACGCCGAACCAGCTGCTCGGCCGCTGCGCCGTGGGATGCGAGGGCACGCACGGCGTGTTCCCCAAGTGCGATCTCACGTGCTCGCCCTGCTATCACTCGGCGGACGCGAACAAGGTGCGAATCGACGGTGATCACACCGTCGAGAACGTCGCGCGTCAGATGTCGTTCCTGCAGAAGGTTCGTGGTCCGCGGGCCCACGCGCAGCTGATCGGCGGTGAGGTGAGCCTGCTGTCAGCGGAGGATCACGCCCAATCCCTGCTCGCCATGCGGGCTGTCGGCCGGGAACCGATGTCGATGACCCATGGCGACTTCGGCTATGACTATCTCCTCGATCTGGTGCTCGACGAGAACGGCAAGCCCCGGTTCGACAAGGTCTCGTTCGCCGCGCACTTCGACTCGCTCATGCGGGGCCGCCGCGGTGCCGTGCGCCCACACAGCGAAGCCGAGCTCAATCCCTTCCGCGAGAAGTTCACGCAGATGTTCGTCGACCTCAAGCGCGACCACGGTGTGAGTAGCTACCTCGCACACAACATGACGGTCACACCGTCGAACGTCGACGAGGTCGAACAGGTCGCGCGAGACGTGCTCGAGATGCCCTTCGACATGATGTCGTTCCAGCCTGCCGCGTTCATCGGAGATGACCGCCGCTGGCGCGAGGACTTCGGGGAGGTCACGATCGACGCGGTGTGGGAGCGCATCGAGAAGGGCGCGGGGCACAAGCTCCCCTGGCAGGCCACGCAGTTCGGCGATCCTCGCTGCAACCGCTCCACGGTCGGCGTGCGCGTCGGAGCAGGCTTCGCGGCTCTGCTCGACCCCGACGATCCGAAGGACATCGCCGCCCGCGACCGCTTCCTCGACCACTTCGGCGGCATGATCTTCGGCGGCATCCCGAAGCGGACCCTGGTGGTGAAGGTCGTGCGAGCGATCGCCGCCCACCCCGGCGACATCGCGCCGCTGATCGGACTGGCTCGTCGCGTGCTGCGGCGAGCGGGCGGCCTGCGCCGCGTCGTGCGGGAGGCACGGCGCGGCAAGCTGTCGTTCAAGACCTTCGTCGTGCACAACTTCATGGATGCCGCGCAGGTCGATCCGGCCTGGAAGCTGATGGAGCAGGGCATCGTCGCCGACGATCCGCTCCTCAAGGAGACGCAGGAGAGGCTCGGATCCTGCATGTATGCGATGGCGCACCCGGACGACGACCGTCTGGTGCCCGCGTGCGTGCAGCACTCGGTGCTCGATCCGATCGAGAACATCGAGCTGCGCCGGCTGCTCCCGCTCCCGTCCGTCCGCGACGGGGCTCAGCCGCAGGTGGTCTCTCGTCCGTCCGGCCTCACCGCCGTGCGCGAGACCGGGTCGGCCCGCACCGGGACCCGCTGATCCGCGTCGGTCGTCGCGGGCCGCTCAGCGCGTGACGACCTGCACGGCCTGCACCGGCAGGACGAGCTCCACGCGGTCACCGACCCGGCGTCGCTGCGTCGGAGGAGCCTCGGCGTGCACGAGGGCATCTCCGCAGCGGACGACGATCTCAGAGCGGGCGCCGGCCACCTTCACCGATTCCACGACACCTGAGATCGCGGATGCCGGCGCCGCGCCGTTGCCGTCGTCGAGCACGGCGACGTCCTCCTGACGGATGACCAGGATGCCGCGCCCCTCAGGCGTCTCGGACGGTACGGCCACGGCGCCGAGCGCACTGTGATGGCTGCCGCCGCGCACCTCGCCCGGAATCTCGTTGCGGCCACCCATCAGCTGCGCGGCGCGGAGATTCTGCGGACGGCGGTACGCGTCGAGCACGGTGCCCTCGTGCAGCAGCACACCGTGCTCGAGGAGTGCGATGCGATCGGACGCCCGTGCCGCTT
The DNA here is from genome assembly GCF_030816505.1 of Microbacterium sp. W4I20. NCBI lineage: Bacteria > Bacillati > Actinomycetota > Actinomycetes > Micrococcales > Microbacteriaceae > Microbacterium > Microbacterium sp. W4I20. The sequence continues at coordinate 1,534,681 of NZ_JAUSYB010000001.1, read as the reverse complement.
CGTCGCGGTCGTGCGTGACCAGCACGATCGTGGGGGAGACCGTCGCACGCACCGCTTCGAGCAGATCGTGCATGTCGCTGCGGAGCGCGGGGTCGAGGGCGCTGAACGGCTCGTCGAGCAGCAGCACCGCCGGTTCCGCGGCGAGGGCACGGGCGATCGCCACCCGCTGCTCCTGCCCGCCGGACAGCTCTCCGACGCGACGATCACCGAACCCCTGCAGCTGCACCATGTCGAGGTACTCACCCGCCCTGGTCCGGGCTGCTCCACGACTCATGCCCGAGACGCGGTCGGAGAATGCGACGTTGTCGAGCACCGAGAGATGGGGGAACAGCAGGGAGCGCTGGAAGACCATCCCCACCCCGCGGCGTTCCGCTGCGACGCCCGCGACATCGGTCCCGCCGATGCGCACTGCGCCGGCATCCGGCTTTTCCAAGCCGGCGATGATCCGCAGCAGGGTGCTCTTGCCCGAACCGCTGGGACCGAGCACTGCGGTGCAGGTGCCGGCGGCCACCGTGAGCGAGAACCTGTGCAGCGCCGGCGTCGGCGAGCCGGGGAATCTCTTGTCGAGTCCGTCGAGGACGAGGTCGGCGCTCACGCGGATGCTCCTGAGGTCGGGGAGAGGCTGGCGGGCGATGGAGGCGCAGCAGGGCTAAGCCGTCCAGAGGGGGAGCGGCCGGGCCCGCGCAGCGCCAGCACCGCGACGAGCAGCAGCACCGGCGGGATGACCGCGCCGAGCGACATGACGGCGACCGCAGCGTCGTTGCCGAGTCCGGCGGCGGCTCCCGCGACGATGAGGGGAAGAGTGACGAGTTCGCCGCCGCCGACGATCACGGTCACGATGTAGTCGCTCCAGGCGACGAGGAAGGCCAGGAACGCCGCTCGCGCGAGTGCAGGCGCGATCATCGGCAGGTGCACTCGACGAAGCACCTGCGCCGAGCCTGCACCGAGCAGTCGCGCCTCCTCCTCGTACGACAGGTCATAGGCGCCATACGCCGCGCGCATCACGAAGGCCGTGTACGGGAGCGCCATCACCACCAGCACGACGACGACTCCGACGACAGGAGGGATGTACGCGCGCAGCAGGAGCACGTTGACGCCGAGCACCGCGGCGAACGGGGGCAGGGCTATGGGGGCGAGCAGCAGCGCCGAGACCGTGCGGGGGAAGGGGACGGCGCCGAACGTCAGCGCGCGAGCGGCGAGCGCTCCGAGCGGCGTGGCGATGGCGGCGACGACGAGTCCCAGCAGCACGGATCGACCGAACCCGGGAAGGAGTCCGAAGCCCACGGCATCCTCGACGCCCTCGAATCCCCAGTCGGTGGGCAGGGGCGACGGGTACGACCATCCGTCCGCGAAAGACCACAGCACCAGAGGCAGGAACGGGAGGGCGAACCACACCACCAGGAGGGCGGTGAGGGCGAGGCGGATGACGCGACCGGGGCCGCGCGGCGTCGTCAGGGTACTCGGGCTCACCGCGTCACCTCCACACCGCGGTGCGCCGCAGCGCCGCGAACGCGCCGGCCACGACAGCGAGAGCGATCGCGCAGGTGACGAGGGCGACCGCGGCCGCTTCGGGACGCGAGGCGAGCGAGACGCCCTGGAACAGCCGCACGGCGAGCACCGGCAGCGGCTCGGGGTAGGTACGACCGAGCAGCCAGGAGACCTCGTAGGAACCGAGGGCGTAGACGAAGCTGATCGCGGCGCAGACGACGATGGTCGGCGCGGTCAGCGGCAGCAGCACGTGACGGAACCGGCTCCACCGGCCGGCGCCGAGCAGCGCGGCCGTCTCGTCGTAGGTGGCGATCCGGGTGGCGAGCGTGCCGGTCACGACCAGCGCGACGAACGCCGACTCCTTCCAGGCGAACTCCGCGATCGCCGCACCCCACAGCGGACCGCCCACCCACGGCGCCCATGACTCGGGCGGGATGCCGAGCAGCCGGGGGAGCACACCGGCGTCGGACAGCAGCAGTCCGATGGTCGCCGCGCCCACAAGGTGCGGCACGGTCACGGTCGTCGCGCCGAGGGCCGCGATCAGGCGGCTGCCTGCCCGCCCGGAGACAATGACCACCGCAGCTGCCGTCCCGACCACCACCGCGATCAGGGTCGACACCGCCGCGACGCCGAGCGACACTCCGGTGGCGGCGGCAAGATCGTCGGGGTGGGCGAGGAACGCGTCGACGCCGGGGGTCGCGGGGCCGGCGATCGGCATGAGGCCGAACGCCTGCAGCAGAGTCGCCCCGATGCCGCCACCCACGACGAACAGCGTCACCACCACGGCCGGCAGCACCAGCAGCGCGCCGCGGAAGCGCTCGCGAGCGCTCCCTCGACGGCGCGCGACCGGCGCGAAGCTCATCGGTCGAGCACGCCCGTGCGCCAGCCGTCGTCGAGGGCGGGAACCCACTCGGCTGCGAGCTCTCCGTGCGCGTTCTCCGACAGCACTTCGTATCCGGGCACGACCGGCGACTCCGGAAGGGCATCGAACAGTGCGCGATCGGCATCCGACAGTCCCTCGATGTCGAGCACGGTGAACTGGCCCCACACGTCGGGCTCCGCCTTCGCCACCTGCTGCTCGACGGAGAGCGCGACGTTCGCGACCACCATGGCCCCGGCGATCGAGTCGGAGTTGGCCGGCAGGCCGAGGAAGCTCGCGTTGCCGACCGTACCGTCCTCGAGGGAGAGCACGGTGGTGCCGGGCGGGTAGGTGCCGTCGGCGACGAGATCCGTCAGGGTCGCGGGACCGTAGGTCATGGTGATGTCGATCTGCCGGTCGGCGAAGAGCTGACCGAGCTCGGCCTCGTTCGCCGGGTAGGTGTCGCCGCCGCGCCACAGGCTGGGCGCGAGCTCGTTCAGCCGGTCGTAGAGCGCCGGGCTGAGTTCGTCGAACGCGTCGTCCGAGTATTGCGCCGGCACGTCGTCCGCACCGCCGGAGACGCTCGCCAGCACCTCGCGCACGAACACCGATCCGGTGAAGTCCGGCGGAGCGGGGTAGGTGAAGCGGCCGGGGTTGGCCTCGGCCCAGTCGAGCACGCCGGCGAGTGTCGTGGGCGGGTCGGGGATCGCCTCGGCGTTGTAGGCGAGCGTGAACTGCGCCTTGTGCCAGGGCGCCTCGCACCCGTCGACGGGCGTGCCGAAGTCGGACTGCAGCAGCGGGTCGTCGGGGTCGGTGGCGTCCATGGACGGCAGCAGGTCGGTCCAGCCGCATAGCCATGCATCGGCTTCCTTGCCGGTGCGGAAGTTGTCGCCGTTGACCCAGATCAGGTCGACGGTGCCGTCGGACCGGCCGGCCTGGATCTCGGTGAAGATGCGGTTCAGCGCATCGCCGGTGTCGGTCACGGGCACGCGCTCGAGCGTCACGCCGTACTCCGCGACGGCGGGAGCGAGGACGTCGTCGACGTAGGCGTTGCCCTGATCGTCGCCGCCGTACATCCAGAGCTGCACGGTCTGGCCCTCGGCATCGGCGAGGACGCTGTCCCAGTCGTCGTAGGTGGTCTCCTCACCCGCGTCGGGCGCTGCACACGCGGCGAGGGCGATCAGCGGCACGGTCAGTGCAAGAGCGGCGAGCCGGCGGCGGCGTCCGGTGCTGTTCATGTGTTCCTCGTTTCGGAATCGTCGACCGGGCTGCGTCGCTCCGGGCTAGGGTATTGGAAGTCGGAGGGGATGCTGTGGATGCAGGCGATTCGCGTGTCAGCGCCACCTCCTCGAAGCGGCGGGCCGTCGTCCGACTGCTGCTTCTCCTTCTGTTCGTCGCCCTCGTCGGAACGGTTGGATTTTTCCTCGCACCGACCGATCTGCAGGCCGTGCGAGAGTGGGCGGCCGGGTTCGGACCCGCGGGCGCAGTCGTCTTCGTGCTGGGGTATGCCGCTCTCACTCTGACTCCCGTGCCCAAAAACCTCCTCACCATCGCGGCCGGGCTCGTCTGGGGCTTCTGGCTCGCGTTGGCACTCGTCTACGTGGGTGCGCTTCTCGGAGCGGCGGCGTCGTTCGTGATCGGACGGATGCTGGGCCGGGAGGCCGTCGAACGTCTTACGGGGGCGCGGGTCGCCCGCCTCGATGCCGCGCTCGCCCACCGCGGATTCCTCGCGGTGCTCGGCGCCCGGCTCGTCCCGATCATCCCATTCACGCTGATCAACTACGGATCCGGTCTGACGGCGGTCAGGCCGCGCGCCTACGCGCTCGGTACGGCCCTCGGCATCCTGCCCGGCTCTGCGGCGTATGTCGCGCTCGGCGCCTTCGGTCTGGAGCTGGGGCCGCCGTTCTGGGTGGCGGTCGCGGTGCTCGGTGTCCTCATCCTCGGCGGTGTCGTGGCGGCGACCGTCCTTCGGCGCCGGAGCGGCGTTCGTTCTGCTAACGCGCAGGACGTCGAGGGCGACGACGATGCTTGACCGCTCTCTCCGGGCCGTCCTCGCCCGCCCGCTCGAGGCGACGGCGGCGGTGCTCGACCGCCCCGGCATCACACCCGATCGGCTGACGGTGCTCGGGCTCGTGCTCGGGGTCGCCTCCGCTGTCACCGCTGGCCTGCAGCTGTGGTGGGTCGCGCTCGCGTTGTGGCTGATCTCGCGCATCGCCGACGGACTCGACGGCACCCTCGCGCGGCGACGGCGTCGGTTGGCCGCATCACAGGGAAGCGAGTCGGATGCCTCGGAGGCAGGTGGCTTCCTCGACATCGTGGCCGACTTCGTCGTGTACGGCGCCACGGTGGTCGGGGTGGCCGTCGGTGCGACCGCGCAGTTCGATGCCCCGTGGTGGCCCTTCCTTCTCGTGCTCTTCGTCTACTACGTGAACGGGACCGCGTTCCTCGCGTTCTCCTCGATCGCCGAACGCACCGGGCGCACGCTCGACGATGGGCGGTCGCTGTCGTTCCTCGGTCGCATCGCCGAGGGCACGGAGACGATCGTCGTGCATGCGCTGTGGCTGATCCTGCCGTTCTGGGCCTGGCAGATCGCGCTCGTCTGGACGCTCTTCGTCGCGGTCAGCGCCGTGCAGCGCATCGTCGTCGGCTACCGCAGCCTGCGCTGAGCAGGCGCACCGGCTCGCGTCAGGCTCGGCGAGCGTGCATCCGCGTGAGCAGCCGGATCGCGAGCCCGACAGCCCCGCCGCGCAGCCCGCGCTGCGCCTCTTTCACGACGGCGTTCCACCCGGCATCCGAATACGTCGGATAGGCGTGGATGGTCGTCGCGAGCGTGCGCACGTTCATGCGGGTCTTCACCGCCGTCGTGTACTCGGCCAGGGACTCGCCGGCTCGCGGCCCCACGATCACTGCTCCCGCCACCCGCCCCCGGCGATCGACGACGATGCTCGTGTACCCGTCGGTGTGCCCGTCCGCGATCGCGCGGTCGACGTGTGCATGCTGCTGCGTGATGACGCGCATGCCCCGAGCAGCGGCATCCGCGGGCGCGACACCGACGGCGCCCACCTCCGGTGAGGTGAAGGTCACGCGGGGAACCACCTCGTCGATCTTGCGAGAGAGCCCGAGCACCGCGTTCGTCGCCGCGACGCTGCCGTACATCCCGGCGGTGTGGGTGAACCGAGGAAGCGGCGTCACGTCGCCCGCTGCGCGGATCCGCGGGTTCGACGTGGCCAGGGCGGCATCGACCGCGACGGCGCCCTTCTCATCCAGGTCGACTCCCGCGGTCTCGAGTCCCAGACCGTCGGTCTCGACGTGCCGACCGAGAGCTGCGAGCACGCGGTCGAACAGCACCTCGGTCCCGTTGCTCAGTCGGGCGGTGCCGGATGCGGAGGGCGCATCATCGGTCCCGTCCGAAGTGAATGCGGTGACCGTGGCGTCGAGGTGCACGATGACGCCGCCGGCGCGAAGCGCGTCGAGAACGATCGCGCTCGCCGCGGCATCCTCCTTCGGCAGCAGCCGATTCCCGCGGTGGACGAGCGTCACCGCGCTGCCCAATCGAGCCATCGCCTGGGCGATCTCGCATCCGATGGCTCCGCCACCCTGCACGAGCAGGGTCGAGGGCAACTCCTCCAGGTCCCAGAAGGTGTCGTTGGTGAGCACGTCGACGGATGCTGCGCCCGGGGCAGAATCGAGGACCGGCGCACTGCCGGTGGCGAGGAGTGCGTCTCGGAAGCCGATGCGAGAACCGTCGACCTCGAGCGACCGGGGTCCGTCGAAGCGCGCCCGGCCGACAAGGGTGTGCACACCGTCGCGATGGAGCGCCTCCGGTGAGTCGACCGGCTCGATGGTGCGGATCGCCGCGCGGACGTGCGCCATCACCGCGGAGAAGTCGACGCGCATCCCCTCGGCGTGGACACCGAGCTCGGCACCCCGACGAATCTCGTGCGCGGTCGCGGCGGCCGCGATGAGCGCTTTCGAGGGCACGCATCCGGTGTGCAGGCACTCTCCGCCGAAGCGTCCGGCCTCGACGAGCAGGACGCGGGCGCCGAGAGCGGCGGCCGTGCGCGAGCCCACCAGTCCGGCGCTTCCGGCTCCGATCACGACGAGATCCCAGGTGCGTCGGGCGGCTTCCGTCGCGGAGAGGGAACGCGCGGGTGCGCGGTGCAGTGTGCTCATGCCTGAAGCCTAGAGTGGACGCGGAACGGGAGGGCCGATGGCGACGATGCTGCGACGGTACGGCGTCGGTGCGCGCTGGTACGACCTGCTCTCCGGCGAGCGGTGGGTGTACCGCGCGGGCCGCCAGGCGGGGATCGCGCTGCTCGGGGTCCGCCGCGGCGACGTCGTGCTCGATCTGGGCTGCGGGACCGGACTGAACTTTCCGGCCCTCGTCGAGGCGGTCGGCCCCGAGGGGCTCGTGATCGGGATCGACCGCAGCCCCGACATGCTCGCAATGGCTCAGCGGCGGGTGGATCGCGAGGGGTGGGGAGAACACATCCGGCTTCTCCGTGTGGATGCCGCCCATCTTCGGCCGGAGCAGGTGGCCGCTGCCATCGCCGATGTGCGGGGCGCGGGATCGACGGGCGCCGATGCACTCCTGGCGACATACTCCCTCAGCGTGATCGGCCCCCGGAACGAGGCGTGGCGTCGTGCGCTCGCGACGCTCCGCACCGGGGCGCGTGCGTGCGTCGTCGACATGCAGCCGCCGCACGGGTTCTGGCGCGTGTTGGCGCCGCTGGCCCGACTGGCGTGTGCTGCGGGTGGTGCCGACATCTCGGCACACCCCTGGCGCCTGCTCGACGCCGCTGCCTCCCCGTCCACGATCCAACGCACCGAGCGCAAGGGCGGGCACATCGTCGCCGTCGCCGCCACGCTCCGAAAGTGAACGCTCCCGTGGCAGCTGTTGCGGGTTCCCGCGTGGAATGGCCGCATCAACTGCCACGGGAGCGGAGAAGCGTCAGGTCATCCGCAGCGCGTCGGCGGCGGCATCCAGTGCCGCGGCGTTGAGGGCGAAGTACGCCCACTTGCCACGCTGTTCGCGGGTCACGAGCCCCGCTTCAGCGAGCAGCTTCATGTGGTGGGAGACCGTGCCCTGCGACAGGCCGACCGGCTCGGTGAGGTCGCAGATGCAGGCCTCGCCGCCCTCGCCCGCAGCGATCAGGGACAGGAGCCGTACCCGCGTCGGATCGCCGAGCGCCTTGAACACCCGGGCAGCGCGCTCGGCGTCCTCGACCGAGACCGAAGTCGTGACGCGGGGGACGCAGCAGGCGGTCGATTCGATGGTCAGTGGCAGGCTCACGAAGGCATCCTCTCACGTATTGACATCCTTCGATAGGTGAGTCACGCTTCTCGTATTGAAGACTTTCGATTTGAGGAGAGATCGTGCTCGAGCATCCTGTCGTCGTCATCGGAGCGGGTCCCCAGGGGCTCGCCGCCGCGGCCCATCTGACCGAGCGGGGACAGGAGATCCTCGTGCTCGAGCGCGGAGACCGAGCGGGTGCGGCTGTCTCGGAGTGGGGGCACGTCCGCCTCTTCTCCGCATGGCCCGAGCTCGTCGACACGGCATCCGGTCGCCTGCTCAAGGCGACGGGTTGGATGGCCCCGGAGCGCGGCTATCCGACCGGCGCCGAATGGGTCGACGGATATCTGGCACCGCTCGCCGAAGCCCTGGGTGAGCGGGTCCGCTACGGCGTGACCGTCACCGGAGTCGCACGCCAGGGCCGCGACAAGGTCGTCGACGGCGGGCGCAGGAGCCAGCCGTTCGTGGTGCACACGCAGAGCGCCACCGGTGAGGAGGGCAGGATCCCCGCGAGCGCGGTCATCGATGCGAGCGGCACGTGGGGTCTTCCGAACCCCGCGGGCGCCGACGGATACCCGGCGGTGGGCGAGGCAGCATCCGCTCCCCGCGTCTCCTACCGCATCCCCGGCGACGTGTCCGAGTACGCCGGCGCCCACGTCGTCGTCGTCGGTGGCGGGCATTCGGCGACGCACGCGGTCCTTCGTCTGAGCGAGCTCGCGCGCCGCGCACCCGGCACCCGGGTGACCTGGCTCCTGCGCCGCGGCAGTGCCGCGAACGTCTTCGGCGGCGGCTCGGGCGACGAGCTCCCGGAGCGGGCAGCGCTCGGCTCTCGAGTGCAGAAGGTCGTGGAGAACGGACTGGTCGACGTCATAACGGGGTTCCGCGTCGCGGAATTCCGTCAGCAGGACGAGCGGCTGGCCGTCGTCGCGGAAGACGGGCGGGAGGTCGCGGGCGTCGCCCAGGTGTTCGCTCTCACCGGATTCCGGCCGGACACCGGCATGCTCCGGGAACTGCGCGTCGATCTCGACGTATCGCTCGAGGCCGTCGCGGGTATCGCCGCAGAGATCGACCCGAACATCCACTCGTGCGGCTCGGTGTCGGCGACCGGTGCGCGCCAGCTCGCGCAGCCCGAGCAAGGGCTGTTCATCGTCGGTGCGAAGTCGTACGGCCGCGCGCCGACCTTCCTCGCCCTGACCGGCTTCGAGCAGGTACGGAGCGTCGCGGCGCATCTCGTCGGCGACCACGAAGCGGCCGCGCGCAACGAGCTGGTCCTTCCCGACACCGGCGTCTGCGGCGGTTCGGGCGGCTTCGACGCAGGGGAGGGCGGATGCTGCGCGACGCCCGCCGTGCTCGAGATCGGCGCCCGTCCGGTCGCGGTCGGCTGATCCCGCAGCGATCACATATCGATGAGTGTCAATATAGAGACGACGACAGGAGTCACCATGACCGGCGCAGCACCCACCCCCTCCGTCCTGTTCGTGTGCGTGCACAACGCCGGGCGCTCGCAGATGGCGGCGGGGTTCCTGCGCGACCTCGCCGGCGATCGCATCGAGGTCCGCTCGGCGGGATCCATGCCGGCCGACGCGATCAATCCCGTCGCCGTCGAGGCCATGGCCGAGCTCGGCATCGACATCACCGCCGAGCAGCCGAAGGTGCTCACGACCGAGGCCGTACAGGCATCCGACGTCGTCATCACGATGGGATGCGGCGACGCCTGCCCGTTCTTCCCCGGTAAACGCTACGAGGACTGGGTGCTCGACGACCCGGCCGGGCAGGGCATCGACGCGGTGCGACCCATCCGCGACGACATTCGCGCCCGCATCGAAAAGCTGGTGAGCGAACTCGTCTGAGGTTCTTCCCGGGTATCCGTTCATGAAGTTGGATACCTACATCGGCGACCGGCGGTGAACGATGCCCCAACTTGTATTGACATCTTCGCGAGAACCACGCGCGCCGGTGCGCAGCGGTTCGAGACTGGCTCATGGCATGGACCTCCCCATGCCATGACCCCCATCTCGGAGATGAAATGCCCTTGTATCGCAAGCGAGCGGTCGTCGTGACGACCGCAGCCGCATGCCTCCTGTCCCCGCTCGCGGCCGTCCCCGCCGCCGCCGTCGACGCCGCCCAGCCCGTGAAGACCCTCGTGGTCGGCATCGACGGCGCGTCGTTCGACTTCCTCGACGACGCCGACATGCCGAACCTCGATGCCCTCATGGCGCGCGGCATGGTGTCGTCGAGCAACCTGTACGCGTCGCCGATGGCCGGAACCATCTCCGGCCCCGGCTGGTCGACCATCGCGACCGGCGTCTGGCCCGACAAGCACAACGTGCTCGACAACAACTTCACGGCGCCGAAGTTCGACGCCTTCCCCGACTACCTGACGCGCATCGAGGCCGCGCAGCCCGACCGCTCCACAGCCGTCGTCGCCACATGGTCGCCCATTGCGACCACGGTGTTCGGCTCCGCAGTGGACTCCCGCGTGCAGGGCGGAAACGACGTCGGCACGACGGCGAAGGCCGTCGAGACCATCGCGAACGGTGCCGACGACGTGTTCGTGCACCTCGATGAGGTCGACGGAGCCGGACACAGCGTGGGGACGAACGGCGCCGCCTACGGCCGCGCTCTGGCGAAGGCGGATGCCGAACTCGGGCAGATCCTCGCCGCCGTCGACGCCCGTCCTGCCGACGAGGACTGGCTGGTGGTCGTGACCGCCGACCACGGACACACCCCGACCGGCGGACACGGCGGCAGCAGCCCGGCGGAGCGCGAGGTGTTCGTGATCGCGGCGGGCCCCGGCATCGAGCCCGGTGTGCGGCACGACGTCAAGATCTCGGACGTCGCCCCGACCGTGCTCTCCGCGGTCGGCATCGCGGCCGACCCGGCGTGGAAGCTCGACGGCGCCGCGGCATCCGTCCTCACTTCCGACGCGTTCGATGCGCTGCGGCCCACCCTGCAGACCCGCGCCGATGAGACGCGCCCCGGTGCCGACGTCAAGGGCTGGACGCACGCGGCACCCGAGGGGTGGAGCATCGACAACTCCCGCATGCCCGCGGGTGGGGTGAAGGAATGGTCCGGCTGGTCGTTCGCCACCGATGAGTTCTGGACCAACGTCGAGCTCGGACAGCGTCGCGAGACGTCCGTGCGTGCGCGGGATGTGTTCGCCGTGGCCGACTCCGACGAGTGGGATGACAAGTCGCACGCGGCGGGGTCGTTCGACTCGACGCTCGTCAGCCCGGCCTACCCGCTCACCGGGGCGAGCACGGCGAGCCTGGCCTACGCGACCAACTACGTGATCGACGGCCCCCAGTCGGCCGAGGTGCTGGTCAGCTTCGACGGCGGCCAGCCGAGGTCGCTGAAGGCCTACTCCGCGAACACCAACGCCGCAGAGCGCCTCTCCTTCGAGGTGCCCGCCGGTGCGCGCAGCGCCCAGTTCCGATTCCACTACACCGGCACGAACAGCGCCTTCTGGGTGGTCGACCAGGTCGCTCTGGAGCAGGCGGCGGCTCCGGCCGACACGACGAAGCCGGTCGCGACCCTCGCCGCGCCGACGACCGCGGGCCCTACGCCTTCGGTCAAGCTGCGTGTCGAAGCGACCGACGACAGGGGCCTGAAGCGCATCGTCGCGAACATCTATAAGGACGGCACGCTCGTCAAGAGCACGCAGACCGCGATGAACGGTGCGAAGAGCGGTGTGCACGAGTCCACCCAGACCCTGGCGGACGGCGCGTACACCGTGAAGTACAACGCCGAAGACCTCGCGGGCAACATCGCGCGGACGGGATCCTTCGCATTCACGATCGATGCCACGGCGCCGACCGCGACGGTCAAGGAGGGTGCCGCGTTCACGGCCGGGTCGGGTGGGGCGTACGACGTCGTGAGTTTCAAGCTCTACGACGCCGGAAAGGTCTCGCAGGTCGCCGTCAACGGAGTCGTCAAGGACCTCTCCGACAACACCTGGTCCGACGTGAACTACCTCAAGCCGGGCACCTTCGGTGCGGTGCGCGGGCAGAACACGCTGGTCGTGCAGGACGTGGCCGGCAACACGAAGACAGTCACGTTCACCCTGAACTGACGCCACTGCCGCGGGTGCGTCGTACGCGACGCGCCCGCGGCGGCTCTCACGAGGCTGTCGGGTGATCCACAGGAACGGGCCGATGCCCCTTGTAGCCTGGAGATCCCAAGGGGAGTACTCCGACACGGTCGGGTCGTCACTACGGATGCACGTCGCATCCCGGCCCACCGGTTCCTGATCTCAGGAATGGAGAAGACTTTGGCGGTGCTTTTGCACCCCGAGTCTGGAGTCCCTGTTGGAAATCACCCCCCTGATCTGGGTCATCACCATCGCGGTCACGATCGCGTTCTTCGTCTACGAGTTCTTCGCTCACGTGCGGAAGCCGCATGAGCCCTCGATCGCCGAATCCGCCCGCTGGTCGGCGTTCTACATCGGCCTCGCCGTGCTGTTCGGCGTCGGCATCGGCGTCTTCTCCGGCTGGACGTTCGGCGGCGAGTACTTCGCCGGATACCTGACCGAGAAGGCGCTGTCGATCGACAACCTCTTCGTGTTCCTCATCGTGATGACCGGCTTCGCGGTGCCGAAGATCTACCAGCAGAAGGTGCTGATGATCGGCATCGTGATCGCGCTGATCCTGCGCGGCATCTTCATCGCGGTCGGCGCCACGCTCATCGAGAACTTCTCCTGGATCTTCTACCTGTTCGGCGCGCTGCTGCTCTTCCTCGCCTACCGGCAGGCGTTCAGCAGCCACGAGAGCGACCCCGCGAACGGCCGCTTCATGACGTTCGTCCGCCGGCACCTCCCGGTGACGAACGAGTACCACGAGGACAAGCTCACCGTGCGCAAGGGTGGCACGCGCTTCGTCACCCCGATGCTGCTGACGATCATCGCGATCGGGTTCATCGACCTCGTCTTCGCGGTCGATTCGATCCCCGCGATCTACGGTCTCACCGACGAGGCCTACATCGTGTTCACCGCGAACGCCTTCGCACTCATGGGGTTGCGCCAGCTGTACTTCCTCATCGGCGGACTCCTCGAGCGGCTCGTCTACCTCGCTCAGGGCCTCGCGGTGATCCTCGCGTTCATCGGCGTGAAGCTCGTGCTGCACGCGCTCCACGTGAACGAGCTGCCGTTCCTCAACGGTGGTGAGCCGATGCTGTGGGCGCCCGAGATCCCGATCTGGTTCTCGCTGCTGTTCATCGGCGCCACGATCACCGTCGCGACGGTCGCGAGCCTGCTCAAGACGCGCGGCGACCGTGGGTCCGTCGGGACCACCGCGGCGCCGGTCGGCGAGGAGCAGAAGGAACTCTCCTGACCGGGCCCGACGGTTCGCGGAGGAGATGACGCTTCGCGGAGGCTTCCCGGTGGGATGCTCCGTGAAGCGTCGGATACTCCGTGAAGCGTCGGCCGGAGTCGGACATCGCGACGTCAGGTCGGGAAGCGCGTGCCGGTCAGGGCCTCCGCCGCCGACCAGAGAGGGACCCCGGTGCGCGCCGACCGCACCTCGTCGGATGCCGTCACCCGCTTCGGGGCTCCGCGGAACTCGAGCAGTCCGCCCGGCCCCCAGTAGTCGCCGCTCACGACATCGGCCGAGGTCGCCGCATGGATCACGGGGGCGGCTCCGTCGTCTTTACCCTGCACGACGGGACGAGCGAGCGCGGCGAGGGCTCGCACCGGCCCCGGCGTCGTGATCAGGCCTTCACGCTGCGCGGTGAGCGGATCGACGGCGTAGCCCGGATGCGCGCACACGGCCGACCGCGCAGAGCCCGCCCAGCGGCGGTCGAGCTCGAAGGCGAACGCCATCAGCGCGGCCTTGGAGCGACCGTACTGGCGAAGCGCAGAGCCGCGCCAGGGGGCGGAAAGCCGTGCGGGGTCGAGCTGGGCGAAGCGGTGGGCGAGCGATCCGACCGCCACGACGCGGCCGTCGTCGGCGAGCAGCGGCTCGACCTGGCCGACGAGGGCGAAGTGGCCGAGGAAGTTGGTCCCCATCATGAGGTCGAGGCCATCGGCGGTCCGTGCCTCGGGCCGTGCGGTCTTCACCCCGGCGTTGCAGATCACCGCGTCGAGGCGCTCGTCGATGGCTGCGGCACCGCCGGCGATGCTCTCCAGCGAGCCGAGATCGAGGGGGATGACGCGCAGGACCGCTCCGGGAACGCGGCCCAGGATCGCGTCGACGGCGGTCTGCGCGCGCTCGGCCGAACGGCAACCGAGCAGTACACGCGCTCCACGAGCGGCCAGTCGCTCGGCGCACCAGTAGCCTATTCCGGCGTTGGCGCCCGTGATGAGAATCGTGCGGCCGGCGAGGTCGTGGTGCTGTGACGCGGGAGCATCCATCCCCCCAACCTACGGGCAGCGTGTGCGTCAGTCGTGCGGGGCGTCCTGATCGTCGTGATCGTCTTCCAGGATCATCCCCACCGAGGTGGCGCACGCATCGCCCTTCCACGCTTCGACACCTTCGCGGACGGCGAATGCGGCGATGACGAGTCCTGCGACGGCGTCGGCCCACCACCACCCGAGCAGGGAGTTGGCGAGGAGTCCGACCAGTACAGCCGCCGACAGGTAGGTGCAGATGAGCGTCTGCATCGAGTCGGCGACCGCCGTCGCCGAACCCAGCTCGCGGCCGGCGCGGCGTTCTGCGTAAGACAGGAACGGCATGATGACGACGCTGACGGCGGTCAAGACGATGCCGATGGTGCTGTGCTCCGGACGCTCGGCGGTGACCAGTGCGAGGACCGACGTCGCCGCGACGTACAGGGCGAGTGCGAAGAAGGCGACCGCGATGACGCGCAGGGTCGGCTTCTCCCAGCGCTCGGGATCGCGGCGGGTGAACTGCCACGCCACTGCTGCGGCGGAGAGCACCTCGATCGTGGAATCGAGTCCGAAGCCGACCAGGGCTGCGGAAGAGGCGAGCGAGCCGGCGGTGATCGCGACGGCGGCCTCGATCAGGTTGTAGCCGATCGTGAGGGCGACGATCAGGCGGATGCGACGGTGCAGCGTCGCGCGCCGAGGGTTGGAGAGCGTCGTCGTCATCAGCAGGTGCAGCTGTCGCCGTCGCAGCATCCCGGTTCCACCAGGAGCGTGACGCGCATCAGCTCGTCGAGGGCCGGCGCCAGGTGGGGGTCGGCGAGGCGATAGCTGCTGCGGCGACCGTCGGGAACGCTCTCGACGAGTCCGCATCCCCGGAGGCAGGCCAGGTGGTTCGACATCACCTGCCGGGATACGCCTAAGGCGTCGGCGAGCTCGGCCGGGTAGCGCGGGGCTCCGCGGAGCGCGAGCAGGACCCCGGCCCGCGTCGCGTCGGAGAGCGCATGTCCGAGGCGCGCGACGGCGGCGGTGTGGGTGAGGGAAGCGGAAGCGGTGGGCACGAATCCACAGTACAGCGGATGCTGAATTCAGGAAATTCTGTATATTCTCAGGGCCAGACCTGGCGCCGTGCGGCGAGGTCGGCGACGGCGCCGTCCGGGGACGTGCGGTAGACCGACAGGGCGTAGCGCTCGCCCGCAGAGGGGAGGGGGAGACGTCCCGACCAGAGGCCCTGAGCGTCGAGCTGCACCGTGAGCCCGGCATCCTGGTCACCGATCACGATCATGAGTGTCGCGCAGGAGGGTCCCGTGATCGAGACCGTCGCGTTTCGATCGATGCCGTAGGACGATCCGAGGAAGACGGAGAGGTCGATCAGGGGAGCCGGAGGGAGTGCGTCCACGGTGACCGGAACCGTCGTGGCGGGGAGGGCGGAGTACGGGAGAACCCCGGGAATCTCCTCGACCCCGTCGGCGGGCGCGGTGGTCACGTCGCTGTCTGCATCGGGGGGCTGAATCGCCGCACGATCGTCCGCGGGCGGCGATACGACGGGCGGACCATCGACCGGTGGACCATCGACCGGCAGATCGCCGACCGGCGGATCGCTGACCGGCGGGCTGAGCTCCTGGGGCGGATCAGGTGCGGGAGCCGGCTCAGGAGCGGGAAACGGCTCAGGAGTGGGCAGGGTCTCCGGAGCAGGCAGTGTCGGCGCGGGCGGCGCCGGGGTCGGCGCAGACGTCTCGGGGGAGGCCGCTGGCGGAGACACTCCGATGGCGGGCGCGACCACGGTCGCGTCCGGCTCGGTGGGCGTGCGCGTGAACAGGGCACCGCCCACCGCGAGCGCGATGGCGACCGACGCCGCGACGGGCCAGAGCACTGGCGCGGCGTGCCCGACCGCCGCGACCGCCGGCTGCAGGGCGGCAGGCGTCCCGAGCAACCCCGAGGCGTTCGCCGTGTCCGTGAGAACCGTCGCCGCGGCCTGTTGGACGGGGAAGAAGGTCGGCGCGATGACGAGCCCGGCTCCGCCGACCAGCAGCGGTCCCAGAGTGATGGCGCGTGCCAGGTGCCGCGCTTCGCTCTCGGCGGCACGGCACTCGCCGCACGATGCGAGGTGCTCGTCGACGAACTTCTGCGGACGCGGGCCCAGGTCGCCCTGCACGTGCGAGCCGAGCAGCTCGATCACTCGCACGTGGTCGGAGCCCGCCGGAGCCCGGCGGAGATGCGCGCCGATCCAAGCCTTCCGGAGTCCATCCCTCGCGCGGTACGTCAGGGCTGCCACCGCGTTCGGCCGCAGGCCGAGCACCTCGGCGATCTCCCGCGGCGGCAGCTGTTCGACCTCGCTGAGCCACAGCGCGTGCTGCCACCGCTCGGGGAGGGCGCAGAACGCCTCGGAGAGCGCCGCGGAGTTCACCATCGCCTCGATGTCGACCGTGCCGATGCGCGACGGCGGGTCTTCCGCAGCATCCAGCGGAACGGTGGCGGGCGCGCGCCGAGAGGCCGTCAGCCAGGTGTTGCGCACGGTCGTCAGCAGGTACGGCCGGAACCTCTCTTCGGGTCCCTTCCCCGTGCGCAGCAGCTGGAGGATGCGGACGAACGCGTCCGAGACGACGTCTTCGGGGTCGGGCGGCGCGGCGCCGAGGCTTCGCGCGTAGGCCACGGCCGTCGGAGCGTGCCGTCGCCAGAGTTCGGAGAAGGCACGGCGGTCACCCTCGCGGCTGAGCCGGAGCAGGTGGGCGTCGGAGTCACCGCCCGTGTGTTCACCGGAGTTGGCCATGATGCCTCGTCTTCTTGCTACGACGTCCACGTCGCGAGTGGTCGGGATTGAGACGATACAACGGTGAAGGAGCCTGATCCGGCATCATTACGACGCACCGGGTGACGAAGGCGGATGGGGGCTGGGGATGCGGATGGGGTCCGGGGAGGACCCCATCCGCGGGCCGCTCTGTGTGAGGGGTGGGCGGCCCGACGTCGAAGCGAGCCGATATCCCCAAAGGCTCGGACTTCCGTCATATGCAAGACGTCGACCCCATCGGATGATGACGCGAGTTCGTCGGATCGGTCCACTGAAACACGATTCGGCGCCTCGAGCGATGGATCGTACGTGGTCAGCTGATCGCGGAGACCGCGCTCCCGACGATCACGGCCACGATGGTGGTCCAGCCGATGATGGCGAGCGCCTGCCAGAACAGCACGCGCGCCTTGCCGATACCCGCGGCGGCCAGCATCGTCGCGGTGAAATGCGTCGGCAGCAGGAGCGGGCCGAGCAGGCTCACGCCCGGAACGCCGTAGCGCTCGAACGCCCGCTGGAACTTCTCTCGGCGTGCGGCCTTGCGGTCTGTCTGGGGAGCCTCGACCGGGGCATCCGGCACGGGTCCTCCATCCGTTCCGGTGAGGGCAGGCTCGCCGACCCGCGAGCGGTTCACGATGGCCTTGCGCGCCCCGGAGCTCGCGAGCACCAGCACGGCGACGCACACGAAGTTGCCGACGATGGCGGCGATGGCGGCGATGACGGGGTGGATGCCGCCGATGATCCCGATGCTCGCCGCGCCCTCTCCTTCGATGAAGGGGATCGCGCCGGCGAGGGCGACGATGAGCGGCTGCACGAGGTCGGGCACCTGGGCGACCCAGTTCTGGAAGATCTCGATGAGGTTCATGACGACAGTCCATCGCCTCCGCCCCGCGGGTGACAGTGCCGGCCCGTCATCGCTTGCCGGGTGGATCGCCCGCCGCGACCGTGACATCTGTCACACCCGTATGGTGTTGAGCGTGAGCAGCAGCACCGAGCCCGTCGCCCCCGAGGAACCGTACGCGGGAGCCCTGTACCTGACCCGTGGAGTCAACGCCACCTGGTGGTACACGGCGTCCGCGGTCCTGTTCATCGAGCTCATGGTCATGAGCTTCTGGGTGCTCACGGTCGCGGCCACCGACACGCGCGGGGCTCTTGTGCTCTTCATGGCGGTCGGGGGACTGCTCTGGTGCGCTTCGACGTTCCTGCTGCTGCTCGATTATCGCCACCGCATCGATGCAGGACCGGGAGTTCCTTGGAGGAGACTCGCCTTCCCTCTGCTCGTCGCTGCGGCGTTCGGCGCGGTCGCCGGGCCGCTGACCGGCAGCTGGCAGCTGGCCGTGATGCCTCTCGTGCAGTCGCTGGTGCTGCTGAACTGGTCGCGCGGGGTGCGTTTCCGGGTGGTCATCGCCGCGACCGTGCTCTTGGCATTGCTCGCTTTCGTCGATTCATCCGCGAGTATTCCGGGTGCGGGGACGCCCTGGCTGGTGCCTGTGGTGATGGGTGCCCTGCTGCCGTCCATGACCGTCAGCTCGCTGTGGTTCTGGGACGTGATGGTGACCCTCGATCGCGCCCGCGCGTCGGAAGCACGGCTCGCGGCGACGCAGGAGCGACTGCGCGTCGCGACCGACGTGCATGACCTGCAGGGGCATCACCTCCAGGTCATCGCGCTGCAGCTGGAACTGGCCGAAAGGCTCCTGCCGAGAGATCCGGATGCCGGCATGGAGCAGCTCCGCGCCGCCCGAGTGAGCGTCGACGAGGCTCGTCAGGGCACTCGGGACCTCGCGACCCGCTATCGCTCCGTGCCGCTGAGCGACGAGCTCGCCAACGCCCGTGACCTGCTCCGCGCCGCCGGGTTGGAGGTGGAGGCGCTCATCGATGCGGGTGCGGCTGCCGCCCCGGCATCCGCTCTCGGTCCGGTCATCCGCGAGACGACGACCAATGTGCTGCGTCACGGCGGGGGCCGCCATGCGCGCCTCGCCCTGACCCGCACGACGGATGCCTGGCGCTACGAGATCGCCAACGACGCGGTGCCCGGCGCCGAGCCGGGAGAGGACGGCTCCGGGTTGGACGGCATCCGTCGTCGGATCGACGAGGTGCATGGCACGCTCGCCGTGCATGCAGAGGGCGAGGAGTTCGTGGTCGTGGTGACCGTGCCGTCGGATGCCGAGGCGAACCGATGATCCGGGTGCTGCTCGCCGACGACGAGGTGATGATCCGTTCCGCCCTCGCCGCGCTCCTGCGCCTGGAGGACGACATCGATGTGGTCGCCGAGTGCGAGGACGGCGAGCAGGCCGTCGCCGAGGCGCTGCGTCTGCAACCCGACGTGTGCCTGCTGGACCTCGAGATGCCGGGACTCGACGGGGTGCAGGTCGCCGAGCGGCTGAACCGCGCGATCTCCACCCGCTGCGTCGTCGTCACCCGTCATGCCCGACCCGGCGTGCTCCGCCGGGCACTCGCGTCGGGGGTCGCCGGTTTCCTGCCCAAGTCCCGCGGCGCCGACGAGGTGGCCGCCGTCATCAGACGGGTCGCCGCCGGTGCGCGCTACGTCGACCCGGAGATCGCCGCCGATGCCCTCAGCGACGAGCGCTCGCCGTTGACCGATCGCGAACTCGATGTGCTGCGCGCCGGTCGACGCGGCGAGACCACGGGGCAGATCGCCCGCGCACTCGCCCTCGCGCCGGGGACTGTGCGCAACCACATCTCGGTGATCCTCGGCAAGCTGCATGTCGGCACACGTCAGCAGGCCGTGCTGATCGCGGAAGAGCGCGGCTGGATCTGACGGGAGTCACCGGCCATGGCCTCGCTAGGCTGTCAGCCATGGGAACAATATTCTTCGCGCCCGTGATGGGGCGCACCCTCGTGTTCCGCGACCGCCGCGCCTGACGGCGCGCTCGCTTCTCGCACGCATCTGCGCGCCGTCCATCGAGATGTCATCGCACCTCGGGACGGGCGATCCTCACTGACGCTTCTTCGCGTCCTCCCTCGTCCGAGGTGCTCCGATTCTTCTTTCTGGAGCGCACTCATGCCTCGTTCTCTTCATGGCGGCCGACACGAACTCGGCCAGAACTTCCTCACCCACCGACCGACGCTCGGCCGCATCACCGCTCTCGTCCGCGACACCTCGGGGTCGATCCTCGAACTCGGGGCCGGCGACGGCGCTCTGACGCGGTCGCTCGCGGATCTCGGGCGTCCGCTCGCAGCCATCGACATCGATGAGCACCGCGTGCGCCGACTGCGCGGGCGCCTGCCCGGCGTGCGCGTCGAGTGCGCGGATGCCCTGCGACACCCGCTCGACGCGGATGTCGTGGTCGGCAACATCCCCTTCCACCTGACGACGCCGATCCTGCGCCGACTCCTCTCCACCGGCACCTGGCGGCACGCAGTGCTGCTCACTCAGTGGGAGGTCGCCCGCAAGCGCGCCGGTGTCGGCGGCAGCACGATGATGACCGCGCAGTCGGCCCCGTGGTTCGAGTTCGAGCTGCAGGGTCGGGTGCCGTCGTGGGGCTTCTCGCCGCAGCCGAGCGTCGACGGAGGACTGCTGTCGATCTCGCGGCGCGGCTCGCCGCTCGTGCCGGTCGGCGAACGTCGCGCGTATGAAGGGTTCGTCCGGACGATGTTCACCGCCCGCGGATCCTCGCTCGATGCCATCGTCAGCTCGGCGGCCCGTGTCACGAGACCGCGGGCTCGAGATGCTTTGAGAGCCGTCGGGGCGTCGCGGGAGCGCCTTCCGCGCGACCTGACACCCACCCACTGGGCGGGGCTCTGGCACGATGTCGGGTGAACGGGCTGAGCGAGGGGCGGCACGCCGGATGCTCCGTGCCCGGTGGTGAATCCGGTATAACGAGACGATGGCCGACGAAGTAGAGACCGGCTGCCATCCCCGGACAACCGGGTGATCTCCCCATCGTGGTCAGAAAAACGTGAAGGTGATCGGCGGGATCGAAGAATACCCAGTGTGAGCACAGACAGCGACATCATCCGCCGCTCGGCACAGAGCCCTCAGGCTTTCGCCGAGGTGTTCGACCGGCATGCCGTGTCGGTCGAGGCCTTCCTCCGGCGACGGCTCGGGGCGGATGCGGCGGAGGATGCCTTGAGCGAGACGTTCCTGGTCGCCTTCCGCCGCCGGACGGCGTTCGATCACGCCTGGGAGTCCGCGCGGCCGTGGCTGCTCGGGATCGCTTCTCGGGTGGCCGCGAGGCACCGGGCGACCGAAGCCAAGCACTGGCGCGCGGTGACGGCATCCGCGGGCGCCGACGAACGGTCCAGTGGCGGGGGAATCGACGAGGCCGGCACACGCATGGACGCGGCCGCCGCCATCCGCGAGCTGGCGCCCCGGATAGCCGCGCTGTCCGCCCGCGATCGGGAGACTCTGCTGCTCCACGCGTGGGGCGGACTGGGGCACGAGGAGGTCGCGCAGGCGCTCGGCGTGCCGGTCGGCACCGTCTGGTCGCGCCTCAACCGTGTGCGGCGCAAACTGGCCCCGCCGGGGTCGCAGCTGACCCGACTCACCTGGATCGGAAAGGAGATCGAAGATGGACATCTTGGAGCTCGTGCGTGAGATCGACAGCACGCCGGATGAGGCAGCGCCCGGGAGGATCGAGCGGTCGAGGACGAAGCTCGTCTCCGCAATGGCCGACGCGCCCCGACGGCGCGCACGCCGTGGCTGGGTATGGGGAGGGTCCGCGGCGCTGGGCACGGCTGCCGCTGCGGCAGTCGCGGTGGCCGTTGTGATCACCGGTACCGTCGCCCCCCTCGCCCCGCAGACGGCGTCCGCCGCTGCCGTGGCGGTGCTCGACGGCACCGCCGAGATCGTGATCGAGAGCACCGACCCGGTGCTCGCGCCGGGGCAGTACCTTCGCGTGCGGGAGACGTATGAACTGGTCTCGCTCTGGGATGCCGATGCCGATCCCGCCCTCTCGGATGCCGCGGTGGCGGGGTTCAACTCATCGGATCTGCCGACGTCGGAGGGGGCCGTCCACGCCCGCGGCATTCGCGACCTGTACGTCCCCGGCGACCGGACGCAGGATTGGATCCTCGACGATCGAGTCCCGAACGAGGTCGTCGACGTGTTCGGCGATCCGGAGACGCTTCCCGCATACGAGCGCATGGTGGAGGCGTATCCCGAACGGGATGCGGACCCCGGCGGAATCGAACGGATGCCGGCCGGTCTGCAGGAGTGGGACCCGAACACGGACAGTGACGACAGGTACTTCGATTCGTTCCGCGAATCGTACGACGAGATGCCGCGCGACCCCGCTCAGCTGCTCGCCTGGTACCGGGATCACCTCCAGACATCCGAGGACGATTCGTACGTCTTCTCGGCGATCGGTCGATACCTGAGCACGGACCTCATGCCGGCGGATCTGCGCGCCGCCTCTCTGCGTGTGCTCGGTCTGCTCGGCGGCGTGGACGTGGGGAAGACGGTAGGAACGGTGACGACCCTGGAGCTGCGGACCGAGCTGGACGAACCGAACGGCTTCGGCGACCAGCAGTTGGCGGAGATTGACATCGACACCGCCACCGGCCGCATCGTCGGCATCCGCGAGTCCTACCCGCATCGGTCGACCACGCTGATGCCCGCGGGACTGCCCTGGGCGAGCTGGACCATCGAGGTGACCGTGGTCGACGAAGCCCCGCAGCCCTGACGGGTCCGCACGTCGGCGGGCGGGAGTAGCCTCGGCTCATGGTCGCTTTCGCCACGCTCGACACCCCGGTGGGAGTGGTCGGCGTCGTCAGCGACGGCGCGGCGATCACCCGCGTCGGGTGGCGCGCACCGGTCCCGGAGGGCATTGACGCAGAGCCCGACGCCCTGCTCGCCGAGGCGATCGATCAGCTGCGCGCCTACTTCGCGGGGGAGCTGAAGCTCTTCGATCTCCCGATCGACCTCGGCGTGCAGACGGCGGCGACCCGCGCCGTGCTCACGGCCCTCCATGAGTCGGTCCGGCACGGTGAGACGATCACCTACGGTGGGCTCGCGGCGCGGAGCGGGACCGACGTCCCGGCACGGGGCATCGGGTCGATCATGGGCGCGAATCCCGTGCCTCTGATCGTTCCCTGCCACCGGGTCGTCGCCGGCGACGGCCTCGGCGGATACTCCGGCGGCGACGCCGGGCGTGGACTCGAGACCAAGCGCTGGCTGCTCGAACACGAGGGGTCACTGCCGACGTCGCTGTTCTGAGCGTTGCGCGGCGGCATCCGTCATCCCGTCATCTCCGACCATCGCAGCCTGCGAGAATGGAGGGGCCGAGTCCCGATCCGAGGAGCCAACGTGCCGTTCATCTCCACCCGCGGCGGCATGCAGCCGCAGTCGTTCAGTGAGACGCTGCTGGAGGGGCTCGCACCGGATGGCGGACTCGCCGTCCCCGACGAGATGCCGGCGGTCGACGGCGAGACGCTCGAGCGCTGGCGGGCGCTGACCTACCCGCAGCTCGCCACCGAGGTGCTCGGCCTGTTCGCGACCGACATCCCGCGCGAAGACCTCGCCCGGATGACCGCCGACGCCTATGAGGACTTCCCCGACGGCGTCGTGCCGCTGCGCGCCATCGACGGCGAGATCACGCTGGTCGGACTCTCCGAGGGGCCGACGCTGGCGTTCAAGGACATGGCCATGCAGTTCCTCGGGCAGGCGCTGGAGTACACGCTGGAGCGCCGGGACTCCGTGCTCAACATCCTCGGCGCCACCTCGGGCGACACCGGTTCCGCCGCTGAGCATGCGCTCCGCGGCAAGGAGCGCGTCGCGGTGTTCATGCTGTCGCCGCAGGGTCGCATGAGCGCCTTCCAGCGCGCGCAGATGTTCTCGCTCGACGACGCGAACGTGCACAACATCGCGGTCGAGGGCGTCTTCGACGACTGCCAGAACCTGGTGAAGCACCTCGCCGGAGACCTCGTCTTCAAGCGCGCCCAGCACCTCGGCGCGGTGAACTCGATCAACCTCGCGCGCATCACGGCGCAGGTCGTCTACTACTTCTGGGCGTGGCTGCGAGCGACGGATGCCGGGGGCTGGACCGAGCTCTCCTTCACCGTGCCGTCGGGCAACTTCGGCAACATCCTCTCCGGGTTCTACGCCAAGCAGATGGGTCTGCCGATCCGTCGGCTCGTGCTCGCAGCCAACGAGAACAACGTGCTCGACGAGTTCTTCCGCACCGGCATCTACCGACCGCGGAGTGCTGCGGACACGCTGGCGACCTCCAGCCCGTCGATGGACATCTCCAAGGCGTCGAATCTCGAGCGCTTCATCTTCGAGCTGGTCGGGCGCGACGCCTCCCGTGTGGTCGCCGCCTGGCACGACCTCGCCGAGCAGGGCTTCTTCGACTTCTCCGCCGAGGTGGAGCGCTTCGTCGACGAGTTCGGCATCGTGAGCGGCACCTCGACCCACGAGGATCGGCTGGCGACGATCCGTTCGGTCTACGAGTCGACGGGCGAGATCATCGATCCGCACACGGCCGACGGTGTGCGGATCGCACGCGAATACCTGGAGCCCGGCGTTCCGATGCTCGTGCTCGAGACCGCGAAGCCCGAGAAGTTCGCCGAGACGATCCACGAGGCGATCGGCATCGAGCTCGCGTACGCGCCTGAGCTGCGCGAGATGCTGGATGCGCCGCAGCACGTGACGGAGATGGCCGACGACGAGCACGCTCTCCGCGCGTTCATCGAGGAGAACGCGCTCCACTGATCACGGCTGACCTCAGCTCCCTCCGGTGGTGCTCACTCCGGATCGCCGTGCAGCATCCAGGCGATGCCGAAGCGGTCGACGAGCATGCCGAAGGTTCCACCCCACGGCGGCACATCGAGCGGCATCGTGATCGTCGCACCGTCGGACAGCTTGTCCCACACGGCCTGGGTGACCTCCTGGGTGTTGCCGCTGAGCGACACCGAGATGCCCTGCGGCTTCTCGTAGGTCATTCCCAGCGGGGTGTCCGATGCCATCAGGACCAGGCCGTCCGGGGTGTTGAGCTGCCCGTGCATCACGAGATCGTGCTGGCTGGGATCCTGCACCATGTCGGGGAAGTCTCCGAAGACGTTGATGTCGAGGTCACCGCCGAGGACGCTCTGGTAGAACTCGAGCGCCTGCCGCGCCTCGGTGCGGAACGACAGGTACGGATTGAGATCTGGCATGGACGGCACTCCCGTGTTCGCGGGACGAGTCCCGGCCCGGCATCGATGCACGCCAGTCTCCGCCGAGGACGGTGGCCGCGCAAGGGCTTCTCGTCAGGCGGGCAGTGCCTTGACCGCTGCGGTCAGCACCTGAGGGACGGTCGGCACGCCCTCGGCCCGGAAGACCTCCGCGCCCGAGTCATCGCGGATGATGACGGTCGGGGTGAAGCGGATGTCGAGGGCTTCCGCAGCATCCGGCTCATGGGCGACGTCGATCTCGGTGACCGTCGCGTCCGGCAGGAACCGAGCGGCGTCGGAGAGCACGGAGCGGGTCCGCGCGCAGGCACCGCAGAACGACGAGGAGACGAGAGTCAGATGCAAGATTGCCTCCTCGGGCTGTCGCAGGTTCCGTGGTTACAACCGCCCACCGGCATCCGATGTTCCCGTCGCGCCGCCGCACCCCCCTGCTCCCGTGGCACTTGCTGCGGGTTCGCGCGTCCGGAACCCGCAGCAACTGCCACGGGAGCGGTCATTCGCGCTCGCGGGGGGTGGCTCGCGCGTGCAGCAGGCCGGAGGCCGCGCCGAGCGCCGCGCCGACGACGGTGTCGATGATCCGTTCCAGAGCGACGTCGAGCGAGCCGATGCTGCCGGTCGCGGCTCCCGTGAGCAGAAGCACGAGGGGAGTGATGAAGGCCAGCGCGAGCGCGTAGTGGCGCACCACGACGAGCTCGATCGAGAACTGCAGCACACCGAGCAGAAGTGCGAGCCACAAGCCGGCGGGATGCAGCACCGCGAGCAGGATGTACACGCCCGCCCCGACGACCGTGCCCAGCATCCGGTGCAGGCCACGCTCGAACGCGGCCCTCCGCGCGGCGGCGACGCCGATCACCGCGACCCCGGATCCCACGATCCAGTACGTGCGCTCCGGATCGATCACGATGCCGAGCAGCACGCCGATCACCGCGACGATGGCGACCCGGAGCAGCAGAAGGCGCGAATCCAGGGTCAAGGCCGGCCCGGGGAGCAGTTCGCGCAGCGGACGCCGCGGAATCGCCCGGATGCGCGGGAGCAGCAGTGGCGCGAGCGCCACCAGGTAGGAGAACAGGCACCCCGCCGCGAGCGCGGCGAGATAGACCAGCGGAGGAACGGATGCTGCGCCGACGACGTGCGCGGAGAGCCCGAAGACGAGGATGAAGAAGAGGGGCCCCGGCGGCCCCAGCCGGAACCCGAACGCGAGAGCCGCACTCGCCACGGCCACCACCACGACGCCGATGCTGAGCAGCCAGTCGTTCCCGGATGCCAGCACCCCGAGCACCGCTGCGAGCAGGAGCCCCGCGGCAACCAACGGAAGCACGCGGGCCCGGTCGACGGCGGGAGCGGAGCCGGCGAAGAGCACGGTGAATGCACCGGATGCCGCGATGTACCCGGGCGACGCGTCGCCGAGGAGCGTCATCACCGCGATCGGCACGGCGATGCCGAGCGCCGCCTGCGTCGCCAGGGGCCACCGCGGTCCGCGGGACGGGGCGAAGGAGAACAGGCTCACCCTCTCCATTGTCCTCCGCGTCAGCGAGCGGCGAGCCAATCGGCGAACGTCTGGCGACCGAGATCGGCATCCTGCCCGGGCAGTGCGTCCCCCGCGCGCATGCCCGCCATCTGCGGACCCGGCACGTTCAGCGCCGGTATCCACCCGCGATATCCCTCGTGGCGGGCGAAGGCCCGGATCATCTCGGCGAGCTGCTCCTCGCGCGGTCCGGCGAGATCGCGCACCCGACCCTGAGGTCGTCCGGTCGCGAGGGTCACCAGCCGCTCGGCGACCTCGCGAGCGGCCACCGGCTGCGTCCGGGCGTTCGGCGCGATGTGCAACGGGCCCACCTTCGCGCGGTCGAACATCTGCGCCGCGAACTCGTGGAACTGCGTGGCACGCAGGATGGTCCACGGCACACGCGATGCCTCGACGACTTTCTCCTGCGCGACCTTGCCCGCGTAGTAGTCATAGGGGATGCGATCGATCCCGACGATCGACAGCAGCACCACGTGGGAGGCTCCGGCATCCGCCGCCGCCGAGACGAGGTTGCCCGTCGCCGCGGTGAAGAACTCGATCGCGGCTGCCGCCTTCAGGGTGTTGACGCTCGCCACGTCGATCACCGCGTCGACGCCCTGCAGCGCAGCATCCAGCCCTTCCCCTGTCACCAGGTCGACTCCGCGCGATCGGCTGATCACGATCGCCTCGTGGCCCGCATCGTGCACCGCCTCCACGGTGTGCCGACCGACGACTCCGGTTCCTCCTGCGACAGCGATCCTCATGCGACAGCGATCCTCATGCGTGCTCCTCCTTCTGTGCGACTCACACCTCTTCGACGACAGGGCACCGCGAGATGTGAGGCGCGCGCCGAAAGAAGTCTGTCGACGCACCGGCCCGGACAGGGACAGGATAGGAGGCGATGGAAGAGATCGATGCCCTGGAGGCCGAACGCCGAAACCTCCTCGCCCTCGCGTACCGGATGCTCGGAACCGTGGCGGATGCGGAGGACGCCGTGCAGGAGACGTATGTGCGCTGGTACCGCCTCTCCGACGACGCGCGCGCGGAGATCCTCAATCCGGCCGCCTGGCTGACCAGGGTCGCCGGGCGCATCTGTCTGGATGTGCTGGGATCCGCCCGCAAGCGCCGTGAGAGCTATGTCGGTCCGTGGCTTCCCGAGCCGGTTCCGCACAGTTCTCCGCTCGTGGCATCGGCCCATCTCGACCCGCTCGATCGCGTCACGCTCGACGAGTCGGTCAGCATGGCACTGCTCGTCGTGCTCGAATCGCTCACCCCTGCCGAGCGGGTGTCCTTCGTGCTGCACGACGTGTTCGGTGTGCCGTTCGCGGAGATCGCCGAGACGGTCGGCCGCAGTCAGGATGCCGTCCGCCAGCTCGCCTCCCAGGCACGACGGCGCGTGCGGGAACGTCGGGCGGGACTCGCATCGAAGCAGCAGCACGACGCGGTGGCGCGGGCGTTCCTCGCCGCGTCGACGACCGGCGACCTCGATCAGCTCGTCGCGCTGCTCGATCCCGATGTCGTGCTGCGTTCCGACGGCGGGGGCAAGATGTCGGCGGCGCTCCGACCCGTGTTCGGGGCCGACCGGGTCTCGCGATTCCTGCTCGGGCTGCCGCGCCTCAATCCGCACGCCGTGCTCACGACCACCGCGACGACCGACGGCATCGCGCTGCTGTCGACGCGCGAGGGCCGCGCCGACTCCCTCTTCTCGCTCATCGTCGAAGGCGATCGCATCACCGAGATCCTGGTCGTCCGCAACCCGGACAAGCTCACCCAGTGGCACTGACCGCCCGCTCGCTACGATGGCGACTGTGACCACAGCGACCGTGCGCCCCGGCATCGCCGACCGGCTCGCCCGGATGATCCGGATCCCCACCGTGTCCGCCGAGCTCGACGAGCGAGGACCCGCTCCGTTCGAGGAGTTCGTCGCGTTGCTCGCCGAGCTGTACCCGCTCACGCACGAGCGGTTGCGGCTCGAGCGTCACACGGATTTCGGGCTGCTGTTTCACTGGGTGGGTCGCGATGCGGCATCCGATGGTCCCGTCGTGCTGATGGCCCACTACGACGTCGTCCCGGTCGATGAGAGCGACGACTGGACTCATCCGCCGTTCGCGGGAGTGGTCGCCGACGGCTCGGTCTACGGGCGCGGCGCACTCGACGACAAGGGGCCGCTGATCGTCGTGCTGGAAGCGGTCGAGAACCTCCTCGCCGACGGTTTCGTTCCCGCACGCGACGTCTATCTCTCTTTCGGCGGCAACGAGGAGACATATGGTCGAGCCGCGGAGGAGATCGCCCGCGTGCTGCGCGAGCGCGGCATCGTGCCTTGGCTCGTCGTCGATGAGGGCGGTGCCGTGGTCGAGGCACCGCTGCCTTTCGTGCCGGGTCGCGCGGCGATGATCGGCGTGGGGGAGAAGGGCGTGATGACGGTGAAGCTGTCCGCCCGGGGAGACGGCGGTCACGCCTCGGCGCCGCCGTCGGTCACCGCGGTCCGCCGCATCGCGAGGGCGGTCGGTCGGCTCGGTCCCACCACTTTCCGCCCGCACGCGTCGAAGGCGATTCTCCGGATGCTGTCGCAGCTGGCGCTGCAGACGCCGGGGCCGGCGCGGCATGTGCTGCGACTTCTCGGCTCCGCACCGTTGCTCACGGCCCGGGTCTTCGCAGCCCTCGGTGGCGAACCTGCGGCGCTCGTGCGCACGACGGTCGCGCCGACCATGCAGTCCGGCGGCACCGCCGCGAACGTGCTGCCGTCGCAGGCCACCGCCACCGTGAATCTGCGCATCGCCCTGGGGGAGACGACCCAGCAGACCGCCTTGCGCGTGCGTCGCCGCATTCGCGACCCGCTCGTCACCGTCGAGGTGCTCGAAGCGAGTGAGCCGTCGCCTGAGTCGCCGACCGACAACGCGCAGTTCGCGCTACTCGCCGAGGCGCTCGAGGTCTCGCATCCGGGGGTGCTCGCCGTGCCCTACGTGATGATGGCAGCGACCGACTCGCGGCACTTCCATCGTTTCGCCCCCGCGGTGTACCGCTTCGCTCCACTGGACATGTCGAACGCGCAGCGCGCCTCGATCCACGGGGTCGATGAGAGCGTCGAGATCGCGTCGTTGGAACGCGGAGAGCGGTTCCATCGGGCCCTCCTCGAGCGGCTGCCGGGCCCTGTGTCTCGTCGCTCCGCCTCTCACTCAGGAACCGAACCCGAAAAGGATCCCGCATGACGCGCACCCGGACACTCGGCACCCTCGCCGTCGTCGTCGGCTTCCTGGCCTTCGTCGAGTTCACGAGCGGGGTGCTGCAGGGCTACTACACGCCCATGCTCAGCGACATCGCCCGGCACCTCGGCATCCACGACGCGGACGTGAACTGGCTGGAGGGTGCGCAGCTGATGCTGTCTGCACTCGTGGTGCCGGCGTTCGCGAAGCTCGGCGACATGATCGGGCACAAGCGGATGCTGCTGATCTCCACGGCGCTCACCGCCGCGGCCGCGCTCGTGCTGCCGTTCACCGACTCGTTCGGCATCTTCCTCGCGGCGTGGGCGCTGATGGGCTTCTACGTCGTGTGGCTGCCGCTGGAGATCGCCCTGATCTGGTCGCGCTCGCGGCGGATGGAGGGCCGCTCCTCGATCACGGCCAAGGCCGCGGGACTCCTGGTCGCCGCGCTCGAAGGTGGCGCGATCATCGGCGCTCTGGTCGGCGGTGCGCTGATCGACGTGCTGCCCTTGACGGTCGTGCTGCTCGTCCCGGCCGTCCTCATCGTGATCTGCTTCTTCGTGATCCTGTTCGGCGTGAAGGAGTCGCCGGATCCCACCGGCGGCATCTTCGATACCGTCGGTCTCGTCCTCATCTCCCTCGCCCTCGTCTGCTTCACCGGCGGGCTCAGCCTGCTCCGGCTCGAGGGCGGCCTGACCAACCCCTGGTCCTGGGCGGTCGTGGTCGCCGGGCTCCTCCTCGTGATCCCGTTCGTACTCTGGGAGCTGCGCTGCGACGACCCGCTGATCGACGTGCGCATGTTCCGCTCGCCGGCCCTCGGTCCGGTGTTCCTCACCGCCGGCCTCTTCGGTGTCAGCGTGCTCGGCGCCCAGGCCCCGCTGTCGACCTTCGCCCGCACCGACCCGACGGCCTACGGCTACGGACTCGGCACGACCGGATTCGCGACGTCGTTGATCATCGGCGTCTACCTGATCGCGATGATCACCGGTGCTCTGCTGTTCCCGACGGTCGCGCGTCGTCTGTCACCGAGGGTGACGCTGATGGGCGCGTCGGTTCTCGTCGGCATCGGCTTCCTCCTCTTCCTGCCGTTCCACCACGAGTACGCGCAGGTCATCACGAACATGGTCGTGGTGGGCCTCGGCTCGGGCGCTCTGGTGGCCGCGCTGCCCGCGGCGGCGGCATCCGCAGCTCCCGCGTCGCAGACCGGCGTCGCGACCGGCCTCACGAACTCGGTGAAGACCGTCGGTGGCGCGATCGCCTCGTGCGTGTTCGGCATCGCGCTGCTCAACGGAGTCGCGAGCACGGCGGCCGGTGCGGCTGAGGGCACGGCCGGATCCCTCGCCGGATACTTCACAGTGTGGGTGGTCTGCGGTGTGACCGCGCTCGCCGCGGCCGTGCTGCTGGTGTTCGTCCCGAAGGCCGCCTTCACCGACCGTTCCGTCGAGACGGCGGGCACCACCGACGTGGCGCCGGTGGCCTGAGGTCAGCCGTCACCGCGTCGGTCGCCCTGCCCGAAGGTGGCAGGGTCGACCGGCCGTGTCGCCCGCGGAAGGTTCGATACGACGAGCAGATACGAATCGGTGACCAGGTCCTCGATGAGCTCGGGGTCCAGGTCCGCGGAGGGGTTCACCGTGATCCAGTGCTTCTTGTTCATGTGATAGCCGGGAGTGATGGCGTCGAACTGCTCTCGCAGCGCTTTGCTGTCCTCCGGGTCGGCCTTCAGGGTCACCCTCGGATCACCGCCGACATCCATCATCAACAGGAACACCTTGCCCCGCACCTTGAACACCTCCCATTCGGGTCCGAAGGGATATTCCAGAACGGCACCGGGAAGCTCCTCGACCCGCGCCCGAGCGCACTCCTGCAGTTCCTCGCCGTTCATGTGTTCTCCTTCATCCTGGGTTCCTCCACTCTGCCGTAGCAGGGGCCGGGTGGAGACTGCTCCACCCGGCCCCTCTCTCAGTCGCCCTTCACGTTGACGAGCTGCCGCAGCGTGTGCCGGATGGCGACCAGGCTCGCGGCATCCGCCATCACCTGGTCGATCGGCTTGTACGCCTGCGGGATCTCGTCGATGAAGGCGCTCGTGTCACGGAACTCGATGCCTGTCATCGCCTCCCGCAGCTGCTCGTGCGTGAACGTCTTCCGGGCCGCCGAGCGCGAGTACTCCCGGCCGGCACCGTGCGGCGACGAGTTCAACGACTGCGGGTCGCCGAGCCCCTCCACCACGTAGGACGCGGTTCCCATCGAGCCGGGGATGAGCCCGGGGCGACCGGCATCCGCCTGGATCGCGCCCTTGCGCGACACCCAGACCTGCTTGCCGTAGTGCTTCTCGGACTCGGTGAAGTTGTGGTGGCAGTTGATCCGCTCCTGCTCGTCCACCGCGGTTCCGAGGAACTCCGACACCTGCCGCACGACGCGATCCATCATCTCCTCCCGGTTGAGTAGGGCGAAGTGCTGGGCCCACCGCAGCTCCCGGATGTACCGGGTGAATTCCGGCGTCCCCTCGACCAGGTAGGCCAGGTCGGGGTCGGGAAGCTCGATCCACCACCGCTTCGCCAGCCGCTGAGCGACGGAGATGTGGTGGCCGGCGATCTTGTTGCCGACACCCCTCGAGCCCGAGTGCAGGAACAGCCAGATCCGGTCGAGCTCGTCGACCGACACCTCGATGAAATGGTTGCCCGAGCCGAGCGTGCCCAGCTGCAGGCGCCAGTTCTTCGCGTACTGCTCCGGGTCGAACTCGTTCTTCTCGGCCAGTGCCTCGAGCTCCGCGATACGCGGCTCAGCCGTCGCGACGACCTTGTTGTTGTAACGTCCGGCCGACAGCGGGATGGCGCGCTCGATCTGCTCCCGGAGTTCGGCGAGGTCACGACCGTCGAGGTCGCCCTTCGTGAACTGGGTGCGGACGGCGATCATGCCGCAGCCGATGTCGACACCGACGGCGGCGGGGATGATCGCCCCGAGCGTCGGGATGACCGAGCCGACCGTCGCCCCCTTGCCGAGGTGCGCATCCGGCATCAGCGCCAGGTGCGGGTGGATGAACGGCATGCGGGCCGTGGTGTGCGCCTGAGCGAGTGTCTTCTCGTCGATCAGCGATGCCCACGACAGCAGCCGTGCGGAGAGCCTCTCCATGATTCCTTTCCTTGTGTGGATGTCCAGCCACAGGTCGGGGAGTCAAGAAGAAAGCCCCGGACCTGACGGTGCGGGGCTTGCGAGAGCGGATGCTGTCACACGGCGCGCGCCGGAGGGTACGACTCGTTGCGGTCGTCGTGCTTCTGCTGAAGCGCGTCGACCGCGGCGAAGGGCTGATTCCGCAGGGCGGTCATCCGGTCGTCTCCTCGGCTGGCGTGCTGCGCCGGTCGGCACAGCTTTCCGAGACTAGAGCGCGACACGCCCGGGAGTCAAGCCGGATCGCCCGGCGGGTTGTACATGAACTCGATGCGGATGCCGTCGTCGTCCTCGACGAACGAGGCGTAGTAGCGGTCGGAGTAGCGCGGGTACTCCTTCGGCTCGCGCACGGCCGTCCAGCCGGCCTCCAGAGCGATCGCATGGAGGCGGTCCACCTCATCGCGGGACTCCACCGCCCACGCGAGATGCTGCCATCCGACGCGGCCGTGCCGGTGCGGGTCGGACTCCTCGTCCCACACGTAGAGGATCATCTCGGTCTCGTCGCCGTTGTTCCACGAGATCGAGTGGTCGTCCTCACCGCCGCTCTGATAGCCGAGCGCCGTGAGGACCGGATGGAACTGCGCACGTCCCCGCTCGAGGTCGGCGACGGTGATGCCCAGGTGATCGAGGAGAGCCATGCCCCCAGTCTCGCCCGGCCTCCGGCGGGATCGCAAGATCAGCGCCGAGCGGTGCGGCTCAGAGCTCGATGCCGTGGTCCTCGTCGTTGACGCCCGCGTTGTTGCCGCGGCGCGATTCGTAGCCGAGGAACCAGCCGAGCCACACGATCGCGGCCAGCAGCAGACCCAGCCAGATGTTCTGGAAGATCAGTCCGATGACGACGCCGAGGATCAGCAGACCGGCCGTGACGGAAACGCGGAGCATGGTGCGGGACATGCTCTCAGCCTAGGGGGACGCGTCAGCGGTCGCGGTGGTTCTCGGGCGCCAGGCGCGGACCGCGTCGCGGCTCCCGTATGCCGCTGGCGAAGATCATTCGGATGACGCGCTGACGCTGCCCGGCCCAGGGGGCGAGGAGTTCGAGCATGCCGTCGTCGTCGGTGCGTGTGCCGGTCAGCACGAAGCCGACCTCATGGGCCAGGTGATAGTCGCCGACGCTCACCGCGTCTGGGTCGCCGAGGGCGCGGATGCGGGTCTCGGCCGAGGTCCACGGGCCCACTCCGGGCAGGCTCGTCAGGATCCGTTCGCGGTGCGCACCGTCGGCTGCGGCGAGGACCGCACGCTCGATGCGGTCGCCACGCTCGGCCGATCGCACGATGGTCTTCGACTGTGGCGGCTCGACGGCGGCACGGTGGTACGACCACGAGGGGATCGTCCGCCAGACCGAGGCCGCGGGAGCCGCGAACATCGGGCGCGGGGTCGGGCCGGGGGAGCGCTCGCCGTACCGCGACACCAGGAATCGCCAGGCGCCGAAGGCCTGCATGCTGGTGACCTTCTGCTCGAGGATCGCGCAGGCGAGGGCGTCGAACACCTCGTCGGTGCGGGTGAGGCGCAGCCCGGGATTGCGGCGGGCGACCTCGGCGATGAGCGGATGCCGCGACGCGTCGAAGTCGGCGGGGTCGTCGCGCGCGCCGCACAGGTCGGGCACCCGGTCGAGCGCGAGCGCCGCGCCGGGCCCCCACGCCGTGGCCGTGACCCGTCCGCCGGCCGACCTCAGCGCGAGCGTGGCGGGGCCGAGGGGGGTGC
Source organism: Microbacterium sp. W4I20 (assembly GCF_030816505.1). Taxonomy (NCBI): domain Bacteria; kingdom Bacillati; phylum Actinomycetota; class Actinomycetes; order Micrococcales; family Microbacteriaceae; genus Microbacterium; species Microbacterium sp. W4I20. The sequence goes on along the minus strand of NZ_JAUSYB010000001.1, from coordinate 1,500,240 downwards.
GGACAGCGCGCCAGATCACCGGGCCGTCGATGATGGTCGTCGGGTCCGTGCCGCCGCGGCGCAGCATGCCGATGGTGCGGATCAGGTCGAGTTCGTGCGGAGGGCGGTACTCCGTCTCCAACGGGGTGTCCGAGGCGGCGTCGGCCGCTGCGGCATCCGCTGTCAGAGTCATGCGACCACCCTACGCGGCACGACTGACACTGCCTCCGGCGGACAGATTCGGCGTGAACAACTCCTCCAGAACACCGCGATCCGGTCGATTTCGGCGGTCGATCGGCCGTCCGGTGAAATCCTTGCGGAGTTGTTCACCGGTGGCGGCGCCGCGGAGGATCAGAAGCGGTCGGGCGAGGGCGTGCCGTGACCGTAGCGGATGACGACGTCGGCGTGCCGGTCGAAGCGGTAGCCGATGCCGCGGACCGTGCGGACGATGTCCTCGTACCGGCCGAGCTTGGCACGCAGACGGCGCACGTGCACGTCGATGGTGCGCTCGCCGGGGGTCTCGTCGTCCTGCGCCTGCCACAGCGCCGAGACCAGCTCGGAGCGCTCGATCGTGCGGCCCTCACGGAGCACGAGGTACTGGAGGAGTTCGAACTCCTTGTAGGTGAACGCGGCGGACTCGCCGTCGATGAGCACGCGCTTGCGGGAGATGTCGACCGTGACTCCGGTCTCCTCCTCGACGGTGTCCTCCTCGGCGGCGGCCTTGGTGCGGGCGATGGCGCCAGGCTCCTGCAGTGCGAGGCGGACGACGTCGAGGTCGCGGCCACCGGATCCGTGCGGGGCGAGGGCGACGGTCGCGTGGGTCTCGGCGCCCGGGGCGAGTTCGGCGAGCGTGCGGCGCAGCGCGTCGACGAGAAGCGGAAGGCTGACGCCGGCCTCGGCGGCCTTGATCTCGTCGAGTCCGACGTAGAGGGCGAAGCCGCGGGGGGAGCGGACGGCGGGGAGGTCGGCGGCCACGGCGGTCAGCGGGGCGTCGGCGTCGGCCTGCGGGCGGACGGTGCGGGCCTGGGCGGTGGCGGCGGGACGCTCGAGAAGTGCGATGTTCGACATGATGATGTGGTCCTCAGGACGTGAGCCGGAGAGAGGCTCTGATGCGTTGCGTGAATGACCGGCGGAGCCGGGAAGCGAGCAAGGGTGGATGCTCGGTGACTCTGGCCTCGCAGATGGCGAGAAGTTCGAGTCAGGCGGGGTGGCTGTTCGTTCAGCGACACATTCGGCAACACATGCCAACGCGACCGGGCATCATCATCCCGGCAGTCCTGTTCGCCTCCTGGGCGGACAAAGGGCTTGCGTTGGTGGTCATGGGGGGATTATGTCCGATCGTGTCGCCTCGTGTCAAAACGCACCCTCTGCGCAGAAGCGGGCGTAACGTTGCTCGAATGACGATCTCGAGCACTGTCGGCGGGTTCATCCTGACCGATGAGAAGGATGAATCCCGCTACACGCTCACCCGTGACGGACGGCTCGTGAGCGTGCTCGACTATCGAGACGACGGACACACGGTCGCGCTGACGAGGGCCTTCACAGTCCCGACTTTCCGGGGCCACGGCTACGCGGGAAAGGTCGTCGAGGGGGCCGTCGCCGACATCGAGGCGCGCGGGGATCGCAAGGTCGACGCGGTCTGCTGGTACGTCGCCGAGTGGTTCGCGGCGAACCCGGAGCACGCCTCGCTGCTGCGTTCGCGATGACCTCGCTGAGTGTTTCGCTCTGTTACGCGTCGGATTTGGAAGGATGAAGGCATGAGACTCGCCGAAGCCCTCACCGCACGGGCAGATCTGCAGCGCCGGATCGAGCAGCTGCGCGCCCGCGTCACGTCGAACGCGCGCTTCCAGGAGGGGGAGGAGCCGGCCGAGGACGCCGCCGCTCTCCTCGTCGAAGCGGATGCGGCGCTGGCGCAACTGCGGGACCTGATCCGCCGCATCAATGCCACGAACTCGCGGCTCGATCTCGGCGCCGACGGCACCATGACCGATGCCCTCGCCACGCGGGACGTGCTGCGGCTGCAGCACTCCCTGCTGACGGATGCCGCGGCCGCGGCATCCGGATCGAACGATCACTTCCAGCGCCAGATGAGATCGGAGCTTCGGAAGATCTCCGCCCTTCCGGTCGCAGAGCTGCGCACCAGGGCCGACACGGTCGCGCAGGAGCTGCGCGAACTCGACAACCGGATCCAGCAGGCGAACTGGACGAACGAGCTGGAGGAGTAGAGCGGAAGTCGGTAGTCACGACGAAGCGGGCACAACCCCCGCCGGGAGGGGCAATTCCCGGCACACCTGGAGGGCGGAGGGCAGCCCGGATCGCATCGCGCAGCCCCGCACGCCGCACAGGTGACAGGGCACAACGCACCCTGCATCACCGCGTGCCGATCGTCGCGACGAGGGTGGGTCAGGGGACCTTCCGCTCTACTCCTCCCGTCTGCGGCACGCCTGAGACGGAATGTCGGAGGTGGTTCGTAGCGTGTGAGTATGCGAATCCTGCACACCTCCGACTGGCACATCGGTCGCACGTTCCACGGTCACTCGACCATGGACGCGCTGTCCGAGGTGCTCGGAGCGCTCACCGAGCAGGTGCGACAGAATTCCGTCGACGTCGTGATCGTGGCGGGAGACGTGTTCGACTCGGCGACGCCGTCGGGCCCGGCCTACACACTGCTCGGCGATGCGCTCGTGGCGCTGCATGAGACCGGGGCGCGCGTCATCGTGACGAGCGGCAACCATGACTCGGCGGCTCGGCTCGGCTTCCAGGCCCGGCTTCTGCGTGAGGGCATCCACGTCCTGACCGATCCGCTCGCGGTCGGGGTGCCGGTCACTCTCAGCGATGAGCACGGTCCGGTGCAGTTCTTCGGGATCCCGTACCTCGAGCCGGCGATCGTGCGGCAGCACTGGCCGGAGGGCGACTCCGAGGGTCGGCAGCTGCGCACTCAGGCGCAGACGATGGCGCACGCCATGGACCTCGTCCGCGCCGGTATGAGCGCGAACCCCGGGCGCTCCGTCGCCATCGCGCACTGCTTCGCCCAGGGTGTCGACGCGACGGTGGGGCTCGAGCGAGAAGTACGGCAGGGCGGCCTCGACGTCGTGCCGCTGGATGTGTTCGACGGCCCCGACTACGTGGCGCTCGGCCACATCCACGGGCGGCAGCAGCTCAGCGATGGTGTGCGGTACGCCGGAGCGCCGCTGCACTACAGCTTCGGCGAGCAGCATAAACCTCGCGGATCGTGGCTGGTCGAGCTCGACGCTCAGGGGCTCGCATCGGTCGAATGGCTCGAGCTCCCGGTGCCGCGTCGGCTGGTCACCCTCACCGGTCCGCTCGACGAGATCCTCGCCGCGGCCAACATCGCCGCCCACGCCGAAGACTGGGTGTGCGCGATCTACACCGATGCGACACCACAGCCCGAGCCGATGCGGCGGCTGCGCGAGAGCTTCCCGTTCTGCGCGATGGTCCAGCACCAGCCGGTCGCCGCGCCGGAAGAGCGGGAGCGGTCGTACTCGCAGCGACTGCGCGCCGCGGTCACAGACACCGAGCGCATCGAGGCCTTCCTCGAGCACGTGCGGGCGGGCCGCGGGGCGACCGAGACCGAGACCGAGCTGATCCGCGCGGTGCTCGACGATCGGGTGCGCGCGGAAGCGCTCGTCTAGATGCGTCTCCACCGCCTGGAGGTCGAGGGGTTCGGCCCGTTCCGGTCGCGCCAGACGGTCGACTTCGACGCGTTCGCCGACGACGGCATCTTCCTGATCGCCGGTCGCACAGGCGCGGGCAAGTCCAGCATCCTCGACGCCGTCTGCTTCGGTCTCTACGGCGGCGTGCCGCGGTACGACGGCGGCGAGAAGCGGCTGCGCAGCGACCACTGCGAGCCGGACGACATCTCGGAGGTTGTCGTCGAGTTCAGCGCCTCGGCCGGTCGATTCCGGGTGACGCGTTCGCCGGAGTACATGCGTCCGGCCAAGCGCGGCGGCGGCATGACCAAGCAGGCCCAGGGTGTCGCGCTCGACGAGTGGACGGATGCCGGCTGGATCGGCCGCGCGGCGCGCGCGGTCGACGTGGCGAACGAGCTCGATGAGATCCTGCAGCTGAGCAGGGAGCAGTTCCTGCAGGTCATCCTGCTCGCCCAGAACCGGTTCTCCGAGTTCCTGCTCGCCGGCAGCAAGGATCGCCAGACGCTGCTGCGCCGGCTGTTCGGCACCCAGCGGTTCGAAGATGTGCAGGCGCGGTTCGACGAGCGGCGCAGGGCGGCCGAACACGCCCTGGGCGCCCGGCTCGCGACCGTCGCCGCCCGAGTCGAGGAAGCCGAGCGGCTCGTCACGAGCGCCGAGCTCTGGGGTGACTCCGCCGACGCGGTCGGATCGATGGACGCCGCACCCGGCGACCGCGGAGACGTACCGACCGTGCCGGGTGCCGCGGCGACGACCACGCAGCGCCTCGAGGAGCTGACACGGGCGAAGGCACGCGCCGACTACCGTGCGGAGCGTCGCGCATCCGAGCGCGCCGAGGCGGAGAAGCACTCGACCGATGCCGACGCGCTGCTCGCGCTACGGCGGGAAGAGCGGCGTGATCAGGCCGAACGCGACCGGGCCCGCGTGGCGCTCGCGCGCCTCGACGACGAGGAGCCCACGGTCGCGGCGGCTCGTGCCGAGCTCGCCGACGCCCGGTCTGCCGAAGGGTTGCGCACCGTCATCGCCGCCGTCGCCCGGGCGAGGACGGCTCTCGAGGCGGCGAACGAGTCGGAGGAGACCGCCCGTGCCGCGTGGGCGCTGTTCGAGGTCACGAGCGTGGACGACCTCGAGGCCTGGGCCGTCGAGCGCACCAGGGAGAGCGGCGCGTGGGACCGTGCGCGCGAGCTCGAACAGCAGGAACCGGTGCTCGCGTCCGAGCTGCGCGCAGCGGAAGCGGCCGTTCAGACGGCCGCCGCACGCGTGGAGGCGGGAGCGGCCGATCGTGCCGCGCTGCCCGAACAGACCGATGCGCTGACGGCCGAGCGCGACGTCGCGCGGCGCCTCGCCGACCGCGAGACGGATCTCCGCGCCGCTCGCGACAACGCCGATGCACGCGCCGCCGCCGCCCACGATGCCCAACGACTGCGCGCGGAGCAGCAGCTCGCCGAGCAGCACCTTGCCGCCACGACGGCGGTCCATGCCGCGGCGCAGACCACTCTGGCGACACTGCGGCAGCGCCGCTTCGACGGCATGGCGGGAGAACTCGCCTCCGGTCTCGTCGACGACCAGCCGTGTCCGGTGTGCGGAGCCCACGAGCATCCGGCACCGGCCACCCACGCCGACCCCGTCTCGGCCGACGACCTCGCCGCCGCCGAGGCCGCCCGCGACCGCGCGGCCGGCGAGGAGCACACCGCCGCCGCCACCGCGTCGGCGCTACGGGCCGAGCTCGCCGCTGCAGACTCCAGAGCCGACGGGCGCAGCGTCGAGCAGACGGAGACAGAACGAGCCGCCGCCGCCGACCTGCACACGCAGAGCCTCGCCGCCGCAGACCGGGTGAAGTCGGTGGAGGCGCAGCTGCAGGAGATCGTCGGCCGCGGCGAGCGGCTCGAGCGGGAACGCGCGGATGCCGCAGCGACCCTCGCCGCGGCCCGCGAGCAGCTCGTCGTGCTCGACCAGCGGATCGCCGAGGCCCGCGCGCTGATCGCCGAAGCCCGAGGACCATTCGCCACCGTCGCCGAGCGCCAGGCCGACGCGTCGGCGAAGGTCGCTGCCGCTCGGGCCTTGGCCGCCGCGACCGCCGAGCGGGCACGCAGGTCCCGCGCTCTCGCCGAGGCGCAGGAGGAGCAGGAGTCGGCGCTCGCGGCATCCAGCTTCGCCGACGTCTCGGCCGCCGAACGCGCACTCCGGACTGCCGCGATCCAGGAGGCCCTCGAGCTGCGCATCTCCCAGCATGCGGTGCAGCGCGAGAAGGAGAGGTCGATCCTGTTCGACCTCGAGCTGCGCACTCTGCCGGAGGAGCCGATCGATCTGACTCCGGCCGAAGATGCCGCCGCCTCCGCCCGTGCCGCATGGACGCGCGCTGTCGACGAGGCGAGCCGTGCATCCGGTACGGCGGAGCGTCTCGACGATCTCCTTCGATCTGCGGCCGCCGAGCACGCGCGCACCGGAGAGGACGCCGCGGAGTTCGAGGTGTTGCAGAACCTCGCCGACACGATCGCCGGCCGCGGAGCCAACACCCGCAAGATGACGCTGGAGACATTCGTGCTCGCGGCAGAGCTGGAGGAGATCGTCGAGGCGGCCAATCGACGGCTGTACGACATGTCCACCGGCCGCTACCAGCTGCAGCACTCCGACGCGCTGGCTGCCCGGGGCGCAGCATCCGGGCTCGGCATCGTGGTCTCAGACGCCTTCACCGGGCAGGCTCGCCCGCCGCAGTCGCTCTCCGGTGGCGAGACGTTCCTCACCTCGCTCGCCCTCGCGCTCGGTCTCGCTGAGGTGGTCACGGCCCGGGCCGGCGGCATCCGCCTCGACACGCTCTTCATCGATGAGGGTTTCGGTTCCCTCGACGGCGACACCCTCGATGTCGCGATGCGGACGCTCGACGAACTGCGGCAGGGCGGACGAACGGTCGGCGTGATCAGCCACGTCGAGGCCATGCAGGAGCAGATCCCCGCTCAGCTCACGGTGCGGGCCACGCCGAACGGGCCGAGCATCATCGAGACACGCTGACGGTCAGACGCCGTACTGCTCGCGGATCTTCTCACGCAGCATCACACTGCACCGCGCGATCGCGGCCCGGAAATCGACCAGCGCTCCCGCTTCGGCGCGGTCGGAGATGGCGCGGAACGCGCGGACAGGCACCCCGAACTGCTGCGCGACCCAGATGTACGCGTAGGTCTCCATGTCGACCAGGCCCGCGCCAGAGGGACGGATGACCGCGGTGATGCCCGCATCGCCGACGAAGCTGTCGCCCGTTGCGATCAGCACGCCGTCGCGACCCGTCGACACGCGTGCGGGCAACGACACGTGCTGCCCGGCCACGCCGTCGAGATCGAAGACGTCGTGCTGCAGCGCGCTTCCGATCTCGTGCACCACGGCTTCGAGCGCGGGGTCGATCCCCCCGGCTGTGCCGACCACGACGACCTCCTCGTACTCCTTCGCCGCGAGCGCGCGGGTCAGCGCGTGGGTCGCCTGCATCTTGCCCTCGCCGGTGACGAGCTGATCGAAACCGTGCAGGTCGTCGGGGAACGCTTCGAGTTCGGATGCCATCGCGGCGACGAGGAGTCTCACTCCTCCATTGTCCCATCGCCCGCCGGCCGCACGTCCCGCTCCGCGCCCGGCACGTCATTCCGATGTAACACTGGGGGAGCATACTGATGGGGAGAAGACCGGAGGACCTCCATGACCCTGCAGCAGCAGATCTCCGAAGACCTCGGAGTCAAGCCCGAGATCGACCCCGAAGCCGAGGTGGAGCGGCGCGTCCGCTTCCTCGTCGACTACCTGCGCACCACCGGAGCGAGAGGCTTCGTCCTCGGCATCTCCGGCGGGCAGGACTCGACCCTCGCCGGGCGCCTCGCGCAACTCGCGGTCGAGCGGGTGCGCGCCGAGGGCGGCGAGGCGAAGTTCCTCGCGGTGCGCCTGCCGTACCGCGTGCAGGCCGACGCCGCGGATGCAGAGGCGGCGCTGGAGTTCATCGCACCGGATGCCTCGGTCGAGGTGAACATCCAGAACGGCGTCGACGGGGTCGAGGAGGACATCGAGTTCGCCGTCACCAGCGATATCAGCGATTTCAACCGCGGGAACATCAAGGCCCGCGTGCGGATGGTCACACAGTATGCGCTGGCCGGCCACGACGGGCTCCTGGTGATCGGCACCGATCATGCAGCCGAGGCCGTGACCGGCTTCTACACGAAGTTCGGCGATGGAGCAGCCGACATCCTCCCGCTGTCCGGTCTGTCCAAGCGCCAGGGTCGATCCCTGCTGCGGTTCCTGGATGCTCCCGACCGGCTCGCGTTCAAGGTGCCGACCGCCGACCTCCTCGACGGCCAGCCCGGACGCGCCGACGAGGACGAGCTCGGCCTCACCTACGAGCAGATCGACGACTTCCTCGAGGGGCGCCACGTCGACCCGGAAGTCGCGGGGCGGATCGAGGCCAAGTACCTCGCCACGCAGCACAAGCGGCACCTGCCGGTGACCCCCGACGACACCTGGTGGCGCTGACGTAGAGAAGCCTGCGCGGTTCGTGCCGTGTCGGATGCCGCGGATAGTGTCGAAGCATCCGACAGAACGGGAGCATCGTGCGGATCGACACCGAGGCACAGCGCGTCATCTGGAGCGCCAGCGATCTCAAGGCGGCCGCCGAGTGCGAATTCGCCTGGTGTCGGGCGATCGACGCGAAGCTGGGTCGTGTCCCCGCCGTCGAAGAGCCCGAAGACGCCACGCTGAAGCGCGCGGCGCTACTCGGCGATGTGCACGAGCGCAACGTGCTCGCCCGGTACGTGGAAGAACTCGGCGACGAGAACGTGCATCGGATCGAGAAGGTCTCGTCGGTGGACGCTGAGGCCCTCCGGGCGGCGACCGATGAGACGGTCGAGGCGCTCAGGTCCGACGCTCTCGTGGTCTTCCAGGCCGCCTTCGCGACCGACGAGTTCGTCGGATTCGCCGACTTCCTGCGCAAGGACGTGGATGGTCGCTGGCGCGTGCAGGACTCCAAACTGGCGCGCAAGGCGCGGGTCACCGCCCTCATGCAGCTGGCGGCATATGTCGATCAGCTCGACCGGCTCGGCATCCCGCGCTCCGACGAGGTCGACCTGATCCTCGGCGACAGCTCGCTCAGCACGCACGCCGTCGACGACCTGCTCCCGCTCTTCCAGGTGCGTCGGGCTCGGCTGCGCGCCCTCATCGCCGACCGGCGGATCGCCGATGGCGCGACCGGCACTGCCCTCGCGTGGGGCGACGATCGCGGCGACCTCCAGATCGTCGCGTGCGGTCGATGCGCCACGTGCGAGGAGCAGGTCCTCGACCACCGCGATCTGCTGATGATCGCCCGGATGCGTCCCGTGCAGCGCGCTCGATTGCGGGCAGCCGGGATCGAGACGATCGATGCGCTGACGACGGCGGCCGAGCCGCCCGTCGGCATGAACGTCGACACCTTCGAGACGCTGCGTGCCCAGGCGCGACTGCAGGTCAGGGCCGATGCAGAGGGAACGCCCACCTACGACGTCCACTACGCGCCCGCCATTCATACGCTTCCGGTCCCCAGCCACGGCGACATCTTCTTCGACTTCGAGGGCGATCCGCTGTACACCGAACCCGCCGCCGACGGCGAGGCGCACTGGGGCATCGACTACCTGTTCGGCTGGGTCGACAACACCGATCAGTACTCGGCCCTGTGGGCGCATACCTTCGCCGACGAGCGTCGGGCGCTGGAGGACTTCCTCGACTTCGTGAAGGTGCGACGGGCCGCGCACCCCGGCATGCACATCTACCACTACGCCCCGTACGAGACCTCGCATCTGGTGGCGATGGCGGCGCGGCACGGCGTGCGCGAGGGCGAGATCGATCGGCTGCTGCGCGAGGGGGTCTTCGTCGACCTCTACCCGCTGGTGCTGCGGACGGTACGGGTCGGCTCGCGCTCCTACTCGATCAAGAAGCTCGAGCCGCTCTACATGGGCGACGATGTGCGTACGAGCGATGTGCAGAAGGGCGATGACTCGATCGTCCAGTACGTCGCCGCGCGAGAGCTGGCTGCTGCGGGGGAGCAGGCCGAGGCCGATGCCGTGCTGGTGGACCTCGCCGACTACAACCGCTACGACTGCGTCTCCACCCGTCGACTGCGCAACTGGCTGATCGACATCGCCCGTCAGCGGGGCGTGACGCCGGCCCCGCCCGACGAGATCGACGAGGTCATCTACGAGCCGTCGCCTCGTTCGGTGGCTCTGCTCGCCGACGCGGAGCGCGCCGCCGAGACAGGTGGGGACGGGCAGGTGCACCGGTTGGCCGCGGCCGCCATCGACTACTTCCCCCGCGAGGCGAAGAGCTTCTGGGTGTCGCACTTCCAGCGGCTGCGCGAGCCCGTGACCATGTGGGACGGCACGCGCGATGTCGTGCGCATCGACCGCACGTCGTCGACCGTCGGCCGGGAGTGGAGCATCGGTGAGGGGCGTCGGGTGATGTCGCGCGACATCGAGATCCGGGGCGAGGTATCGCCGGGCACCACGCTCGGTGTCGGCTCGCAGCCGTTCGCGCTCTATGAGGTGCCCGCTCCGTTCGACACCGAGGTCCCGTCGCGGGCGGTGCACGTCCCGCATACGGTCACGGTGACCGAGGTGCTCGACGACGGCTACCTCGTGACCGAATCGGCGGTGCAGGGGCAGACCTGGGATGAGCTTCCCGTGGCGCTCACACCGGCCGCACCTCCCCGCGTCGTGTCTCTGCAGGGTGCCATCGACGAGTGGGCGGATGCCGTGCATGCGGCCGCTCCTGACTTCCCGGCAGACCCCGCCACCGACATCCTTCGGCGTATCCCCCCGCGCACCACGTCGGGAGCATCGATTCCGGCGGCGGGCGACGACGTCATCGAGGCGATCGTGCGCGGCGTCCTCGACCTCGATCGCAGCTACCTGGCCGTGCAGGGCCCGCCGGGGACGGGCAAGACCTACACCGGCTCGCAGGCGATCGCCCGTCTCGTGAACGAACACGGCTTCAAGGTGGGCGTGGTCGCGCAGTCGCACGCCATCATCGAGACGCTGCTCGGCCGAGTCGTCGCCGACGGGGTCTCGCCCTCGCAGGTCGGGAAAGCGCCGAAGGACAGCGAGGCGGATATCCCCTACACGGCGATCCCGAAGAGCGGCATGGCTTCGTTCCTCGCCGAGCACGCCGACGAGGGCGTCGTGGTCGGCGGCACGGCGTGGGACTTCAGCAACGTCCAGCGCGTCGACCGGGGCGGCCTCGACCTGCTCGTGATCGACGAGGCAGGGCAGTTCTCGCTCGCCTCGACGATCGCCGTCGCGGCGGGCGCGAAGCGGCTGCTTCTGCTCGGCGACCCCCAGCAGCTGCCGCAGGTCAGCCAGGGCGCCCATCCCGAACCGGTCGACACGTCGGCGCTCGGGTGGGTCATGGACGGCGACCCGGTCGTCCGCCCCGAATACGGGTACTTTCTCGCGAGGTCCTGGCGTATGCACCCGCTCGTCGCAGCCCCGGTGTCGAAGCTGGCCTACGCGGGGCAACTCGCCTCAGCCCCCGGCACCGAACGGCGATCGATCGAGGGCATCGAACCCGGGCTGCACGTGCTGCCCCTCCGGCACCGTGGCAATGCGACCCAGTCGCCCGAAGAAGCGGCCGAGGTGGTGCGTCTGGTCCGCGATCTCGTCGGGCGGACCTTCACCGACAACGACCCCGATGCGTCGACCCGGCCGCTCGTGCAGTCCGACATCATCGTCGTCACGCCGTACAACGCGCAGCGCCAACTGGTCCTCGATGCCCTGGCCGATGGCGGCTTCCCTGACGTCCCGGTCGGCACCGTCGACAATTTCCAGGGCAAGGAGGCCGTCGTCTCGATCACCTCGCTCGCCGCATCCAGCGGGCGCGACGCCCCGCGTGGACCGGAGTTCCTGCTGCTGCAGAACCGCCTCAACGTGGCCATCTCCCGTGCCCAGGCCGTCGCCTACCTGATCCATTCGCCGGCGCTGCTCGACGATCTTCCGTACACACCCGAGGGCGTCGCCCGGCTCAGCGCGTTCGCCCGGCTCGTGGGGGCCGCGCAGTGACCACGCACACGACAGACGACATCCTTCGAGCGGCTGCCGCCTGGGCGTGGTTCCCGCGCGGCAGCGAGCAGACGAACGAGCACCTGCTGCTGGTGCGATATCCCTCCCAGCTCGGTGGCGGGGTGCGCGCCTCCCAGGTGAGCTCGACGGCGGATGCCGCGACCGTGGTCGATCACGCGATCGAACGCACCCGCGGATGGGGCGAGGACCGGCTCACTTTCTGGACGAACCCCTCCGATGCCCCCGACCTCGAGGCGCAGATGCAGCGTCGCGGCGCCGAACACATCGACACGGTCGCGGTGTTCGCCCGAGCGATCGACGAACTCGCGGTCGACGTGCCCTCCGCCGCGACCGCGGAAGTCGTGCGGACGCTTGACCAGGTGCGCGAGGTCGACGCGATCAACGTGCCGGTCTGGGAACAGGTGGCGCTCGACGACGAAGGACTCCGCGTCGAACACGAAGAGGTCTCAGCGGGACTCGCTGCGGGGGAGCACGTGCGCGTTCTCGCCCGTCTCGACGGCAGAGCGGTGAGCGTCGGCGGCTGCACGATCGTCGACGGATTCGCGCGTCTCTGGGGCGCGGGCACGCTGGCGGCGGCGCGAGGTCGCGGCGCCTACCGCGCGGTCCTCGCCGAGAGGCTGCGCCTCAGCGCCGAGCTCGGCGCGACGACAGCACTCGTGAAAGGGCGGGTGTCCACATCCGCGCCGATCCTGCGCCGCAGCGGATTCCGGCACTTCGGCGATGAGCGCGCCTACCGCCTGCAGCTCGGGTGACGAGGCGTTCGCTCCGAGGCGTTCGCTCCGAGACAGCGCGGCGGTCAGACGGTGCCGTAGAGCCGATCGCCCGCGTCACCGAGTCCGGGCACGATGTAGCCCTTCTCGTTGAGTCGCTCATCGAGCGCTCCGAGCACCAGCGTGACGTCGCGGTCGCCCGCCATCGCCTCGATCGCCGCGACACCCTCCGGAGTACCGAGCAGGCAGATCGCGGTCACGTCCTTGGCTCCGCGGTCGAACAGAAACTGGATGGCAGCAGCGAGCGATCCGCCCGTGGCGAGCATCGGGTCGATCGCGAAGCACTGGCGGTCGCTGAGGTCATCGGGAAGGCGCTCGGCGTACGTCGTCGGCTCGAAGGTCGTCTCATCGCGGACCATGCCGAGGAAACCGACCTCTGCGGTCGGCAGCAGCTTGACGAGACCCTCGAGCATGCCCAGGCCGGCGCGGAGGATCGGCACCACGATCGGGCGAGGCTCGGAGATCTTCACCCCCATCGTCTTCGTCACCGGAGTGGTGATCTCGATCGGGCTGACCTTCACATTGCGGGTCGCCTCGTAGGCGAGCAGCGTCACGAGTTCCTCGGTGAGCTGGCGGAAGACCGGCGATGGGGTGCGCAAGTCGCGCAGCACCGAGAGCTTGTGGGTGATGAGAGGGTGGTCGGCGACGTGAACACGCATGCCTACAGGCTAATGCGCAGCACGTCCTCTCACGACATCGTCCTCGCCGGGCGCCCCGCGGTGCTGTCGTAGGCTCGACGCATGACCGCTGCCGACGAACTCGCCATGCAGCGCGCGCTGACGCTGGCGGCCGAAGCGGGGGCCGCGTCCGAGATCCCGGTCGGCGCCGTGGTCCTCGATGCCGACGGCCGGATCGTCGCCGAAGGCCGCAACCATCGTGAGACGACGCACGACCCCACCGGGCACGCCGAGATCGACGCATTGCGGGCAGCAGCGGCATCCGCCGGCTCGTGGAATCTCCAGGGCCACACGCTCGTCGTGACGCTGGAGCCGTGCATCATGTGCGCAGGCGCGATCCTGCAGGCACGGATCAGCCGCGTGGTCTTCGGCGCGTGGGATGAGAAGGCGGGAGCGGCGGGATCCATGTACGACGTGCTGCGAGACCGCCGGCTGCCCTACCGCGCAGAGGTCGTGGGCGGGATCGAGGCGGATGCCGCCACCGCACTGCTCCGCGAGTTCTTCGAGCCGCGCCGCTGACCCTTAAGCACCTCAGTCCGACGACTTCAGTACGAAGACGTCGGTCGACGGCTCCGGGTCGATCGCGGGGCGGTACACGTCGGGTTCGATGTAGACCACTCGTGCCACGGGCACGGCCTCGCGGATCCGCGCTTCGATCGCGTCGATGTCGTCGGCGGCCTCGCGCAGCGGCTTGTCGGCCCTGAGCGCGATCTTCGCGGCCACCATCAGCTCGTCGGGGCCCAGGTAGAGCGTCTTCATGTGGATGATCTTCTCGATCTCGTCACCCGCGTTGATCGCGTCGACGATGCGGTCGTGGTCCGCCTGCGTCGCGCCCTCGCCGACCAGCAGGCTCTTCGTCTCGATGCCCAGCACGATCGCGATCAGCACGAGCAGCACACCGATCATCACGGTGCCGAGAGCGTCGAAGACCGGGTTGCCGGTGATGAGGGTGAGACCGACGCCGAGCAGCGCGAACGTGAGTCCGGTCAGAGCGCCGACGTCTTCCAGCAGCACGACGGGCAGCTCCGGAGCCTTCGACCGTCGCACGAACGACACCCACGACTGCCCCTTCTCGCGCACGACGTTGCTCTCGCGCACGGCCGTTCGCAGCGAGAACGACTCCAGTCCGATCGCGATGACCAGCACGACCAGCGGCAGCCACCACCAGGTCTTGTCGAGCTCATGCGGGTTGGTCAGCTTCTCGATTCCCTCGTAGATCGCGAACAGACCGCCGACGGAGAACAGGATGATCGAGACGACGAACGCGTACACGTAACGCTCGCGTCCGTAGCCGAAGGGGTGGGACCGGTCGGCCTCGCGCCGGGCCTTGCGTCCGCCGAGCATGAGCAGCAGCTGGTTGCCGGAGTCGGCGACCGAGTGGATGGCCTCGGCCAACATCGACGCGGAGCCCGAGAGCGCCCACGCGATGAACTTCGCGATCGCGATGCCGAGGTTCGCCAGGAACGCCGCGACGATGGCCTTGTTGCCTCCGGATGCACTCATGTCACGAGTCTAGAACTGCGTGCCGACGGATGCCGGAGCGCCCGCCGTAGGATGACGACATGGCCGATTCGCTTCCTTCCCTCGCTTTCCTCGGTGCCGGTTCCATGGGCGGTGCCATCCTCCGCGGAGTGCTCGCATCCGGCATCCACGTCGGGGGAGGGATCACCGCGACGAACCGATCAGCGGAGAAGGCCGACGCCCTCGCCGACCTCGACGGCGTGACCAGCATCGCGCTGTCGGAGCACCCGAACGGCAACGCCGACGCCGTCTCCGGGGCGCGGATCGTGCTCGTCGGGGTCAAGCCCGCGATGGTGCCCGACCTCCTCCACGAGATCCGCCCGCATCTCGCCGACGGCACGATCGTCGTCAGCCTGGCGGCCGGCGTCACACTGCAGACGTTCGCCGACGTGCTCGGCGCCGACGCGCACGTCATCCGCTCGATGCCGAACACGCCGTCGACTGTGCGCAAGGGCGTCACCGGTCTCGCTGCCGGCCCCGGTGCCAGCGAGGAGGACGTGGCGCTCGTGCGTCGCCTCTTCGAGACCGTCGGCGTGGTCATCGAGGTCCCGGAGTCGCAGATCGATGCGCTCGGCACGATCTCGGGCTCCGGACCCGCCTACGTGTACCTGCTCGTCGAAGAGTTCACGAAGGCCGCGGTCGGCTTGGGTTTCGGCGAGGCCGATGCGCGCCTCATGGCTGAGCAGACCTTCATCGGCGCGACCGCTCTGCTCGAGGCGTCGGGCGAGGACCCGGCCGAGCTCCGTCGTCGAGTCACGAGCCCGAAGGGCACGACCGAGCGCGCGATCGCGGTGCTGCAGGACGCGCACCTCGATCGCATCTTCGCCGATGGCGCGGCAGCCGCCCTCGCCCGCTCCAAGGAACTCGCCGCCGGAGGCTGACCGATGCGGCTGCACCTCGAAGGCGAGATCTGGTACTGGCGCGGGCCCGCGCCGTTCCACTTCGTCACCGTTCCGCCAACGGAGAGCGAGATGATCCACGAGGTCTCCTCGGTGGTCACCTACGGGTGGGGGATGATCCCGGCATCCGTCACGATCGGTGAGACCACGGTGACGACCGCGCTCTGGCCGAAGGACGGCGGCTACATCGTGCCGATCAAGAAGATCCTGCAGGACCGCGAGGGCGTCGGCGTCGACGACGTCGTCCGGATCACCCTCGACATCGACGCCTGAGCGGCGCCCAGGACCGGAAGCCTGCTCAGCGGTCGAGAGCGGCGAAACGCTCGATGTCGCTGTTGGTGCCCGACACGATGATGAGGTCGTGGTTCGTGACGATCGTCGCCGCCTCCGCATAGCGGAACGGCTTGCCGGGGCTCTTCACGCCCACGACGGTGACCTTGTACTTCGAGCGCACGCCCGACTCGTTCAGCCCGACGCCGCGGATGAACTTCGGCGGGTACATCTTGGCCAGCACGAAGTCGTCGTCGAAGCGGATGAAGTCCAGCATCCGTCCGCTCACGAGGTGCGCGACGCGCTCGCCGGCTTCCCGCTCGGGGTAGATGACGTGGTTCGCGCCGACGCGGGCGAGGATCTTGCCGTGCGACTGCGAGACGGCTTTCGCCCAGATCTGCGGCACCTTGAGGTCGACGAGGTTGGCGGTGATCAGCACGGATGCCTCGATCGAGGAGCCGACGGCGACGACGGCGACCTGGAAGTCACCGGCACCGATCTGCCGCAGCGCGTCGATGTTCTTCGCATCCGCCTGCACGGTGTGCGTGACGCGGTCGGACCACTTCTGCACGAGCTCGAGGTTGTCGTCGATCGCGAGCACCTCGCGGTCGAGGCGGTCGAGCTCCCCGGCGCACGCGGCACCGAAGCGACCGAGACCGATGACGAGGACGGGAGCGTCGCCCCGGAGGACTTCAACCAACGATCGGCCTTTCCACGGGCAGCGAGTAATACTGCGATCGCGATGTCGCGGCGACTGCCGCGGCGAGAGTCACTGTACCAACGCGGCCCATGAAGATGGTCGCGGCCATGACGTACGAGGCGGAATCCGGCAGCTCTGCTGTGAGGCCGGTCGACAGGCCGACGGTGCCGAACGCCGAGATGACGTCGAACAGCACATGACTGATGTCGTCCTTGGTGATCTGCGCGATGATGATCGTCGACAGCGCCACGATCGTGGCACCCCAGGCGACGACGCTGAGTGCGACGCGCTGCACGTCGCTGGGGATGCGGCGGCCGAACACCTCGACGGACTGGCGTCCCTTGGCCTCCGACCAGACGGCGATCGCCAGCACGGCCAGCGTGGTCACCTTGATGCCTCCGGCGGTCGATGCCGAGCCGCCGCCGACGAACATCAGCATGCTGGCGGCGAGCAGAGACGAGCCGTTGAGGTCGTCCATCTCGATGACGTTGAATCCGCCGGATCTGGTCATCGCCGACAGGAAGAACGCTTGGAACGTCGTGTCCGCGGCATCCATTGACCCGAATGTCTTCGGGTTGGCGTATTCCAGCACGAGGAAGACGACGGCGCCGAGCACGAAGAGCAGCACCGTGGTGACGAGGGTGAGCTTGGTGTGCAGCGACCACTTCTTCACGTGCCAGACGTGCTTGGCGAGCGTGTAGATCACCGGGAAGCCGATGCTTCCGAGGAACACGCCGATCATGAGCAGCGTGAGCACGATGTAGTCGTCGGCGAAGACCGCGACGCCGCCGTCGTTCGGGGCGAAGCCGGTGTTGGTGAAGGCCATCGCGGCGAAGTACGGCGCTTCCCACAGCGCGGCGATGGGGTCGACCTTCGCCATCACCAGGGCCGGGTAGAGCAGGGCGGCCAGCGACGCCTCGATGATCAGCGCCGACACCGCGACGGTGGTGAGCAGCTGGCCGACCTCGCCCAGCCGCACCGTCTGGCTCTCGTTCACGACGCCGCCGTGGGCGCGCAGCGGGTTGGTGTCGCCGGCGGCCATCAGCTTCGCGCGCAGGCCGAGCCGCCGCGAGATGAGCATCCCCATCAGGGAGGCGAGGGTGAGCACGCCGAGCGCGCCGATGTTGACGCCCAGGAAGACGATGACGTGGCCGAACGGCGACCAGTAGTTCGCCATGTCGACGGTGGCGAGGCCGGTGACGCAGATCGTCGACACGGCCGTGAAGAGGGCGTCGTTCAGCGGCGTGACGGTTCCGCTCGCCGAGGAGATCGGCAGCGACAGCAGAACGGTGAAGACCAGGATCAGCATCGCGAAGATCACGATCGCGAAGCGGGAGGGTGAGGAGGTGACGATGTGCTTGACCCAGCCGGCGATGCCTTCCAGGCGTTCGCGTGGGGACGACGCCGAAGCGATGCCCGACATCGCGTCCCCCTTCGTCGTGCCCCTGCCGCTCACCGCGGTCGCACGGCGCCTTTCGCCGAGCCTTCGTCATGGTACTCCGTGCCGGGGACCACTACCCTGATCACATGACGGACATCTTCGACGTGATCGCAGACGGTACGAGGCGCGACATCCTCCAGCTCCTGCTGCGACGCACGGCCGAAGGCGAGGCGGGCACCAGCGTGAGTCACATCGTCGCCGACCTGGGCATCAGTCAGCCCACGGTGTCGAAGCACCTCAAGGTCCTGCGCGACGCCGAGCTGGTCTCGGTGCGCGAAGACGGCCAGCGCCGCTTCTACAGCCTCTCGGTCAAGCCGCTCGAGGACGTGGACGACTGGCTGGTCCCGTTCCTGGTCGACGCGTACGGCGACGATGCTCCGGACATCGCCTACCCGTCCGTCCCGCTGAACGACGGCGCGGTCCATGCCGCCGAGGTCGTCGGTCGGGCTGCGGCTTCCGCGAAGCACGTCGTCGCCAATGCGTTCAAGCGCTTCGGCGGTTGAACTCCGCCGACAAGCAGGGGCGTTTAGGCTTGTAGCCATTTAGCTAATCAGCTATGGTCGGGGTATGAGCACAACCTCGAGCGATTCCCCTCCGACGGTCGAACGCAGCGCGCCGGGGCTGCGCGCGTCCGGACTGACCTCCATCCGCGGTCGCATCCGTCGCCGCCTCCTGCTCACCTATCGGGTCGACGCGCGCGTGGCGCGAGAGGTGGTGCCTGCCCCGTTCCGGCCGCAGCTCGTCGATGGCAGCGCCGTGGCCGGTGTGTGCATGATCGCCCTGACCGAGCTGCGGCCGGGGTGGGTACGGCCGCGAATCGGCCTGTCCACGGAGAACGCCGCGCACAGGTTCGCCGTCGAGTGGGACGAGGGCGACGTCACCCGCGCCGGCGTCTACATCACGGAGCGGCACAGTTCGGAACTCGTTCCCGTCGTCGGCGGCGGACGCTTCTTCCCGGGTGTGCATCGACGGGCCCGGTTCGACGTCGACGAGGGCGGCGGGCGCTTCCGCGTGCGGATGAGCGCCCCGGACGCTCGAGTCGCCGCCGACGTGGAGCTGACCGACGGCTGGGACAGTTCGCTGTTCGCCTCCGTCGATGACGCATCCGACTTCTATCGTGTGGGGGCGGTCGGCTGGTCACCGCGTCGCGGCGCTCGGGGCGTCGAGGGCTTGGAGCTCGTGTCGACGAGATGGGCCGTGGAGGCCGCGCGAGTGAACGACGTGTCGTCGTCGTTCTTCGAAGGGCTTCCGCGCGGTGCGGCCGTCATCGACAGCGCGCTGGTGATGCGCGACATCCCGGTGGCCTGGCGGCGTCCGGACATGCCTCGCCCCTGACGACAGGGGCTTGTCATCAGGGGCGATCCGCGAGCCCCAGCTCGCGTGGACTCGGCGGTGCCGGCACAAGTCCTATCCGGAATATTGGCATTCCAGACTGAACGCGAAGCGGGGGATGCCTATGTCTTGGCTGAGACTCGTTCCGGAGCGGATGGCGCCCGGTGTCAGCGGCGAGCCGACTTGCGACGGAACAACCACGCTCCCCAGGCCACCGCGATCAGGAGGATCGCGAGGCACCAGCCGATGGCCCACCAGGGCTCACCCTGCAGCGGAGCATCCGTCAGCAGTCCGCGGATCGTCTCGACGATCGGCGTGATGGGCTGGTTCGCGGCGACGGGCTGCAACCACGCCGGCATGCTCGCGACCGGCACGAAAGCACTGGAGAGGTACGGCAGGAACAGCAGGACGAAGCCGTAGCCATTGGCTCCTTCGGGGCTGCCGGCCGCGAGACCGATGGTGGCGAACAGGTAGGTGATGGCGAGGATGTACAGCGCGATCACCCCGGCCATCGCGATCCATTCGAGCAGCGAGGCGCTCGGCCGGAACCCCACCAGGATGCCGACGCCGATCACGATCGCCGTCGCCAGGAGGTTCCGCAGCACGCTGGCGACCACGTGTCCCGTCAGCACCGCGCCCGCCCGGAGGGGCATGGTGCGGAACCGGTCGATGATGCCGGTGCGCATGTCGTTGGCGACGTACACCGCGGTCGACGATGCCCCGAAACCGGCGCAGGTGAGGATGATACCGGGCACCACGTAGTCGACATAGGCGCCGGAAGGATCGATCGCGCCACCGAACACCCACGTGAACATGAGCATGAGCATCACCGGCAGCATGATCGCCGTCAGGAGCGATTCGCCGTCGCGGAGGGAGTGGCGCAGGCTTCGGACGACGAACACCGATTCGGCGGTGAAGCCGCGCAGCCGCGGACGAGGGCGGGGGAGAGCGGGGGCGGATGCCGCGGCGCGGGGCGCGATCGCGGAGATGTTCATGCGAGCTCCTTCAGAGGGGTGGCGGACCACGGGCCTGAGCCCGCAGTGACGGCGAGGAACACGTCGTCGAGCGTGGGGCGGCGCAGCGAGACGACGCCGTCCTCGCCCTCCCGGTCGAGGAGATCCAGCGCGCGACGGAGGTCGGCGACGGACCCGTCGGTCGGTATCGATCGTCGGAGGTCGCCGTTTCCGTCATGGATCTCGACCGTGTCGCCCCCGATGCGGGACTTCAGCTCGGCGGGAGTGCCGAGGGCCGCGATCCTGCCGTCGTGGAGCACGGCGATCCGATCGGCGAGCTGGTCGGCCTCCTCCAGGTACTGCGTGGTGAGGAAGACTGTGGTGCCGGCGCCCGCAAGTGCGCGGATGATATCCCAGAGGTCGCGTCGACTCCGGGTGTCGAGGCCGGTCGTCGGCTCGTCGAGGAACAGCACCTCGGGCGTCACGACGAAGCTGAGTGCGAGGTCGAGCCGTCGGCGCATGCCGCCGGAGAGCTTTCGGACCAGACGTGCGGCGGCGTCGGTCAGGTCGAACTGCGCGATCAGATCGATCGCTCGACGCTGAGCTGCAGCGCGGTCGAGCCCGGCGAGGCGAGCGAACATGATCACGTTCTCGGTGGCGGTGAGGGCGTCGTCGACCGCGGCGGACTGGCCGGTGAGGCTGATCCGTCGCTGTACCTCGGTGCGCTGCGCGAGTACGTCCCAGCCCGCCACCGTCGCGGAGCCGGCATCCGCCGTCGACAGCGTGGTGAGGATGTTGATCGTCGTGGTCTTACCCGAACCGTTGGGACCGAGCAGGGCGAAGACCTCGCCGCGGGCGACGGTGAAGTCGAGGTCGTCGACGACGGTCCTGCCCTGGAAGGACTTGCGGAGGCCTCTGGCCTCGATGGCTGACTCCATCAGTGAACCTTTCTGTGTATACCGAAAACTGTGTACGTGCAACGCAACTGCGTATGACGGTAACACACTGTTTATCAAATAAACAGAACTAGGATGGGCGCATGACTGACACCGAACCGCCGGAGTTGCCGCGAGGGATCGCGCTTGCCTGGGGCGTGGCGGCTGATCCGCAGCGCGGACCGAAACGCGAGATGAGCGTCGAGAAGATCGTCGACGCGGCCGTCGAGCTGGCGGATGCCGAGGGTATCGGTGCCGTGTCGATGGCTGCCGTGGCAGCCAAGCTCGGATTCACGCCGATGTCGCTCTACCGCTACGTGAGCGCGAAGGACGACCTGCTGCTGCTGATGCAGGAGCAGGCGACCGGTCTCCCGCCGGAGAGTCACCTCGAGGCGGAGGGGTGGCGCGAGCGCCTCATCGCGCTCTACGAGGAGCAGGTGCTGCTCTATCTGCGGCATCCCTGGATGCTGTCGCTGCCGATCACCGGTTCCCCGATCACTCCGAACAGCTCGGCCTGGCTCGATGCCGCCCTCGCCGCCCTGGAGAGCACGCCGCTCTCGGCGGAGGAGCGGATCGCCGTCGCGCTGGCCGTCACCGGCGATGCGCGGTGGTGCGGGATCGTGCAGGCGGGCTACACCGAGCAGTCTCGTGGCACCGGACTCACGCCCGCCGAGGTCGCCGTGCGGGAGGCCACGCTCTACGACCGCGTGATCACCACTGACGAGTTTCCCGCCCTCCGCCGCGCGATCGACGAGGACGTGTTCCTCTCCGCGGCTGATCCGTTCCGGTTCGGGGTCGATCGCGTGCTCGACGGCGTGACGGCCTACATCGCCGGTCTCGACCGGCAGGCGCCGCACGCCGACGCCGCGGAATGGACGGACCTCGACCCGGTCGAGCTCGCCGGCGACCGGCGCCTCCGCGAAGCGCAGAAGACCGTGAGGGAGGCCGAGAAGGCGCTGCGCGCGGCCCGCCGCGCCGAGCGCCAGACGCTGCGTGAAGCCCGTGAGCGTTTGGCGAAGGCAAAGAAAACTGGCTGAACGAGGAACCGGGCGATCGAGCCGTCTGCGCTCGCCGGGGTGAGCCCCATTGATCACAGCAGCCACATGGGTTTACACGCGTCCCAGCTACCCCATAGAGTGTGCTCATCGAGAAAGGGGTACGTGGGATGCCCGAAGTACCTGACGTCCGGTTCCTTACGGTGGCCGAGGTCGCTGAGCTCATGCGCGTGTCGAAGATGACCGTGTACCGGCTCGTCCACGCCGGCGAACTGCCGGCCATCCGCTTCGGCCGCAGCTACCGCGTGCCCGAGTCGGCCGTCGCCGACGCCCTGCAGCGACCCATCGCCGACGTCGGCTAGCCGCGAGGAGGACTCCGTGGATGTCGGCACGTTCTACGCTCTGTTCTCCACGACCTGCTTCACGCTCACCGGCCTGTGGTGGAACGTCGTCCGCGCGCGCCGTGACTGGACCGCGAACCCGGCCATGCGCCGCACCATCGGCGGCATCTACCTCTCGTTCCTCCTCCCGGCGCTGATGGGCCTGTTCGCCCAGGTCGGCGGCACCGAGAGCCCGATCCTGTGGCGGCTGTCGTTCGTCGTGATCGCGATCGTCGGCGCGGTGTCGATGGTGCGACTGGTCGCTCAGGCCCGCACCGGCGGCACCTCGACCGCGGTCAGATGGATCCAGGTCGGCGCCGTCCTGATCTACGGGGCAGTCGCCGTGATCGGCGTCGCACCGCAGCTCGTCGCGCCGCTCGGGCTCACCGGCATCCAGGTGGAGGCGCTGCTGCTGATCGGTCTGGTCGCACTCGGTCACGCGCTCGTCTGGCGATTCCTGGTGACGGAGAACGTCGAGGAGTGACACGGCACCGAGCAGTCGCGCGGGTTTGCTAGACTGACCCGAGGCATTTTTTTCCGTGCCCGTACCCGGGTGTCCGATTTTGCGCGACGCCCAGCCGCTGACTTAGTGAGGTTTCCGTGGGTTCTGTCATCAAGAAGCGCCGCAAGCGCATGGCGAAGAAGAAGCACCGCAAGCTGCTTCGTAAGACTCGCCACCAGCGCCGCAACAAGAAGTAAGCGGCCAGACACCGAGCGCCTGTCTTCGGACGGGCGCTTCGTGTCTCTGCCCGCAGTCTCTGCACCGTCGAGAGGATGTCATGAAGTCGATCACCGTCACCGAACTCGCCGAGCGCTCCGGCACGCCGCTCATCGACGTGCGCGAGACCGATGAGTTCGCGGCCGGGCACGTCCCGGGTGCGGTCAACATCCCGATGTCCGAGATCGGCAATCGCCTCGAGGAACTCCCGGCCGAATCGTTCGACGTGATCTGCCAGGCCGGCGGACGGTCGGCGCGCGTCGTCGAGGCGCTCGAGGCGCGCGGCTACGACGCGACGAACGTCGAGGGCGGCACCGGCGAGTGGATCGCCCAGGGGCGCGCGGTGGAGGTGCCGTCGGCGTGACCACGCTGACGCTGATCGGGAAGCCCGACTGCCACCTCTGCGACGTCGCCTCCGAGGTGATCGACGCGGTCGTCGCGGAGCTTCCGGACGCCGCCGCGGAGCAGATCGAGATCGTCGAGGCGTCCATCAAGGACGACCCCGCACTGTACGAGCTGTGGTGGGAAAAGATCCCGGTCATCCTCATCGACGGCGAACTCCATGCGCACTGGCGGGTCTCGCCCGACCGGCTGCGCGTCGCCCTCGAGGAGGCCGTCCGATGATCCGTCATGTCGTGAGCTGGAAGCTCGCCGCCGAGGACGCGGCCGACCGAGCAGCGCAGGCCGCCGAGGTGGCTCGTCGCCTGAATGCGCTCGACGGGGTCGTCCCGCAGCTGCTCTCGATCTCGGCGGGCGCCAACATGGCGTATCCGGGCGCGAACTGGGATGTGACACTCGTCGCCGACTTCGCCTCCCTCGCCGCGCTCGAGGAGTACCAGGTGCACCCGGCGCACGAAGAGGTCGTCGCGTACGTCCGCTCCGTCGTCGAGTCCCGCGTCGCCGTCGACTTCGAGGTCTGAGCGGCTTCGTCCCACGAGATCGGGCACCGGGACATGGACGAGGTCACGTGGCGCGGAGCGACAGTCGTCTGGGCGCGCGCATCCGACGTCCCGGAGCTGAGTACGGAGGATCTCGCCGCGATGGGTCAGGGGCAGCTCGCGCGATTCCGTGAGTTGACCGGGGCTCGGGCCGCAGGGTTCCTCGCCGGCCGTGCACTCATCCGCGAGCTTGTTCTCCGACTGGGCGGCGGGCCCTACGTGCCGCTCGACAGCGTCTGCGCGCGCTGCGGGGAGCATCATGCCGCGCCCCGGACGCCGGGATTCGTGCTGAGTGTGAGCCATGCCGAAGACCTGGTGGTCGTCGCGGCGGCGCAGGGGCGGGAGCCGCTGGGAGTCGACGTCGAGCACGACACCGCCGCGCTCCGGGTCGCCGAACTGGCGCCGCTGTTCTCCGCGGCATCCGCTCCCGACCTCGCCGGCTGGACCCGCATCGAAGCGGCGGTCAAAGCCGACGGGCGCGGCATCGTGATCGACCCCGGCGACGTCCGGCTGCGACCGGAACCGGCGGCAGTCGAACCCGCGGAGTGGACGGCGATGCTCCCGGGCAGAGCCTCGCCACTGCAGGTGGCGACTCTGCCCGGCCCGACCGGCTACACCCTCAGCGCCGCGCGCGGTTGACGGATGGCGCCGGCGGGAGCGCCGGGAGCGGCAGCTCGTCGAGCCATCCGCGCATGAGGTCGCGAGCATCTCCGCCGACGAGCTCGTCGACGAAGCCGAGGAAGTCGTCGGACGTGACCGAGAGCCCCGCGAACCGGGCCGACCACTCGCGCGCGAAGGAGAAGAACCGGTCGGAGCCGACCGTCAGCCGCAGTGCATGCAGGGCCAGCGCTCCGCGCTTGTAGACGCGGTCGTCGAACATGTCCACCGGGCCGGGGTCGGAGAGCAACAGATCGTGGGGGAGGGCTGCGAGTCGTGCGTGATGCGACAGCGCCAGCGCGTGGGCCGTCGGGCCGCCGGAGGCCTCCGACCACACCCATTCGGCGTAGCAGGCGAACCCCTCGTTCAGCCAGATGTCCTGCCAGCGGGCGACGCCGACGCTGTTCCCGAACCACTGATGAGCCAGCTCGTGGGCGATCAGCCGCTCCTCGCCGCGCGCGCCGTCGACATGATTCGCACCGAAGATGGCCATCCCCTGTGCCTCGAGAGGGATCTCCAGGTCGTCCGGCGTGATGACCACCTTGTACGACTCCTGGGGGTAGGGGCCGAACGCGTCGACGAACACGCGCATCATCTCGCCGAGTGGCGCGAAGTCGGCCTGCACACGGGCAGCGAGCGCCCGGGGGTAGTAGAGCCGGCCGGGGGTCTCGCCGAGAGCGACATGCTCGTCGGCGTACTGGCCGATCTGGACCGTCATCAGGTACGTCGCCGTCGGCAGCGGCTGCTGGAAGGTCCAACGTGTGCGCCCGCGCTGCAGGGAGCGCGTCGCCGCGCCTCCACTGACCACGGTGTACCCCGGGTCGGTCGTGAACTCCAGCCGATAGGTCGCCCGGTCTCCGGGCAGGTCGTTGCACGGGAACCAGGTGGGTGCGCCGGTCGGCTGCGAGGCGACGAGCGCGCCGTCCTCCAGCTCCTCCCAGCCGATGAGGCCCCAGCGCGTGCGGCGCGGAGCCGGGGCCCCGGAGTACTCCACCGTGATCGTGAGCTCGTCACCGGCCGCGCGCTCCGCGCCGAAGAGCACCTTGAGGCGTCGGGTGTCCTGCCGGAACGTCGCTCCTCGATCCCCGGCGACGCGCACCTTGGTCGCCTTGAGTCCGACGAGGTCGAGGGACACGTGCTTCGCCGGTTCGTTCATCCGCACGCGGAGCACCGCCGTGCCCGCCAGTCGATTCGTCGTGACCCGGTAGTCGAGCGACAGGTCGTAGTGGAGCACCCCGTAGCGGCGGTCTCCGCTGTGCGGGGTGTACGGGTCGACGGTCATGCGTCGGATGCCTGGTACGACCGCACCTTCACCGCACGCCAGGGCCCGATCGGGTTGCCGCTCCACCGGCTGCCCACGGGGACGAACTCGCCGCGCATGACGAGAGAGGCGGGCCCGACCGTGGCGTCCGCTCCGATCGTGGCGGCGGGCAGGATCACGCTGTGCGGCCCCAGGGTCGCACCGTTCTCGAGGGTGACGGAATCGATGCTCATCACTCGATCATGGAACAGATGCGTCTGAACCACACATCCGCGGTTCACCGTCGCGCCGTCCCCGAGGGTGACGAGGTCGGGTTCGGGCAGCCAATAGCTGTCGGTCCAGACCCCGCGGCCGATCTTCGCGCCGAGCGTGCGCAGCCAGATCGCGAGGGCGGGAGTGCCCGATGCGGAGTTGGCGAACCAGGGCGCCGCGACCATCTCGGTGAACGTGTCCGACACCTCGGTGCGCCACACGAAGCTCGACCAGAGCGGGTGCTCGCCGGGCCGGATCGGGCCGACGATGAGCCATTTCGCGGCGGTCGTGATCAGCGCCGCGAACGCGCCGGCGATCAGCATCACCGCGGGGGAGAGGGCGACGGCCCAGGGCAGCCCCACGGCCTCGATGAGTACGGCGAGCGACAGCATCACGGCCAGTCCGATCGCACAGGTCACGAACACCGGGATGACCCGGCAGATCTCCCAGAGTGCGCGGGCGTAGCGCAGCCCGGTGCGCGGCCGATATGTGCGCTCGAGGTCGGAGTCGTTCACCACGCGGCGGAGACGCGTCGCCGGCGAGCCCAGCCAGGACGACCCGGCCTTCGCCTTCAGCGGTGCCACCGACAGCACGGCGACCAGCCCATCCTTCGGGACGTTGTGCCCTCCGGCGGCCAGGCCGGAGTTGCCGAGGAAGGCCCGCTTGCCGATGCGCGCCTTCGCGAGCCGCATCCACCCACCCTGCAGTTCGTAGGTGGCGACCATGGTGTCGTCGGCGAGGAAGGCCCCGTCGGCGATGGTCGTGAGCTTCGGGATCAGCAGCACGGTCGATGCCTCGACGTCGCGGCCGACCTCCGCTCCCAGCGCCCGCAGCCACAGCGGCGTGAAGCCGCTGGAGTACAGCGGGAACAGGAACGTGCGAGCCGAGTCGAGCAGGCGTTCGGTCGTCCAGGCCTGCCAGGCGACGCGCGAGCGCACCGGGAAGACGCCCTCGATCAGCCCGATTCCGAGCAGTCGCACGAGGAGCAGGACCAGCAGGGCGAAGACGGCGCCGGTGACCAGGACGGCCGGCACGAGCATCGCGAGGGCGCCGGGGATCGCATCGAGCAGCGAGTCCGCGCCGCGCATGCCCGCGGAGAGAACGACGGCACCGGCGGCGAATGCCACGAGGGGCAGGATGCCGAGGGCAGCGGAGGATGCGGCGAAGGCCCACAGCCAGCGCCGCTTGCTCGGGGGGCGCGTGGTGGCGAACGGCGTGGAGACCCCGCCGGTGCGGGCCGCGGGAGACCCGGCCCAGCGCTGGCCGGCGCGAACCCTCCCGAACACCGCGGACCCCGGGGCGACCTCCGCGCCGCGGCCGATCTTCGTGCCGGGGGCGAGGGTGCTGCGCGCGCCGATCATCGCATCGGCGCCGATCCGGATGCTGCCGATGCGCACCGTGTCGCCGTCGATCCAATACCCGGTCAGGTCGACCTCGGGTTCGATCGAGGCACCGGCGCCGATGTCGAGCATGCCGGTGATCGGCGGCACGGTGTGCAGGTCGACGTCCCGGTGGATGCGGGCGCCGAGCGCGCGGGCGTAGTACACGACCCAGGGGGCGCCGGCGAGACCGACCGGATCCACCTGCTGCGCGATCTGCTCGGCGAGCCAGAGCCGCAGGTGCACGCCGCCGCCGCGCGGATAGTCGCCCGGCCGGACGCCCGCCAACAGCAGCCGTGCAGCGGCCGCCGCGATCGCCATCTTGCCGAGCGGGGTGGCGAAGATCACCAGCCCGGTGAGCACGACCCAGCCCGAGACGTCGGGCAGGAACTCGAAACCGGGGGAGAGGCGCAGCAGCCAGCTGGCGGTGAGCAGGAAGAGCAGCCAGCGGATGCCGGTGAACACGAAGAGCGGAAACCCGGCGAGTGTCTGCACCCACTGCATGCGGCGCGGTGTCGGCGTCTGCCGGCTGAAGGCCCGGTCGCCCTGCTCCGCCTCGGCGTCGGTCTCGTCCTCGACGGCATCCGCCATCTGGCGCAGTCGGGGCAGGTCGTACACGTCGGTCATCGTGAACTCGGGCGCGCGCGTGCGCAGCCGCGAGACGAGTTGGGCCGCCGCAAGCGATCCGCCACCGAGCTGGAAGAAGTCGGCATCCTCATCGGTCGGACGGATGCCGAGCACGGCGAACCACTGCTCGGCGAGCCAGGCCGAGGTGCCGGAGAGTGACGAGTCTCCGCCATCCCCGGATTCGAGCGGCCACGGAAGCGCCGCTTTGTCGACCTTGCCGGAGGTGCGCACCGGGAGGTCGTCGATGATCGCGAGCAGCGGGATGAGCGGAGCGGGCAGCGTCTCGGAGAGTTCTGCGCGGGCGGTCTGGCGGTCGAATCCCTCGTCGGGCACGACGTAGCCGACCAGCAGCGGCATCCCGCTCTCGGTCTTCTGCACGACGACGGTCGCCGCCGACACCGCCGTGAGCGCCTGCAGCGCGGCTTCGACCTCGCCGAGCTCGATGCGCCGGCCGCCGATCTTCACCTGATCGTCAGCGCGACCTTGGAACAGCAGTCCCTCGGATTCGAACCGCACGAGGTCGCCGGAACGGTAGGCCCGGTCCCAGCCGAGGGTGGGCATCGGGGCGTACTTCTCGGTGTCCTTCGCGGGGTCGAGATAACGTGCCAGGCCGACGCCGCCGATGATGAGCTCGCCGGTCTCGCCCTCGGCAACGCGCTCGCCGGAGGCATCGACGACGGCCAGCGACCAGCCGTCGAGGGGCAGTCCGATCCGCACCGGGCCTGCGGCCTCCATCAGGGAGGCGCAGGCGACGACGGTGGCCTCGGTCGGGCCGTAGGTGTTCCAGACCTCGCGGCCGTCGGAGGCGAGCCGGGCGACCAGCTCGGGCGGGCAGGCTTCGCCGCCGAAGATCAGCAGACGCACGTTCTCGATCGCGTCCTGCGGCCAGAGCGCGGCGAGCGTCGGGACCGTCGACACGACCGTGATGCCGTGCCCGAGCAGCCAGGGCCCGAGATCCTCGCCCGAGCGCACCAGGGCGCGCGGCGCGGGGACGAGGCACGCGCCGTGACCCCAGGCGAGCCACATCTCCTCGCACGACGCGTCGAAGGCGACGGACAGCCCCGCCAGCACGCGGTCGCCGGGGCCGAGTGGGGAATCCTGCAGGAACAGCCGGGCCTCGGCGTCGACGAACGCCGCGGCGGAGCGATGCGACACCGCGACGCCCTTGGGCACACCGGTCGAGCCGGAGGTGAAGATGATCCAGGCGTCGTCGTCGACGGTCGGCGGCGTGATGACCGGAACGGCCGCCGTGCTCGGGTGCGGGTTCTCGCCGTCGAAGAGCTCGGCCGCGGGTGCCGTGGCGGCGGGGTGGTACGCGCCGGTACCGGTGATGGTGCCGACGACGCGGGCTTCGCCGAACACGAGCTCGGCGCGCTCCTCCGGGTCGTCGGCGTCGACCGGGACGTACGCCGCACCGGCCGCCATGGCGCCGAGGATCGCGATGTAGAGCTCGCGTCGCCCCGAGGCCATCCGGATGCCGACGCGGTCTCCCCGGCCCACGCCGTGCTCGCGCAGCAGCGCCGCGGTGCGCCAGACGCGCGCCAGCAGTTCGGAGTAGCTCAGTGCCCCGTCGGCATCCTCGATCGCGGATGCCTCCGGGTGCTGAGCCGTCGTCTCGCGGAGGATGTCGATGAGCGTGCGCGGCGCCGTCGCCTCCGCGGTGCGGTCCAGCGCCGCCTGCACGTCAGCGGGCAAGGAGGTCGATCAGAGCGGCCTTCGAGAGGCGCGAGTATCCCGCACGACCCTCTGCGCGGGCGCGTGCCCGCAACTCGATGAGGGTGAGCCCGGACAGGTCTCCGGTGGGCAGAGGCGCGGTGTTGGCGTGCGACGCGACCGTGGTCACCTCGACGGTCGGCGCCGTGATCACCGGGGTCTTGACGCGGCGGGTCGGCTTCACGGTCGGAGTCTTCACCGCGGGGGAGCCGGGCTCCACAGTCGGAGTCGGGATCGCGGGGACAGCGGTGGCGGGGGCCTTCACCACTTCCTTCGATGCGGTTGCGTCGGCGCTCGGCTTCTCTGCGGACTTCTTGGCCGCCTTCTTGTCCGCTGCCTTCTTGTCGGCCTTCTTCTGCTCTGCCTTCTCATCGGCCTTCTGCTTGGCGTGCAGTCGCGCCGCGGCATCCTGCAGGCGCGCGGTCGCCGCGGTCGCGGACTTCGTGACCTTCTTCGGCTTGTCGGCGAGCTTCTTCTTCGACACCTTCGAGGCATCCTTGGCGTCTTCGACGAGCGGCTTGAGCTTCTTGGCTGCCTTCTTCGGCAGCGCCTTGATCAGCTTCTTCGCGTCCTTCGCCGCATCCTTGGCCGCATCGACGGCGGCTTCTGCGGTGCGCTGCGCGGTGGTCTTCTTTGCCATGATCTGTTCTCCCTGCATCCGGAGCGCCATCGCTCATGTCTGTGGGCACAGAGGATAGTCACCCAAAGTGAACAGTTGGTACCGCAGCCGTCGCCGCGGCGACGGCGGAGTGCGTCACAATCGGTCACACTTGCAACACAAACGTGATCCGCCGAGGTCTCTGGCGTTCCTCGGCGCGGCGGACCGCATGTTTAGATGATCTCCTACCTGTCCGTGGGCGCCCGTGCCCTCGTCTCATAGGAGCCGACATGCAACGTCGCACCCTCGTCGCCGGTCTCGCCCTCGCGGCCACCGCCACCCTCGTCCTCACCGGATGCGCCACCGGCGCGGGAGGCAACGGTTCCGAAGGCGGCGGAGAGCCGGCAGCGGGTGACGAGTACGGCCTTGTCGAGGCGGGCACGCTGACCGTCTGCTCCGACATCCCTTACGCACCCTTCGAGTTCGAGGGCGACAACGGAGAGTACATCGGCTTCGACATCGATCTGCTCACCGCGATCGCGAAGGAGCTCGACCTCAAGATCTCCGTGCAGGATGTCGGATTCGACGCACTCCAGTCCGGAACGACGCTCGCCGCGGGCACGTGTGATGTCGGCGCTTCGGCGATGACGATCACCGACGAGCGCAAGGCGAACATCGACTTCTCCGACCCCTACGTCGACTCGCTGCAGTCGCTGCTGGTGAGCGCCGATTCCGACATCAAGTCGATCGACGACCTGGACGGCAAGAACGTCGGTGTGCAGCAGGGCACGACGGGCGAGAGCTACGCGACCGAGAACGCGAAGGGCGCGCAGATCGTGCAGTACCCCTCCGACGGTGAGCTGTGGCCGGCCATGCAGTCGGGCCTGATCGATGCGATCCTGCAGGACCAGCCGGTGAACTACGTGCACGAGCAGGATGACTCCGCCTACAAGATCGTCGAGACGTACAACACCGACGAGCAGTACGGCTTCGCCTTCGCGAAGGGCGAGAAGGATGAGCTTCTCGACGCGGTCAACGGCGCGCTGAAGAAGCTCCAGGACAACGGCGAGTACCAGAAGATCTACGACACCTACCTCGGGGTCAAGTGACGCGGGGCGGGCGAGGATCGAAGGGACCTTGACGATGGCGTTGAGGCGAACCACCAAGCAGAAGCTCTATCGGTACATCGTCTACGCGGTGCTGATCGCGATCGTCGTCTGGGCGGCGGTCACGACCAACTGGGCGAAGATCGGACCGCTGTTCTTCAATCCTGAGGTCGCGGTCAAGATGTTCCCCGGGATCATTACGACCGCTCTCGTCAACACCATCTGGTTCACCGCCGTGGCCTTCGCGGCGGGGCTCCTGCTCGGCATCATCCTCGCCCTGCTGAAGCTCTCCAGCATCGGTCCGTTCCGGTGGATCGCCACCGCGTGGATCGAACTGTTCCGCGGACTTCCCGCGATCCTCACGATCTTCGGCGTGGCGTTCATCCTGCCGATCGCGTCCGGGGTCTCGGGCCGCGACCTCGGCGGACCGGTCGTGCTCGGGCTGATCGGTCTCATCCTGGTGGCCTCGGCCTACATGGCGGAGACCATCCGTGCCGGCATCCAGGCTGTTCCGAAGGGCCAGACGGAGGCGGCCCGATCGCTCGGCATGTCGCCCATGAAGACGACGTTCTGGATCATCGTGCCGCAGGGCTTCCGCATCATCATCCCGCCGCTCACGAACGAGTTCGTGCTGCTGCTGAAGGACACCTCGCTGCTCTTCGTCGCGGGAACGTTCATCTGGTCGAAGGAGCTGACGAACTTCGCCCGTGACGCGGCGACGCAGAACACGAACGCGACGCCGCTGATCATGGCGGCGATCCTGTACCTGATCGTGACGATCCCTCTCACGCGCTTCAGTGCGTACCTGGAACGACGGATGGCAAGGCAGCGATGATCACCGACCTGATTGATGTGCACGCCCCGGCGATCGACCTGCAGGGGCTCGAGAAGAGCTTCGGTGACAACAAGGTACTCAAGGGCATCGACCTCACCGTCACCGCCGGGGAGGTCGTCTGCGTGATCGGTCCCTCGGGCTCGGGCAAGTCGACGCTGCTGCGCTCGGTCAACCTGCTCGAGGAGCCGACCGGCGGCAAGGTCCTGATCGAGGGGATCGACATCACCGATCCCGACGTCGACATCGATCGCGTGCGCACGCGCATCGGCATGGTGTTCCAGAGCTTCAACCTGTTCCCGCACCTCGATGTGATGGGCAACCTCATGATCGCGCAGCAGCGGGTGAAGAAGCGTTCGAAGGATGAGGCGCAGAAGGTGGCGCTTGAGATGTTGGCGCGCGTCGGCCTGGCGGAGAAGGCGGATGCCTACCCCGGTCACCTCTCCGGCGGGCAGCAGCAGCGCGTGGCGATCGCCCGGGCGCTGTGCATGAACCCCGACATGATGCTGTTCGACGAGCCGACGTCGGCGCTCGACCCCGAGCTCGTGGGCGAGGTGCTGCAGGTCATGCGGTCGCTTGCCGACGAGGGTATGACGATGCTCGTGGTCACGCACGAGATGGGCTTCGCCCGTGAGGTCGGCTCGCGCCTGATCTTCATGGACGGCGGAGTCATCGTCGAAGAGGGCGACCCCCGCGAAGTGATCGGCAACCCGCAGCACCAGCGCACGAAGGACTTCCTGTCCCGCGTGCTGTAGCACTGCGATTTCACGACGAGACCCCCTGATGCAGCGATGCCTCAGGGGGTCTCGGTGATTCTGCGGAGTGTCGGGTTCAGCGCTCGACGACCTCGGCATCCGCGGCGTTGCGGCGGACCGATTCGATGCCGGCGAGAGCGGCGGACTTCGAGGAGTATCCCTCGCCGCTGGCGATGGGCTCTCCGTTGCTCGCCTTCAGGGTGAACCGGTACTCGCCGGACTTGTCGGTGTACAGCTCGAACGTGCCTGCCATGAGGCGTCCTCTCTCTGACGGGTCGGGGGGTCGACCGCTCGGCCTCACGCTATCCCTCCCAGTCCTGCCGAGGGAAGAGCGCCCGTCCTGCTCTTCGAATCGCGCAACTGGGGCTTATTCGGCCCCGATAGGCCCCAGTTGCGCGATTCGAAAGGTATATCAGCCGCGCGGGTGCACGGCCACGGGCTCCGGACGGACGGCGATGCGCACGCGGTCGCCGAAGGCGGGGCGGATGCCGGGGGCGTGCTGCACCCGCACGAGCTCGCCGGACTCCGTGCGCACCAGCGTCCGTCGCATGCTGCCGAGGAACGTGCTCTCCTCGACGAGCGCGTCGGTCGCAGCATCCGCCTCCGACGCGAAGTACACGTTCTCAGGCCGGAGGTACACGTCGACAGGCCCGTCGGCGGGGGTCTGCAGCGGCAGGGCCTGCCCCCACACCATCACGTGATCGCCCTCGGCCACGCCCGACACCACGCTGGAGAGCCCGACGAACGCGGCGACTCCGGCCGACGACGGGGTCGTGTACAGCTGCTCCGGCGAACCGATCTGCTCGATGCGTCCGGAGCTCATGACCGCGATCCGGTCCGAGACGGCCAGCGCCTCCTCCTGGTCGTGCGTCACGAACACCGTGGTGATGCCGAGGCGCAGCTGGATGCGTCGGATCTCGTCGCGCAGCTGCACGCGCACCTTCGCGTCGAGGGCCGACAGCGGCTCGTCGAGCAGCAGCACCTTGGGCTCGGTGACGAGCGCACGAGCGAGCGCGACGCGCTGCTGCTGACCGCCCGAGAGCTGGTGCGGGTACCGGTCGGCGAAGTCGGCCAGACCGACGAGGGCCAGGGCGTCGAGCGAGCGCCGCGCGGCATCCGCCTTCCCTGTTCCCCGCCGTCGCAGCCCGAAGGCGGTGTTGTCGCTCACGTTCAGGTGCGGGAACAGCGAGTACGACTGGAACACCATGCCGATGTCGCGCTTGTTCGTCGGCACGCGCGAGACATCGCCGCTGCCCAGGAGCACGGCGCCTTCGTCGGCACCCTCGAGCCCCGCGAGCACACGTAGCAGCGTGGTCTTGCCGCAGCCCGAGGGGCCGAGCAGGGAGACGAACTCGCCGGGTGCGATGTCGAGGTCGACGCCGTGCAGCACGCGGGTGCCGGCGTAGCTCTTGACGATGCCGCGCAGTTCGACGCGGGTGCCTTCGCCCGCCTCGGCGAGCAGCACGTTGTCGGCGGTGGCCGGAAGACTGTGGTCGAGCGTCATGAGCGGGCCTTTCGGGGGCCGCGTGCGAGGCGGCCGATGGCGAGGAGCAGGAGGAAGACGAACAGCAGCGCGAGGAGGGTGAAGATCGCCGGAGCGTAGGGATCCTGTTTGTTCGCGACCACCATGGCGGTCTGGAACACCTGACGGTTCAGCAGCGAGGCGATCGTGAACTCGCCCAGCACGACGGCGATCGAGATGAGGGATGCCGAGAGGAGACCCTGTCGCAGGTTCGGGGCGAGCACGGTCAGCACCACCGTCGGCCAGCTCGCACCGAGGGAGCGCGCGGCTTCGGAGAGCGTCTTGAGGTCGGCCGCGTCGATCGAGGCCTGGATGGACCGGAAGGCGAAGGGCAGCACGGTGATGCCGTAGGCGAACGCGAGCGTCCAGGTGCCGGTGCCGAGCGCGCGCCCGATCTGCAGGTAGATCGGCGCGAGACCGACGACGAGCACGATCGCGGGGATCGAGATCGGCAGCAGCACGGCGAACTCGAACACCGGCCTCAGCTTCGGGAAGCGCAGGTTCAGCAGGATCATCGTCGGCGCGAGCAGGAGGAGCACGATCACGACGGTCACCAGGGCCAGGATCAGCGAGTTGCCGAGGCCGGTCATGATCGGCTTGATCGCCGCGGCCGACGCCGGGTCGAACAGATCGATCCAACGGGCGAGCGAGAGCCCTCCGGCCGGGTCGCGCAGCGTGAAGAGCAGGGTCGACAGCAGAGGGATCGCGAAGAACGCGCCGACCACGATGCCGATGACCCACCGGGTGGTGAGCGACGGTCCGAGACGGTTCATGACTGCCACCTCGCTGCTCGGCGCTGGATGAGGGAGTACAGGCCCATGACGACTCCGACGACGACGATCATTCCGAGGGCGAGGGCCCCGGCGAGGTTCTCCCGGCCGAGCACCGTCTCGCTGGTGAGCGCGGTGCGGATCTGCAGCGGCACGATCTGCGATCCCTGGCTGGCGAGCGCCGCAGCGGTCGCGTAGGACGAGAACGAGTTCGCGAAGAGCAGCAGCAGACTTGCCAGGAACGAGGGGGCGAGCACAGGGATTCCGATGCGCAGCCAGAAGCTCGCGCGCGTGCCGCCGAGCGTGAGATTCGCCTCGGACCACTGCGGCTTGAGCGCCGCGAGGGCCGGCATGAACGTGATCACCATCAGCGGGATCTGGAAGTAGATGTAAGGCAGCACGAGACCGGGGAGCTCGTAGAGCCAGGTGCCGTTCTCGTAGATGTTCATCCCGAACGAGTCCCTGAGGAAGACGGTGATGACGCCCTGGATGCCGATGGCCGAGATGAACACGAAGGCGAGCATGACGCCGCCGAACTGCGCGAGGACTCCGGCCGCGGCATCCACCGTCGAACGGATCGCACCCTCCGGATTCATGCCGAGGAGCGCGTAGCAGACGAGGGCGCCGACGACGGCTCCCACGACGGCCGTCAGCAACGAGAGACCGGCCGAGTTGGCGAACGTGGTCAGGACGAGCGGGTCGCCGAGCGCCGACACGTTCGTCCAGGTGAAGGCGCCATCCTCGGTGAAGAACCCGGAGCCGACGGCCAGGACCGTCGGCACCGCGAGGAACAGGATCACGTAGGCGGCGAACGGCACGAGCCCCAGCCAGGCCCACGAGGGAGCGGACTGCCGGGCCCCCGCGTGCTGCGAGGACCCGGCGCCGCTCTCCTGAGGGGGAACGGGGGCGGATGCCGCAGCATCCGCCCCCGCGACGGTCAGTGTCGTCACTGGACGGCCGTCGCCCACTTCTCGCCGAGCAGGGTGCCGGCGTTCGTGGACTGCTCCTCGGTGGGGACGACGGTCTCGGCGGGCACCTCGGGGAGGGCTGCTGCGAGGTCGGCGTCGATCGTGCCGGCATCCGTCATCGCCTGCATGCGGGCCGGGCGCGCGCCACCCTTCAGCCACAGGTTCTGCACCTCGTCGCTGTAGAGGAACTCCTGCCACAGGCGCGCGGCTGCGGGGTTCGGGGCGTCCTTGTTGATGGCCTGGTTGTAGTAGCCGGCGTAACCGGTGCCGTCGAGCACGACGACCTTCCAGTCCTTGTTGCCATCGTCGCCCTGCGCGTGCGCGGCGTTCAGGTAATCCCAGTCGAAGACGACCGGGGTCTCGCCGCTCGTCACGGTGGCGGTGGTCACGTCGACCTTGAGCAGGTTGCCGGCCTTCTGCAGCTCCGAGAAGAAGTCGATGCCGGGCTGGAAGTCGTCGAGCGTGCCGTCGGACTGGACCGTCGCGAGACCCACGGCGGCGAACGCCGCGCCGGCCTGCGTCGGGTCGCCGTTGATGGCGACGGCGCCCTTGTAGTCGGCGCCCAGCAGGTCGTCGAGCGACTCGGGGGCATCGAACTTCGAGGAGTCGTAGCCGATCGACATGTACCCGCCGTAGTCGCCGACGAAGAGACCCGTCGGCTCCTTGAGTTCATCGGGGATGTCGTCCCAGGTCTGCACCTGGTACGGAGCGAAGGTGTCGGTGTTCTGCAGCGCGACCGTCAGGCCGAGGTCGAACACGTCGGGTGCCGTGTCGAGGCCCTGGTTGGTCTCGGCGGCCTGGATCTCCTCGGCGCTCGAGACATCGGGGGAGGCCTCGTTGATCGTGATCTCCGGGTACTTCTCGGCGAACAGGTCGAGGATCTCGCCGTAGTTGGCCCAGTCGCGGGGGAGCGCGATGACGTTGAGCTGGCCCTCGGCCTTGGCTGCGGCCTCGAGATCGGCGAACGTGCCGAAGTCGGTGACCGACGTCGCGGCCGAGGCGTCGACGTCAGAGCCGCCCTCGGGGGCGGCGTCGGCAGCGGTGGCGCAGCCGGACAGGGCGAGTGCGGCCGTGGCGGCCAGAGCGATGCCGGCGCCGAAGCGCGCGCGGCGGGTGTAGCGAGCCATGAATGTCCTCTCGGGTGACCGGCGAGCGCCGGTACGGGTTGCGAGAGGAGGCTATGGGCGCGGAGTTACCGGTCGGAGCGGTGCGGGTGAACGACCGATGTCCGGCGCGTGGCGGAAACGGTGGTCAGTCCTGCGGCACGGCGTACTTGAAGCCCTTGTGCGACCCGACGTAGCCGAGGTGCTCGTAGAAGCGGTGCGCATCGATGCGGCTCGCATCCGACGTGAGCTGCACCATCGCGGCGCCGAGCGCGGGGGCGGCGGAGTCGGACACCCAGCGCATGATCCCCGAGCCGATGCCGGAGGAGCGCAGGTCGCTGCGGACCCGCACGGCCTCGACGAGCAGGCGACGCGCGCCCCGACGGGCCATGCCGGGGATCGACGTCAGCTGCAGCGTGCCGACGATCACACCGTCGCGTTCGGCGACCAGCAGGTCGTTCGACGGATCGGCGAGGATCTCCCGCAGCCCCGCGACGTACGCGGGGCGGTCTTCTTCGGATGCCACGTCACCACGTGCCGCACTGACCGGGTCGTCCGCGAGGAGCGCGATGACGGCATCCGCGTCCTCCGGCGTCGCGCGGCGCAGGGTCGCATCGCCGATGCGCGACTCGAGGACGTGGGGCAGGGGGAGGGCGTCGAGCATGGCCCCAGTCTGACATCCTGGAGGGATGGACATCGGCGCGCTCCTCGGGCTCGAGCAGCTCACGTGGGGCATGCTGATCCTGATCGTCGTGGCGGCTTTCTCCGCGGGCTGGATGGATGCCGTCGTCGGCGGCGGCGGACTGCTCCAGCTGCCCGCGCTGCTGCTGATCCCCGGGATGACGCCCATCCAGGCCCTCGCGACCAACAAGTTCGCATCGGTCTTCGGCACGGCGACGAGCAGCGTCACCTACTATCGACGCGCGAAACCCGACATCCGCACAGCGCTGCCGATGGCGGGCATCGCGCTCGCCGGTTCGTTCGGCGGCGCAGCGGTCGCCACTATCCTCCCGCCGGCCGCTTTCAAACCGATCATCGTGGTCGCACTGCTGGCCGTCGCCCTGTTCACGGCGTTCCGTCCGAAGATGGGTGCTGCCACGCAGCTGCGCTTCCAGGGGCGCAAGCACCACATCATGGCCGGCGCGGCGGGTCTCGCGATCGGCTTCTACGACGGCATGATCGGACCCGGCACGGGCACGTTCCTGGTGATCAGCTTGGTCGCGCTGCTCGGCTACGACTTCCTGCAGGCGAGCGCCAAGGCCAAGATCGTGAACTTCGCCACGAACCTCGGGGCGCTGCTGCTGTTCATCCCGCACGGGTCGGTGCTGTGGCTGCTCGGCGGCATCCTCGCGGTGGCGAACATCGCCGGCAGCTACCTCGGGTCGCGGATGGCGATCGCGCGCGGGACGGGCTTCATCCGCAACGTGTTCCTCGTCGTCGTGATCGGGCTCGTCGGCAAGCTCGGATTCGACGTGTGGAACGAGAACATCGCGCCGGCGCTCGCGCTGCTGGGCTGAGCGCTCCGGACGGCATTGCGCGGTTCGCAAGGCCGCATTCCCGGCATCCGTCCTTTCGGAGCGCACGAAGCCTTGCGAGGCGCCCGGATTTCTCGCGACCGCACACGACAAGACCCCGTGCTGCGGAAAGCACGGGGTCTCGTCGGTCGGCTCAGGCCTCGTCGTCCTCGGGCTCGAAGTCGACGCCGGCCTCGGCGCGCTGTGCGGGCGTGATCGGCGCGGGAGCCGCGGTCAGCGGGTCGTAACCGTTGCCCGACTTCGGGAACGCGATGACCTCGCGGATCGACTCGGTCTTCGACAGGTGCTGCAGCACGCGGTCCATGCCGAGCGCGATCCCGCCGTGCGGCGGGGCGCCGAACTTGAACGCGTCGAGCAGGAAGCCGAACTGCTCGTCGGCCTGCTCGTCGCTGATGCCCATGACCTCGAACACGCGCTTCTGCACGTCTTCGCGGTGGATGCGGATCGATCCGCCGCCGAGCTCGGAGCCGTTGCAGACGATGTCGTACGCGTAGGCGAGGGCCGACGCGGGGTCGGTGTCGAACGTGTCGGCGAACTCCGGCTTGGGGCCGGTGAACGCATGGTGCACGGCCGTCCAGGCCCCGGCGCCGACGGCCACGTCACCGGATGCGACGGCATCCGCCGCAGGCTCGAACATCGGCGCGTCGACGACCCACGTGAACGCGAACTCGTCGGGGTTCAGGTAGCCGAGACGGCGACCGATCTCGACGCGGGCGGCGCCGAGGAGCGCGCGGCTCTCCTTGGTCGAACCGGCGGCGAAGAAGACGCAGTCACCCGGCTCGGCGCCGACGAAGGCCGCGAGGCCCGCCTGCTCGGCCTCGGACAGGTTCTTCGCGGCGGGGCCGCCGAGCGAGCCGTCCTCGTTGAACAGGACGTACGCGAGACCGCGGGCTCCGCGCTGCTTGGCCCAGTCCTGCCAGGCGTCGAGCTGCTTGCGCGGCTGGCTCGCGCCACCCGGCATCCGCACCGCACCGACATACTCGGCCTGGAAGACGCGGAACGGCGTCTCGGCGAAGTACTCGGTCGCCTCGACGAGCTCGAGACCGAAACGCAGGTCGGGCTTGTCGGAGCCGTACTTCGCCATGGCGTCGGCGTAGGTCAGGCGGGGCAGCGGGGTCGAGACCTCGACGCCGATCGTCTTCCACATCGCGACGACGAGCGACTCCATCAGCGCGATGACGTCTTCCTGGTCGACGAAGCTCATCTCGATGTCGAGCTGCGTGAACTCCGGCTGGCGGTCGGCGCGGAAGTCCTCGTCGCGATAGCAGCGCGCGATCTGGAAGTACTTCTCGACGCCGCCGACCATCAGCAGCTGCTTGAACAGCTGCGGCGACTGCGGCAACGCGTACCAGCTGCCGGGGCTGAGGCGAGCAGGCACCAGGAAGTCGCGGGCACCCTCGGGCGTCGAGCGCGTGAGCGTCGGGGTCTCGACCTCGGTGAAGTCCTCGCCGTGCAGCACGTCGCGGATCGCCTTGTAGACGTTCGAGCGCAGGCGCAGGTTCGAGGCCTGCGCCGGACGACGCAGGTCGAGGTAGCGGTACTTGAGGCGTGCCTCTTCTCCCACGGTCTCGGTGTCGGCAACGGCGGTCGACACCTGGAACGGCAGCGGAGCCGACTCGTTCAACACCTCGACGTCGGTCGCGATGAGCTCGATGTCGCCGGTCGGCAGGTTGGGGTTCGCGTTGCCCTCGGGGCGTCGCGACACCTCACCCGTGACCTGGAGCACGAACTCGTTGCGCAGCGGGTGGGCGATCTCCTCGTCGCGGATCACGACCTGGGCGATGCCCGACGCATCCCGCAGATCGATGAAAGCGACTCCTCCGTGATCACGACGGCGATCGACCCACCCCGCGAGGGTGACGGTCTGACCGATGTGCTCGGCTCGCAATGAGCCTGCCGAGTGGGTGCGAAGCACGGAGGATTCCTTCTGATCTGGGAAATGGTGAACCCGCCCATTCTACGGGGGACGGCGGAAGGCTCCCGGCGTCGTTCCCCCGGCACGACATCGATCGTCAGTATGATCACCACGACAGAAAGGGCCCATCCATGGACTCCAACGGCATCGCCGATCTCTACGCTCAGATCTTCTCCGGCACCAGCGGACTGATCGCGCTCGTGTTCTACGTGCTCGTCGTCATCGGCCTCTGGAAGGTCTTCACGAAGGCCGGGCACCCCGGCATCCTCGCGATCATCCCGATCGTGAACGTCGTGTTCCTCGTCAAGATCGCCGGCATGTCGGGCTGGTTCGCGCTGCTGTACCTGATTCCGATCGTGAACATCGTCTTCGGCATCATCGTCGCCATCAAGCTCGGTGAGCGTTTCGGCAAGGGCGGTCTGTTCTCCTTCTTCCTGCTGTTCGTCTTCCCGTACATCGGGTACCTGATCCTCGGCTTCGGGGACGCGCGCTACACCAAGGCCTGAGATGCCGGCATCCCGCCTGCACCTGGTGCGCCACGGTGAGGTGCACAATCCGCGGCGCGTCCTGTACGGGCGGCTTCCGGACTACCACCTGAGCAAGGCGGGACGAGGCATGGCGAGGGCTGCGGCGGATCACGTCGCGGCCCTCGATCGGCCGATCGTCTCGCTGTACTCCTCGCCGTTGGAGCGTGCACAGGAGTCCGCCGAACCGTTCGCCGAGAACTTCGACCTCGTGCCCGAGATCGACGTGCGGATCATCGAGCCGACGAACGTGTTCGAGGGCACGCAGATGCGGCGCTCCCTGCTGAACCCGTTCAACTGGTGGCATCTACGCCAGCCGGCGACCCCGAGCTGGGGAGAGCCGTACGCCTCGATCGCCGAGCGGATGCTGGGCATCATGGACGAGGCCTGGAACGCGGCCGACCAGGGGGACGTTGTGATGGTGTCGCACCAGGCGCCGATCTGGATCACCCATCTTCGGGTCGCGGGCCTGCCGCTGCGGCACGACCCGCGCACCCGGCGCTGCGCGCTGTCGAGCGTGACCTCGTTCGAGCGCGTCGGCGATGTCTGGCGCGAGGTCGCGTACGCAGAGCCTGCGGCGACCAGCGGCGCGGTCGACGTGGGCGCTGTCTGAGGCCGGCTTTCGAATCGCGCGAATGGGGCGTTTTCGGCGGCGCAGACCCCTCCTTGCGCGATTCGAAACCTCGCGGGCGCCCGGCGCACGCATAGGAACCCGCCCGTAAACTGGGAATCGTGCCTTCCGCGAATTGGGTCCCCGAGTCTGTCGAAGGGTCGATCCGCAGCGACCGCCACTCTCGCAGCCGGCTTCCCCGTCGTGCGATCCGAGCCGCCCTCGCCGCGGTGGTCGCCATCGGCCTCAGCGCCTGCGCTCCCGATCCGGTGAGCGAGTCGTTCCTCAGCGGAGAGAACACGGGCTACGTCGCGGCCGACGGTGCGATCGTCGAGATCCCCGAGGCCGACCGCGGCGAACCGGTGGACTTCGGCGGCGTCAGCGAGACCGGCGACAAGCTCGACAGCGCCGACCTCGCGGGCCAGGTCACCGTCGTCAACTTCTGGTACGCCGGCTGCGCGCCCTGCCGGGTGGAGGCCGCCGCCCTGCAGGGCGTCTGGGAGGAGTACGAAGGCGAGGGCGTCTCGTTCGTGGGGGTCAACACCCGCGACCAGGCCGACACCGCCGTCGCCTTCGCCGAGGAATACGGCGTCACGTACCCCAGCCTGATCGATGTCGACACGGCCGAGGCGAAGCTCGCCTTCGCCGAGGTAACCCCGATCGCCGCCACGCCGACCACGCTCGTGCTCGACAAGCAGGGCCGCGTCGCCGCGCGCATCATCGGCCCGATCGACGGCACCTCGATCCTCTCCACGCTCGTCAAGGACGCGCTCGCGGAGTCCTCATGACCGCCGCGAGGACACCGTGAACCCCGGCGACATCATCGAGTCCGGAGCCCTCTGGCTCTCGATCCCCGTCGCCATGCTCGCGGGGCTGGTGTCGTTCCTGTCGCCGTGCGTGCTGCCGCTGGTGCCGGGGTACCTCGGGTTCCTCGGGGGAGCGGTGCAGCCGCGCGCCACTTCGTCTCGCTCCGCTC
Source organism: Microbacterium sp. W4I20 (assembly GCF_030816505.1). Taxonomy (NCBI): domain Bacteria; kingdom Bacillati; phylum Actinomycetota; class Actinomycetes; order Micrococcales; family Microbacteriaceae; genus Microbacterium; species Microbacterium sp. W4I20. The sequence goes on along the minus strand of NZ_JAUSYB010000001.1, from coordinate 1,456,892 downwards.
GCTCAGCAACCGACTCGGGCCCCGCTCGCTCGGCTACCGAAACGGCCACCGCCACGCGTGGCCGGCTGGTCGTCGGCGTGCTGCTGTTCATCCTCGGGTTCAGCATCGTGTTCGTCGCGATCACCGCTCTCAGCGGCACGGTCGGCGTCTTCCTCCTGCAGTGGGGCGACCTCATCACGCGCATCCTCGGGGTCGTGATCATCCTGATGGGCCTCGTCTTCCTCGGACTCTTCGGGTTCGCGCAGCGCGAGCTGCGCTTCCACGTCGACTGGAAGTACGGCGTGATCGGCGCCCCCCTGCTCGGCATCGCCCTCGGCATCGGCTGGGCGCCCTGCATGGGACCGACCCTCACGGCCATCGTCGCCCTCTCGTTCAACGCCGGCGACCCGGTGCGCGCGAGCTTCCTCGGCCTCGCCTACTCCCTCGGCCTCGGCATCCCGTTCCTGCTCGTCGCGCTCGGCTTCGGCTGGGCGACGAAGACGATCGGGTTCCTCCGCCGGCACATCCGTGTCGTGAATATCATCGGCGGCGTGCTGCTCGTCGTGCTCGGCATCCTGATGGTGACCGGCCTCTGGACCGACATCATGTCCCGACTGACGGCGGTGATGGGCAGTGTCCTCCTCCCGCTCTGAGAATCTCAAGGATGCCGTGAACAGCGACACCACCAGCGATCCGCTCCGCCCGTCCGACCATGTCGACGGCGATGACACGATCACGCAGCCGCGCCTCGGCCTCGTCGGCTGGCTCCGCTGGGGCTGGCGGCAGCTGACCTCGATGCGCACGGCGCTGGTCCTGCTGCTCGTCCTCGCGATCGCCGCGATCCCGGGCTCGATCTTCCCGCAGCGGATGGCCGACCCCAACGGCGTCACCCAGTGGGAGCGCGACAACCCCGACCTCTTCCCGGTGCTCGACGCGCTGAAGCTGTTCGACGTCTATCTGTCGCCGTGGTTCTCGGCGATCTACCTGCTGCTGTTCGCCTCGCTCGTCGGCTGCGTGATCCCGCGCATCCGGCACCACGCCAAAGCGCTGCGTGCTCTTCCGCCGCGGACTCCCGCTCGGTTGCAGCGGCTCGAGGACTACCGGACTGTCGTGCGGGACCCTTCGTCAGGCTCAGGGGCCGAAGGGTCAGGCTCAGGGAACGATGCAGCGAAGGCGGATGCCGGAGCCGCGGCATCCGAATCCATCGACGTCGCGACCAAGCAGTTGAAGGCGCTCGGGTACCGCGTCGAGCGGTACGACCGCGGCACGACGTTCTCGGTCTCGGCCGAGCGCGGGTACTGGCGAGAGACCGGCAACCTGCTCTTCCACCTGGCGCTCGTCGGGGTGCTGGTCACCGTCGGCATCGGCGGCGGGTTCTCGTACACCGGGCAGCGGGTGCTGGTCGAGGGCGAGACGTTCGCGAACACCCTGGTGGACTACGACTCGATGAACCGCGGACGCTTCGTCGGCGACGACGCCCTCGCTCCTTACTCGATGCGCCTCGACTCGTTCGACGTGACCTACGTGCCGTTCGGCGAGCCGGGTTCCGGGCAGGCCGCGAACTTCTCCGCCAACGTCACGACCCAGCAGGGCGGCACCGAGAGCACCGGCGCCGTCAAGGTGAACGAGCCTCTTCCCGTCGCCGACGACGACGTCTTCCTGCTCGGCAACGGCTACGCACCGACCGTCACCGTGCGCGACCCCGACGGGAAGGTCGTGTTCAAGAACAGCACGCCGTTCCTGCCGCAGGACAACAACATGACCTCGCTCGGCGTCCTCAAGATCGCCGACGGACTCGCGGAGCAGGTCGGCCTGGTCGGCTTCTTCTACCCGACCACCGGCATCCTCGACAGCGGGGCGTTCTTCTCCGCGTACGGCGACCTCACCAACCCGACTCTCACGCTCGACGTGTACACCGGCGACCTCGGCATCAACGAGGGTGTTCCCCGCAGCGTCTATGTGCTCGACACGACCGGCATGACCAAGCTCACCGGGCGCACCACCGACGTCGAGTCGATCGAGCTGACCCCGGGCCAGACCGCCGAACTGCCGAACGGGCTGGGCACCGTGACGTTCGACGACGAGTCGCCGGCGGGAGCGACCGACGCCTCGCAGTCGGTCAAGCGCTTCGCCTCGCTGCAGATCCACCGGGACGACTCCGGTCCTTGGGTGCTCGGCTTCGCGCTGCTCGCCCTCGGCGGCCTGATGCTCGCGCTCTTCGTGCCCCGTCGTCGCGTGTGGGTGAAGGCCACGGCCGCGGATGGCGCCGTCTCGCTCGAGTACGCGGCCCTCGCTCGCGGCGAGGACCCGACCCTCGCCGGAGCCCTCGACGATCTCGTCACCGGTCACGCGCGACTGCTCGATGCGGCGGGCGGCACGACGGCCCGCGCGGCCGACGACAGCGCCGACACAGACACCCACTCCGATGCGGATGCCGACGCCGAAGCATCCGACCCGTCATCCGACACCCCGAAAGTAGACTGAACACCATGCTCGAGCTCAACGTGATCTCGCCGGTCCTGCTGTGGACGGCGATCGCGGTCTACGCGGCGGCCTTCGTGGCCTACGCCTTCGACCTCGCGCGGCGTTCGCAGGCGACCGCCGACGCGCAGACCGTGCGCGAGCCGGCGCTCGTCGGAGCGGGCGGCGGCTCGGCGCGCAGCGCTTCGGGCCCGGCAGGTGGCGTCGACGCGCCTCCGCAGCGCTTCCTCATGGCGCGGATCGGCACGTCGCTCACGGTGCTCGCGTTCGTCTTCCACCTCGCGGCCGTCGTGACCCGCGGCATCGCGGCCGGTCGTGTGCCGTGGGCCAACCTGTACGAGTTCGCCATGATGGGCACACTGCTGATCGTGGCGGTGTTCCTGATCGTCCTCAGCCGCATCGACCTGCGCTTCCTCGGCACGTTCATCACCGGCCTGGTGGTGGTGCTGCTCGGACTCGCGGCAACCAACTTCTACGTCATCGTCTCGCCGCTGATGGACCCGCTCAAGAGCGTGTGGCTCGTGATCCACGTCTTCGTCGCATCTCTCGCCACGGCGTTCTTCGCGCTCGCCTTCGCGCTGTCGGTCATCCAGCTGATGCAGTCGCGGCGCGAGCGTCTGATCGGCGAGTCCGCCGAGAAGACCGGCCCCGGGTTCCTCCGCACCTTCCCGGGCGCTGAGCGGCTCGAGAGCCTGGCCTACCGCTTCACGATCATCGGGTTCATCCTTTGGACGTTCACCCTCATCGCCGGCTCGATCTGGGCGTACTACGCGTGGAGCCGCTTCTGGGGCTTCGACGTCAAGGAGACCTGGACCTTCGTGATCTGGGTCATCTACGCCGGGTACATCCACGCTCGCGCGACCCGCGGCTGGCGCGGAAACCCGTCGGCCTGGCTCGCGATCGTCGGCTTCTCGGCCGTGATGTTCAACTTCACGATCGTGAACGTCTTCTTCAAGGGCCTGCACGCCTACTCCGGCCTGAACTGATCCGGAGCAGGCCGCCTCAGGTCCGGTCCAGCACCTCGCGGAGTTTCGCGGCGAAGGCCTCGGGCTGGCCGGCGTAGCCGAACTCTCCGCCCATGAAGCCGCCATGGTGGCTGGGGAAGACCGTCGGCTCCTGCCCGAGCTTCTCGGCCAGGGCGATCGAGGTCCGACCGGTGTAGACCTTGATCGACTCCTCGCCCACGGCGACGACGATACGGGTCGGCGAGGCCTGCAGAGCCTCGATGTCCGGCTCGTAGAGGCAGACCGCCCAGGAGACGTCGGACAGGAGCGGGTCGCCCCGAGAGCCGTCATCCTCGGTCGGCATGCCGAACGCGGCGGGGTCGGGCGCCGGTTGCGCGAGGTACTCGTCGGTGACCTGGCCTTCCCATGCGGTCATCGCGATGAACGCCGCCATGCCCGCGCCCCATCCCTTCTCCTCGTACACCCGGGTGTAAGCGATCCGCGCGCGGTGCACGGCCTCGGCATCCGGAAGGACGCTGTCGATGGGCGGCTCATGGGCGACGAGGGTCGCGACGTCATGCGGATGCGCCGTGACGAGGGCGAGCGCGCTCACCGCGCCCCCGCTGCTCGCGAGCATGTCGACGGGGCCCGCGCCGAGCGCCTCGATGAGGGCGTGGAGGTCTTCGGCCTGGGTCTCCGGTTCGTTCGTGACGGAGCCGTCCTTGCGGGTGCTCCGGCCCAGACCCCGCGGGTCGTAGGTCACGACGGTGCGGTCGGGGAAGAGCGCGACCTGAGCCTGGAAGCCGCTCGCGTCCATCGGCTGTCCGACCATGACCAGCGGCGGCCGGCCGTCGGCGGTCGGCAGAGGGCCGTGCACGTCGTAGACCAGGTCGACCTCTGCGAGCTCGAGTGTGTGCTGCGTCATGGGCGGCCTCCTCCGGGGAACGATCTCACTGGGATGCTAGGGGCGCGACGGGTGGAGCGCCAGAGGCTAGGCGCCGAGAGGGATGACCTCGGCGTGCTCGGCGCCATCCTCGTACCAGACGAACTCGGCCTCCGCGATGGTCTCGCTCGGCTGCCAGGGGAGCTCGCTGACGGAGGCCTCCGCGAACTCCTGCCAGGCGGCGGCGTCGAGTCCCTTGCCGTAGACGACCGACAGGTGGAAGGTCCAGTCCTCGACCCCGCGCTCGTCGAGGCGGCGGAAGTCGGTCTGCTGGAGAGCCGTCGTGAGACTCGTGTACGCGGAGATGAGGCTCCCGGTGCGGGCCAGCCGCACGATCAGGATCTGCCAGGGCGTCGGGAACGCGTCGATGGCCTCCGCCGTCACGTCGATCGGATGCTGCTCTGCCGCCCACCCGCGGATCACCGCGGCCAACTCGGTCCGACGCTCCGGTTCGTCGAAGCCGCGGAGCGTGACGTGCTCGGTGTGCGGATGCCGTGTGTCGGCGCCGAGGCGCGCGAGTGCAGCATCCTGCACCTCGCGGTAGAGGGAGGAGACTCCGACGACCGGCCGCAGGACGAGGTACTGCTGCCCCTCGAGCGAAGCGAGCTGGTCGGGGGTGTCCATGATCGGGCGGCGCATGTCGTGAGCCTATGCCGTCGTGCACGACTTCGGATGGCGGCTCGGACACGCCGCGGGCCAAGGGGCGCCGCACGGCGTGTCCGGTGCCGTCTCCGAAGTCGTGACCGGCGAGGCCGGGTCACGCCGTGGCGAGGACCGCCTTCGCCGACGTCGTGCGACGCATCGTCACGGCGAGCGTCGTCGCGACGAGTGAGAGCACACCCCAGACCACCAGCGAGGCGACCGCCGAGCCGTTGCCCGCGATCAGTCCAGCGAACGCGGGAGCTGTCGGAAGCGCGGCTCCGAGGCTCGCGAGCCAGTCGGGCACGGTCGAGATGAGTCCGGTCGCGACGGCCAGCACGCCGATGAGCGCGGCGACCCAGCGTCCGACTCCGCCCAACAGTGCGACGAGAGCCTGGTTCACCGCGGCGAAGGCGATGCCCGCGAGGACGGCGGTCCCGGCGAACGCCCACCACGCGGCGGCGTCGTAGCTGGCGATGAACTGCACGACCAGCGAGACCAGCAGACCCTGCCCTGCACCGATCAGCGCGGCCGGCGCGAAGGCCCGCAGCGTCAGAGCCGCGGAGGAACGCCGAGACGTGAGCGTGCGGGCGGTGTGCGCGCGCATCACGATGAACGACGCCAGTGCCCCGAACCACAGGACCACGGCAGCGAGCAGCGGGATGGCGGTCGGCCCGAAGATGGTGTTCGTCGACGAGTTCGTCGACACCGGGTCGGCGATCACCGAGGCGAGGGACGTCGACTCCTCGTCGCTGAACGAGGGCAGCGAATCGGATGCTGTGCGCAGCCCACCCGCGAGATCTCCGGTGCCGGTGGCCAGGGTGTCCAGACCGGTCGCGAGCTCGGTCGTGCCGGTCGCGAGCTCGGTCGCACCGTCGGAGAGCTGGCTCGCACCGGTGGCGAGCGAACGGGCTCCGGCAGCCGACTGGTCGATGCCCTCGCTCGCGAGCTGGTTCAGGCCGCCGGCGAGCTGCGTGGCGCCCGCTCCGGCCTGCGACATGCTCGACGCGAGGGTGCGGAAGGTCCCCGGGATCGCGGCAACGCCCGGTGCGACCTGGGGGTTGTTGAGCGTTCCGGATGCTGTGCCGGCCGACTTCGCGGTGACGCCGGCGTCTGCGGCAGCGGCGGCGAGCTGGTCGCACATGGCCTGGCCGTTCGTCGCGGGAACGCACGCAGCGGCCATGGCTCCGAGGTCGTCGGCGAGTGCCGCCGACTGCGCCGCGGCGCTCTTCGCAGAGGCCGATCCCGCCTGGATGGCACCGACGAGCTGACTGATGCCGCCGACGTTCTTCTGCAGTTCGGCCGCCCCGCCCGAGAGCCCGGCGCCGATCTGTCCGGCCCCGGTCGCGGCCTCGCGCGTCTTCGTGGAGATGGTGTCGAGGCCGGAGGCGAGCGACGACGCACCGGTGCTGAGTTCTCCTGCGCCCGATGCCAGCTGCGTGGCTCCGTCGGGGATCTCGGCCGCGCCGTCGGCGGCATCCCGAGCGCCCTGGGCGAGCTTCACGGCGCCGTCGGCCGCGTCGCCGATCTGGTCGCCGATGGTCGTGAAGCCGACGAGCACGTTCTCCGTCGTCGCCTCGGTGAGCATGGTGCCCATCGTCGACGCGGCGACATCGGCGATCTGGCCGGTGATGAGGTCGTCGGCGACGAGGCCGTCGTCCGGCGTCGTCACGGTGATCATGGCTTTCTCGGCCTTGTCCGCTGCGGCGCCGCCGCCGTCGGAGATCGCCTGCCCGGCGGAGGTGGCCGCCGCGGAGAAGTCCTCGGGGATGGTGATGACCGCCTGGTACGAGCCGTCGGCCAGTCCGTCCGCAGCATCCTCCTCGTTGGAGATCACCCAGGTGAGGTTCGAGTCGAGTTCATCCGAACCCTCCACGAGACCTGAGGCGAGCTGACGGCCGAGGGGTGTGACCTGGTCGTCGATGGTGACCGGCTCGTCGAGGTTGACGATCGCCGCGGTCATGGAATCCAGGCGCTCGGTGGGGTTCTGCAGTGCCGCGACCAGGATGCCGCCCACGGCGGCCGGCAGCAGCAGGATGCCGAGGATCGTCAGCCACGTGATGGGCTTGCGGGAGCGTGCGCGCTCGATGGGGAGGGTCATGCGGTCACCTCGGAGGATTCGGTGGCGGTACGGCGCGGAGCGCGCGTGTCGAGGGTCTCGGCGGTGGGCCAGCCGGCCTCCGCGAGGATGCTGCGGGCAGCGTCGGCATCGGATGCCGTGGCGAACACGGCGAGCGGTCGGCTCGCCGCAGCATCGCGCAGCATGGCCGTGGCCTGATCGCGCTGTCCGCCGCTGAGGCGGTCGAGTCCGTCGATCACGACGACTTCGGATGTGCCGCGCAGGGCTTCGGCGAGGTCGCCGAGGGCGGCATCCGCGTCGTCGACGAGCACGCACCCGACGTGCGATCGCACCCAGGCTGCGCGGCCCGGCAGGAGATGACCTGCGACGCGGAGGCGACCGTCGGTCGGGGCGATGCGTCCGGCGATGGTGAGCGCCAGCGCACGACGAGAGCGGGAGTCACCGCCGTTCGCGACGACAGCCTCACCGGCCGCGAGCCGCAGAGACAGGCTCTCGATGACCGGGGCGTCGGCGCTGATCTCGAGGCCGTCCGCCGCGACGACCGAATCGTCGCCGGGCCACGACGCCAGGTGGCGCTCGCGTTCGACGGCCTCGCCCTCGATGTCGACGTGGGGGAGGATCTTCTCGAGCCAGCGCGGGATCTCCCACGCGCGCTCGCCGAGGATCGCCATGAGCGCGGGGATCAGCGTCATCCGCACCAGGAAGGCGTCGATCGCGATGCCCGCGGCGAGGCCGAGCGCGATCGGCTTGAGCGAAGAATCGCCCTCGGGGACGAACGCGACGAAGACGGCGAACATGATCAGACCGGCCGCGGTGACGACTTTCGCCGAGCCGCTGAAACCGCTGCGCACGGCGCGCAGGGCGGCCGCGCGTCGGGTCGCCCGATCGACACCCCCCGGTCCCTGAGCCTGACGAAGGGCGGGGTCGTGCACGAAGTCCTCCCGCATGCGGGAGACGAGGAACACCTGGTAGTCCATCGCGAGGCCGAAGAGCACGCCCATCAGGATGATCGGCATGAAGCTGATGATCGGACCGACCTTCGCGACGTGCAGCAGGTCGGCGAACCAGCCCCATTCGAAGACCGCGCCGACGACGCCGAACGCCGCGACGATGGAGAGCAGATAGCCCAGTGCGGCGGTGATCGGCACCCACAGCGAGCGGAACACGATCGTGAGGAGGATCAGCGAGAGCCCGATCACGAAGATGCCGAACGGCAGCAGCGCGTTGCCCAACTGATCGGAGATGTCGATGCCGACTGCGGTGAAGCCGGTGACCTTGAGGTCGATGCCGAACTCATCGAGCCACTCGTCGTGGTGCGACCGCAGTTCGCGGACGAGATCCGCCGTCGCGGGATCGTCGGGCGCGGTCTCGGGGATGATCTGCACGATGCCGGTGTCGGCGGTCTCGTTGGGGGTCGCGAGGGCGACCTCCTTCACGCCGGGGACGTCGGCGACGGCGTCGCCCAGGTCTTCCATCAGCGTGAGCGGATCGGTGGAGGTGACGATCGTGCCGGTGAGGATCATCGGTCCGTTGAATCCGGGACCGAACTCCTCGCCGACGAGATCGTAGCTCTGTCGCGCCTCGGAGTCCTTCGGGAGCACCCCGGCGTTCGGGAGGGCGAGGTTGAGGCTGAGCGCCGGGACGGCGACGATGCCGAGACCGAGGACCACGGCGAGCGACACCAGGATCGGATGCTTCGTCACGCCGTTCACCCAGCGGGCGCTGCCCTTCACACGTTCCTTGGTCGGCTTCGCGCGTTCGCGCTCGCCGCCGTTCTCGGACGAGGAGGAGGTCTTCTTGGTGCGGGCGCGCGGCGGACGGCCGGCGACCCTGCCCTTCATGAAGCCGAGCATGGCGGGAGTGAGGGTCACAGCGATCGCGACGGCGATGGCGACGGCGACGGATGCCGCGATGCCCATCGTGGTGAGGAACGGGATGCCGGCGAAGCCGAGGCCGATGAGCGCGATCAGGACGGTGACCCCGGCGAAGACGACGGCGGATCCCGCGGTGCCGACGGCGCGCGCGGCGGATTCCTCCGGATCGACTCCTTCGCGCACCTGATCCTGGTGTCTCGCCATGATGAACAGCGCGTAGTCGATGCCGACCGCGAGCCCCAGCATGAGGGCGAGGAGGGGAGTGGTCGACGAGACGGTGGCGAACGCGGTGGCGGCGAAGATGCCGGCCATCGAGATGCCGACGCCGAGGACGGCGGTGAGGAGCGGGAGGCCGGCGACCACGAAGGAGCGGAACGTCACGATCAGCACGAGCAGGGCGATGAGCAGGCCGACGGCTTCGGTGAGCGTCAGACCCGGGATGGACGTGGCGAACAGATCGCCGCCGAGAGCCGTCTGTGCGCCGTCGGGGAGCTCGGCCGCGAGATCATCGGATGCGGCGCGGAGAGCATCCTTGGTCTCGTCCGAGACGTCGGTCGATTCGCCGTCGAACTGCAGACGCACGATCGCGGCCGTCTCGTCGTCGTTGATCATGCCGCTGACCATCTCGTCGTAGGGCGAGTTCGCGGCGAGCACGCCGTCGAGGTCTCCCAGGTCGTCGACGGCCTGCTCGATGTCGTCCCGATAGGGATCGTCGGTGACCTTGTCGCCGTCGGCGGCGACGACGATGATCTGGGCGCTGGTGCCGCTGACCTGCGGGAAGGAGCGGGAGAGCTGCTCGAGGCCTGCCTGCGACTCAGTGCCGGGGATGGAGAACGAGTTGTCGGTGCCCGCTCCCAGCACGAGCGCGCCCGCCCCGGCGATGCCGAGGGCGAGGAGCCAGGACATGAGGACGCGCCACGGATGCCGATACGACCAGCGACCGAGCGAAGACAGGAGAGTGGACACGCGTTCCTCCGAGAAGTGATGCCGATTGGATACACAGGTGTATTCAATACATAGATGTATCGTAAAGTGACCCGCGCGCCGGAGCCTGTGTGCCGGGTGTGAATCGTGCGAGAGTGAAGGGCCAGGAGGTTTCTCGATGACGACACCCGCGACCCGCAGTCGCGAGAACACGCGAGCGCGTCTTCTCGAGGCGGCGGCACAGGTCTTCGCCGAAGTCGGACTGGACGGTGCATCCGTCGAGGCCGTGTGCGAGCGCGCCGGATTCACCCGGGGGGCGTTCTACTCCAACTTCGAGTCCAAGGACGAGCTCTTCCTCATGCTCTCGGCCAGTGTCGCCGAGGAGCGGGTGAATGCGGTCCGGACCCAGGTCTCGGAGATGACCGCGGAGGGCGCGCTCTCGCCCGGCTGCGATCCGATCGATCTCGTGCAGAGGGTGATGGAGCTCGGGAGCGATGACCGCCTCGGAGTGATGCTGATGAGCGAGATCCGCATCCGCGCGCTCCGCGACCCGCAGTTCGGCATCGCCTACCTGGCGCAGGAGCGGGAGATGGTCGCGAGCATCGCGCAGATCATCGAGGACATCGCCGCTGTCGGCGTCTTGAAGCTGCACCTGCCTGCGGAGGAGGCGGCGCTCATGCTCATGATCGTCTGGGAGGGCATGACGGTTCGTGGCGCCATGGCCGGCCAGGACGACGCGGGGCTCCGCCGCTCAGGCAGCGACGAACTCGGGCGACTGGTGCAGTTGCTCGTCGCCGAGTAGTTCGAGAGGGCCGGGCGCGGCGCTCAGGCTGACGCGAGCACCGCGTGGCAGCGCTCGAGCCGCTCGAGCCACCAGTCGCGGCGGTCGTCGGAGGCGGCGAGATGGGTGAGAGCCGCGGCATCCGGCGTCACCCGCCCGACGGGGATCGACCCGTCGACGGGCCGCAGCTCGGCGACGTCATCAAGGAACAGCGATGAGGTGCCGAGTCCGCAGTCGTAGTCGAGGTGGGGGAGTGCTGCCGCGAGGGCGGCGCCCTGCGACAGGCCGATCGCGGTGTCGAGCGCGCTCGAGACGACCACGGGGAGGCCGGCCGCCGTCACGATCTGCAGCGCGTGGGTCACTCCGCCCAGCGGCTGCGCCTTGATCACGAGGATGTCGGCGGCGCGGGCGCGTGCCACGGCGAGCGGGTCGGACGATTTGCGTACGCTCTCATCCGCGGCCACCGGGATGCCCATGTACTTCACGCGCTTTCGCAGGTCGGCGAGCTCCGGCACGGTCGCGCACGGCTGCTCGACGTACTCGAGATCGAACTCGTTGAGCGCGTGCAGGGCGTGCTCGGCCTCATCGACGTTCCACACCCCGTTCGCATCGATGCGGATGCGGCCCTCGGGGCCCATCGCCTCGCGCACGGCGCGCACCCGCGCCACATCATCCGCGAGAGTCTGACCGGGCTCGGCCACCTTCACCTTGGCGGTTCGGCATCCGGCGAAACGCGCCATCAGGTCGGCCACCTGCGAGGCGTCGACCGCAGGGATCGTGGCGTTGACGTGGATGCGGTCGCGCAGGGCATCGGGCTGCCTCCGCCAGGCGAAGTCGATGGCCGCCGCCAGCCAGGTCGACGCCTCGGCATCCTCGTACTCGACGAACGGGGAGAACTCCGCCCATCCCTCCGGCCCCTCGAAGAGCAGGGCCTCTCGGGTGTCGACGCCGCGGAAGCGGGTGTGCATCGGGAGGGAGACGACTCGGGCGGAGGCGATGAGGTCTGCGAGCGGGGGGAGCATATGCCCATTGTGCCCCGGCGCTGTCGCTCACCACCGAGGGCCGGGTCGTGTCGGCGGAGCGATGATCCCATTCCGGCATACTGCTCGCGTCTCTTTCGCGCGGCTATCGGGGCTTCTACGCTGACGGCGTCGACCCGTGGGGTGTCGGCATCCAGAAGCCAGAGAGAAGGTTCGCCATGAAGAAGAAACTGCTCAAGATCGCCGCCGTCGCCGGTGTCAGCGCCGCGTTCGTCATCGGAGGTGCGTCGGCTGCATCGGCCGATGCCGACTTCAGCAACGTCTGGGGCTGTTCGCGCACGACCGGGGAGGACTACTACTCCTGCAGCGACAACCGGGGGAACAGCTGGTACACCGACCGGCCGGACTGGAACCCGTTCTGGAACATCATGTGATCACGGGGTGAGCGCGCGTCTTCCGCGCGCTCACCTCATTCCAGCCGCTTCTGCAATTCCCCCATGCGCTCGCTCGGGCGGAAGCCGAGGAGGGTGTTGACGGCCAGCATCTGCGTGTTGGACTCGGCGTTATAGGTGAGCACCGTGCGCGTCTGCGGGCTCTCGCGCTGCAGCATCCGGAGATTGGCGAGCTTCACGGCCGTGCCGAGCCGGTGTCCGCGGTCTGCCCGCCGCACGAGCGTTCCCCATTGATAGGCGTTCCCGTCGTCGCCGGAGACGACGAGCTGAGTGAAGGCGGCTGCTTCCCCCTCGGGCGTCGACGCCAGCGTGCCGAAGGAGACGCGCCTCTGACGGGTGATGAGGTCTTCGTTCTCGCGGATGCTCGCCACGTCGGGCTTCGCCGGCTCGATGTCGAGGTCGCCGCTGGGAGCCTCGGTGTCGACGGATGCGTCGAGGGCGGCCCACCCCTCCACGACGTCCTCCGGCACGGGCCCGACCCAGCTGTGGATCCGGTATCCACCGACGGCCGTGGCGAGCTCGGATTCGAGTCGATCGATCAGCGCGGGGTCGAGCGGAAGGTCGAGGCGGTTCTGCACGTCGCCCAGTGCGAGGTCGTATCCGTGGCGTCGCGCGAACTCCCGCCCGGGTGAGCCCGCTCCGTCGGAGCCGAGGGCGTGAGGCCAGGCCGCGGTGCTCTGCACGACGCGACGCCCGGATGCCGCGGCCTCGGCTTCGAGGTACGACAGGGCTGCCGAGCCCACACCGCGCCGGCGATGTTCCGGCGGCACGCTGATCGAGAGATGGGCGACGTGCGTGTTGTCCTTGAGCGGAAGCCCCAGACCGGCCGAGCCGACGACCTCTGATCCCTCCCGCAGAAGGAAGATGCGGCGGTCCACGACGGCGGAAGGATGCTGCAGTGCGCTGCGCGTCTCTTCGCGGGTCCAGACCGGGGTGTCGTCGCCGCGGTCCGCGCGCTCGGCGGCCGCATAGGCATCCCACCACGCATCGACGCTCTCGTCGTCCGCCGGGTCGACGGGTTCGATCTGCACGCTCATCCGTCCACCCTAGGTGCGCTCCCGTGGCACTTTCTGCGGCTTCGTGGCCGCTGAAGCCGCAGAAAATGCCACGGGAGCAACGGGAATTGGCGGCTACATAAACGTGTGATTGACAATGCTGTGTGACGCACAGTAACGTGTGAGCCATGAACGAAACCCTCGACACGCACCTGCAGGAGCTGCGGCGCGGCACCATCGTGCTCGCCTGCCTGCAGCTGCTGCGCTCGGCGGGCTACGGCTACGGGCTGCTCGAGGAGCTCGAGCGCCGCGGCTTCGCCACCGACGCGAACACGCTGTACCCCCTGCTCCGCCGGTTGGAGAAGCAGGAGTACCTCACGAGCGAGTGGAACACCGACGAGGCCAGGCCCCGCAAGTTCTATCGCACCTCGGAAGCCGGGATCCGGCTCGCCGACACCCTCACCGACGAATGGCGATCCCTGACGACCGCGATCGCGTCCCTCACCTCCGAGGAGAACTGACATGCCTACGACGACCACTCTCACCGAGAAGTACATCAGCGCCACGATCCGCAGCCTGCCCGCGACCTCGCAGGCCGACGTGCGCGCCGAGCTCGAGGCGTCGATCGCCGATGCGGTCGAAGCCCGCACCGATCAGGGCGAACCTCGCGACTCGGCCGAGCGCGCCGTCCTCACCGAGCTCGGCGACCCGGGGGCCCTGGCCGCCGACTACGCGGATCGCCCGCTCCACCTCATCGGACCGCGCTACTTCCTCGTCTGGTGGCGACTGTTCAAGCTGCTGCTGTGGATCGTCCCCGCGTGCGCAGCATTCGGTGTCGCGATCGCGAAGATCCTCGAGTTCGCCACGATCGGCGAGACCATCGGTGCGATCGTCGTGGTCATCATCCAGGTGATCGTCAACCTGGGCTTCTGGACCGTGCTGGTCTTCGCCATCCTGGAGCGGACGGTGCCGGTCCCGGAGGCGCAGTGGACGGTCGACCAGCTTCCGGAGCACTACGAGACCCGCGCCGGCTGGTCGGAGATGATCGGCTCGGTCATCTTCCTCGCTCTCGCCGCCGCCGCGATTCTGTGGGACGCGCTGCGCGGCTTCGTCCGGGCGGACGGCGAGGCGCTGCCGATCCTGAACCCGGAGCTGTGGCCGTGGGGGATGACCGCGCTGCTCGTGCTCATGATGGCCGAGCTGGCGCTCGCGATCGCGGTCTACCGGGTGGGCCGCTGGACCGTCCCGCTTGCCGTGGTCAACACCGTGCTGGCCGTCGCGTTCGCGGTCCCCGCGCTGTACCTCCTCATCACGGGACAGCTGGTCAACCCGGAGTTCCTGAACTACCTGGCGACCGAGCACGGCGAGGAGCTCGCTATGGCGAACGCCGGAGCGGCCGAGCAGGGCGGCGTGTTCCGGGTCGTCACGACCGTGTTCGCCGTGGTCACCGCCGGGATCGTCGTCTGGGACATCATCGACGGATGGGTGAAGACCGCCCGCGCTCGCCGCGCCTGACAGCATCCGCACGAAAAAGAGCGCCGTCTCCCTCGGGAGGCGGCGCTCCGTCGTTCTCGGAGGCCGGGGAATAGGGTGGATGCCGTGACCACCGCATCCGTCTCCGATCTGTTCGACCCGGCCGAATGGGTGCTCGCGCCCGGTGCCGAGGACTACACCGACATCACCGCGCATGTCACCCACGACGGCGGTGTCGCCCGCATCGCGTTCAACCGGCCGGAGGTGCGGAACGCCTTCCGTCCGCACACCGTCGACGAGCTGTACCGAGCGCTCGACATCGCCCGCCAGGACTCGAGGATCGGTGCGGTGCTGCTCACCGGGAACGGGCCGAGCCCGAAGGACGGCGGCTGGGCGTTCTGCTCCGGCGGCGATCAGCGCATCCGCGGACGCGACGGGTACAAGTACTCCGAATCCGAGACGGTGGTGCAGGATGCCGCGCGCGGCGGCCGGCTGCACATCCTCGAGGTACAACGCCTGATCCGCTTCATGCCGAAGGTCGTCATCGCGGTCGTCCCCGGGTGGGCGGCCGGCGGAGGGCACTCGCTGCACGTCGTGTGCGACCTGACGATCGCTTCGGCTGAGGAGGCGCGTTTCAAGCAGACGGATGCCGACGTCGGCAGCTTCGACGCCGGATACGGCTCCGCGTACATGGCTCGGCAGACCGGGCAGAAGTTCGCCCGCGAGGTGTTCTTCCTCGCCGAGGAGTACTCCGCGCAGCGCGCCTACGAGGCCGGAGCCGTCAACCGGGTCGTCCCGCACGCCGACCTCGAGCGCGAGGCGCTGAAGATGGCGCGCACCGTGCTGACCAAGTCGCCGACGGCGATCCGCATGCTGAAGTTCGCCTTCAACGCCGTCGACGACGGGCTGGTCGGCCAGCAGGTGTTCGCCGGTGAGGCGACGCGTCTGGCCTACGGCACCGACGAGGCCGTCGAGGGTCGCGACTCGTTCCTCGAGAAGCGCGACCCGGACTGGTCGTCGTTCCCCTGGCACTACTGAGGCCGGGGCGATGCGCACATGACCGTTCTGATCCCGACGGATGCGGAAGATCCGACCCTGCTGCGGCCCGTTCTGCAGCGCGCGCTCGAGGCCGGACCGGCCGTGGGATTCGGGATGCTCGCGGGGAGCCCCGATGAGGTGCCCGACGGCATCGCGGTGGTCATCGCAACGTCGGGGTCGAGCGGCATCCCCAAACGGGTCGCCCTGAGTGCGGACGCATTGCGGGCGAGCGCGGAGGCGACCGCCGCCCGCATCGGCAGCGGCCGCTGGCTGCTCGCGCTGCCCGCGGGCTATGTGGCGGGGCTCCAAGTGCTGGTCCGCTCGATCCTGGCGGGCACGGAGCCGGCGACCATCGACGGTCGGTTCTCGCCGCGGTCGTTCGCCGAGGCGACGCTGGCGATGCTGCGTCCTGCGGCCGGCTCCACCACCGGCATCCCCGAGCTGTTCACCTCTCTCGTCCCCGCCCAGATCGCGACGCTGCTCGATGCCGCCGACGAGACCGCGGTGCGCGCAGCGCTGCAGGCCTACCGTGCGATCCTCGTGGGCGGCCAGTCGCTACCGGAGCCGCTGCGCGAGCAGGCGGCCGATCTCGGCGTGCGGCTCGTGCGCACCTACGGCTCGACCGAGACGAGCGGTGGATGCGTGTACGACGGCGTACCGCTCGACACCACCGGCGTCCGCGTCGTCGACGGCGAGCTCCGCATCGCGGGCCCGATGCTCGCGGAGGGGTATCTCGGTGACGACGCCCTGACCGCGCGCATGTTCGTGCGCGATGAGCACGGCATCCGCTGGTATCGCACCGGCGATCTGGGCATCGTGGAGAACGACGTCGTGCGGGTGCACGGCCGTGCCGACAACGTCATCGTGTCGGGTGGCATCAACATCTCGCTCGATCGTGTGGAGAAGATCGTGCGTCGCATCCCCGGACTCGCGGGTGCCGTCGTCGTCGGTGTCGAGGATGCGCGCTGGGGCGAGGCATCGGTCATCGTCGCCGCCAGAGGCGAGGCGCTCCGGCGCAGCGAGGCCGAGCAGCTCGAGCACGCGCGCGACGCCGTCGCCGAGGAGATCGGCGCCCCGGCGAGACCCGCGCGGCTCATCCTGGTCGACGAGCTGCAGACGCTCGTGTCAGGGAAGCCCGACCGCGAGGCGATCCGGCGGGCGGTCGCAGGACTGCAGTGAGGGCGGTGATCGAGGCGGGCCTGCCAGACTGAGGCGCATGGACGTGCTGCGGTTGGCGGGGGTGCCCGGCGTCGGGAAGAGCACCGTCGCATGGGCAGCGGCCCGCAAGTCGGCGGGGACGGGTGCGCCCGTCGGCTACCTCGATATCGATCAGTTGGGCATGTGCTATCCCGCTCCGGCCGACGACCCCGACCGCTGGGCACTCAAGGAGACCGCTCTCGTGCGCCTCATCGCGCGGCTCGACGAGGCGGGCATCGAGCGACTCGTCGTCTCCGGCGTCGCCGATCCCGCCGAGCCGCCGCCGGGCAACGGTCATCCGACGGTCTCCCTCTGGCTGCGGGCTTCGGAGGCGACGAGACGGACACGCCTGGCGCCTCGCCGCTGGGCCCAGGAGCAGGTCGACGACGTGCTCGCTATCGGTACGCGGGAGACGGAAGCTGCCCACCCCGCGTGGTCGATGCTCGAGACCGATGGGTGCACGGTCGAGGCGACCGAGCGTGCGGTGCTCGACCGCTGGGCGGCGGTGCTCGACGGCGGGGCGACGGGGATGGCGGTGCCTGCGCCGGAGCTGGCACCCCCGGCATCCGACACGACCGAGCGCGTGATCTGGGTCACCGGCCCGCGGTGCGCCGGATCCTCGCGAGTCGGCTGGGAGGTCGCGAGCGGCCTCTGGCGCGAGCAGCGACGCACGGGCTTCATCGACGTCGCCCAGCTGGCTTTCGCCTGGAACATCGACCGCACGGTCGGGCTGCAGAACACGAGTACGCTGCAGCGGACCTTCGCGGCCATCGGTGCGCGGACGCTGGTCGCGGTCGCGCCGCTCGAGATCGGTCCGGACGACGTTCGTGCGGCGTTCCCCGAGGCGGACGTGCGTTTCTTCCGACTCGACGCCGACGAGACGGCACGTCGCGAGCGCGCGCACCGTCGTGCCGCGGCCGACGGCGCATCGCTGGCCGGCGACGACCTCATCGGGGCATCCTCGTCGATGATCGAGGACGTGGTCATGCAGGGCTCACGCCAGCGCCGATGGCCGCTGCGCGAAGGCGAGCTTCTCGTCGACACGTCCGGCGCAACAGTGGCCGACGTGGCGGCGAGGATCACGGCGCTGCTGCCAGACTGAGGCGCATGGCTTCCTACACGCACGGACACCACGAGTCCGTCCTCCGGTCGCACAACGTGCGCGACATCGCGAACTCCGCCGCCTACCTGCGCCCGCATCTCACAGACACGACGCGTCTTCTCGACATCGGCGCCGGCCCCGGAACGATCACCCTCGATTTCGCCGGAGTCGTCGCCCACGTCACGGCCACCGAGATCGATGACGACGTCCTGTCCCTGTCGCGCGATCTCGCCGCCGCGCGCGGCGTCACGAACCTCGACTTCTCGGTCGAGGACGTGCATGCGCTCACCTTCTCCGACGAGTCCTTCGACGTGGTGCACGCGCACCAGGTGCTGCAGCACGTCGCCGATCCCGTGCAGGCCCTCCGCGAGATGCGGCGAGTCACCGCGCCCGGAGGCATCGTCGCCGCCCGCGACGCCGACTACGCAGGCTTCCTGTGGTTCCCGGTGCTGCCCGAGCTCGACCGCTGGCTCGATCTGTACCGCCGTGCGGCCCGGGCCAACGGAGGTGAGCCGGATGCCGGGAGGCGGCTGCTGTCCTGGGCGCGCGCTGCGGGCTTCGAGGACGTCACGGCGACGGCATCCACCTGGTGCTACGCAACGCCCGCCGAGCGTGCGTGGTGGGGTGGGATGTGGGCCGACCGCATCCTCGAGTCCGCGCTGACGCGTCAGCTCGTCGACAGCGGGATGGCGACTCCGGCCGACCTCCAGGACATCAGCGACGCCTGGAAGCGCTGGGCCGATGACGGCGACGGCTGGTTCGTCGTGCCGCACGGCGAGATCCTCTGCCGGGTCTAAGCGCGGGATACATCTCCAGACGGATGCCGGTCGCGAGGCGCTCGCGTAGCGTGGGGGAGTGATCCGCCCGCTCTCTCGCACGGCGCTGATCCTCGACATCATCGGGGCGGCGCTGCTCTTCCTCCTCCTGACACCGACGTCCGTCGTGTTCTACGGTCCCACCACCGGCGGAACCGTCATCCAGGGGACGAGCGTCGGCGCGGTGGTCGTCGCGGGCATCCTCATGTTCGGCGGTGTGGCGATCGGCCGACTGGCTCCGGGGCTGGCGCTCGGCGCCGCGTGGGCGGGTGCGCTGGTGCAGATGCTGGCGGGGTTCGGTCCGCTTCCGATCGACCTGGCGATCCTGCTCGTGCTCTACGCGACGGCGGCCTGGGGAACGCAGCGCGTACTCTGGCTCGGCTTCGCCTCGACGCTGGTCGGCGGTCTGATCGCCGCGGCGTACATGGTGCTGGTGAGCGGCGTCGCGTTCGGCTCCGGCAGTGGCTGGGACCAGCTCACCGGCGGCGTGCTGCTCCTCATAGTCTCGGTCCTCGCCCTGGGCTTCGCGTGGGTGTGCGGTCTTCTCTGGCGGGTCGTGCTGCGGTCGCGGCGTACCCGCTCGGCACAGCTGCAGGCGGAGTCGGTCGCTGCGGAGGAGCAGGAGCGCGTGCGCATCGCGCGGGACATGCACGACATCGTCGCCCACTCCCTCGCCGTCGTGATCGCCCAGGCAGACGGAGCCCGCTACGTCGCGGCCACGAAGCCCGAGATGGCCACGGAGGCGCTCGGCACGATCGCCCAGACCGCGCGGGGCGCGTTGAGCGACGTGCGGATGCTGCTCACCCAGCTCCGCCACCGTCAGGGCGACGGCCCGCAACCGACCCTCGCCGACCTCGAGGCGCTCTTCGCGCAGGTGCGCCAGGCGGGTGTCGAGCCGCTCGTCACGGTGGACCCGATGCCGCCGGGGGAGCCGCCGGGCGCGATCCAGCTGGCGGTGTACCGCATCCTCCAGGAGGCGCTCACCAATGCGATCCGGCACGGCGACGGCACGGTGCACGTGCATCTCAGCTGGCTGCCCGACCGGGTCGACATCGAGGTGCGCAACACGGTCGTCGGCGACGCGCCGGCCGCCGGGGGCGGACACGGCCTCATCGGCATGCGCGAGCGTGCCCAGCTCGTCGGCGGTAGTCTGCAAGCCGAGCGTCGGGGCGCGCAGTTCGTCGTGAGCGGCTCGCTCCCGATCGCCGCCTCGGCTGATCTCGGGCTCGGACAGTGACGCAATCGCAGGACCAGGGAGAGCACGCATGATCAGAGTCGTCCTCGTCGACGATCAGGCGCTGTTCCGGGCCGGCATCCGCATGCTGGTCGCCTCGCAACCGGACCTCGAAGTGGTCGGCGAAGCCGGCAACGGGCAGGAGGCGCTCGAGGTCGTGCGCACCAGCCGCCCCGACGTGGTGCTGATGGACATCCGGATGCCGGTGATGGACGGCCTCACGGCGACCGCCGAGATCCTCACCCGACCGGATCCTCCGCGCATCGTCATGCTCACCACCTTCGACCTCGACGAGGCCGCGGCCCGCGCGATCCGGCAGGGGGCGAGCGGCTTCCTCCTCAAAGATGCCGATCCGGAGTTCCTGCTCGCCGCGATCCGCACCGTGCACGCCGGATCCAGCGTGATCGCGGCATCCGCCACCCGCGACCTGTTCGAGCACTTCGCCGAGGCGCCCAAGCCAGTGCCGCCGCAGTACGCCGACCTCACCGATCGCGAGCGGGAGATCTTCGCGCTCGCCGCCCGCGGGCTGTCGAACGCCGAGATCGCCGGGCGCGAGTACCTGAGCGAAGCCACCGTGAAGACCCACATCAGTCGCATCCTCACGAAGCTCGCACTGCGCGACCGGGTGCAGCTGGTCGTTTTCGCGTTCGAGCACGGCCTCGCCTGACTGCGCGAGCCGCCCCTTTCGGTACGGGCCGCCCCGTTGCGTCCGTGCATAGAGGGGCGGCTCGCACATAAAGGAGCGGGTCGACGGGAGGAGCGGGATCATCCTTGCGATGTACGACGGATGCCTCCTCCGGGCGACGCGGCGACACTGGTGCCGGAAATAGCGTGAAAGCATGGAGATCACGACCACCGACCTCGGGCTCGCCGCCCGCGTCCAGCACCTGAAGAAGACCTACGGCTCGGGTGAAGGGACCGTCCGCGCACTCGACGACGTCAGCGTCGGCATCCGCCGTGGACAGTTCACCGCCATCATGGGGCCCTCCGGCTCGGGCAAGTCCACGCTCATGCACATCATGGCCGGACTCGACAGCCCGACCGAAGGACGCGCCTGGATCGGCGACACCGACATCACCGGGCTCGGCGACCTCGACCTCACGATCCTCCGTCGGCGCCGCGTCGGCTTCATCTTCCAGGCGTTCAACCTGGTGCCGACCCTCGATGCGCTGGGCAACATCATGCTGCCGTTCGAGCTCGACGGCCGTCGCCCCAGTGCGATCGAGCGGGCGCGCATCGACGGTCTGATCGAGACGCTGGGCCTCGGCTCGCGCCTGAACCACCGCCCGCACCAGCTCTCCGGAGGACAGCAGCAGCGCGTGGCCATCGCCCGCGCACTCGCCACCGCGCCCGACCTCGTCTTCGCCGACGAGCCCACCGGCAACCTCGACTCCAAGACGGGCCGAGAGGTGCTGCAGCTGCTGGCCACCGCCAGCCGCGAGCACGGCCAGTCCATCGCCATGGTCACGCACGACGCCATCGCGGCGAGCCACGCCGACCGCGTGCTCTACCTCGGCGACGGACGCATCGTCGCCGATCACCCGCGCCAGACTGCCGAGCAGATCTCCGCGTACATGCTCGCCGCCGAGGTGGCGGCATGACCGCGGTCGCGACGGTCGTCCCCGAGACGAGGGCGACCGGACCGCGCTTCGCCTGGCTCCGCGACCGGGGCATGGGCGCCAGCATCCTCGTCGCCGGACTGTCCGCCGCCTTCGGCGTGATCCTCGTCGAGGTCACCGCGTACATCGAAGCGGTGCTGCAGGCCGACCCGTTCATCGGCGACAGCGAGACGCTGGCGTTCGTGGTCGCGCTGCTCTCGGTGCTGCTGACTGCGGTCGCGATGTACGTCGCAGCCATCGTCACGGCCAACACCTTCGCCACCATCATCGCCGGTCGCACGAGGCAGATCGCCCTGATGCGCCTGATCGGCGCGACCGCGAGATCCCAGCGGGCCGAGGTCGGCAGACAGGGCATGATCGTCGGGGTGCTCGGGGCTGCGATCGGCCTGATCGTGGGGCTTCTCATCTCGGCTGTGGGCGTGCAGGTGGGCACCCAATTGATCGCCAACGATCCGATCGGCTTCTCTCTCGCGCAGCCGTTCATCGCGCTGCCGGCCATCGGCGTCGCCCTCACGACCTGGGCCGCCGCCTGGGCGGGGTCGCGTCGCGTGCTGTCGGTGACGCCGCTGCAGGCACTCGGCGGTTCGGTCGAGCGGACGCACGACGAGGTCTCCGGCAAGCCGAGTCGGCACGTCGGCTCCTGGATCCTGCTGATCACCGGTGCGGTCCTGCTCGCCGGCGGCGTGATCATCGGGCTCATGACGCCGCTCGGCGTGGTCATCGCGTTCTTCGGCGGACTGCTGTCGTTCACCGGCCTGGCACTCGGATCGGTCATGTTCATGCCTCCGGTGCTGCGCCTGGTGGGTCGGTTGTTCGGGTCGAGCGCGACCGCCCGACTCGCCGCCGAGAACGCGCTGCGGTACCCGGAGCGCTCCTCGCGGATGGCGATCGGGGTGGTCATGGGCGTCACCCTGGTGACGATGTTCGCCGTCGCGCTCGAATCGGCCAAGCGCCTGATGATGAGCCAGGTGACCGGTGAGATCCCGGAGGAGTTCTTCGCTCCGTTCGACGCGTTCGCCGCGATCATGATGGTGCTCGTCGCGGTCTCCGCGGTGATCGCCGCGGTCGGCCTGGTCAATCTGCTCACGATCGGTGTCGTCCAGCGGCGCCGCGAGCTCGGGCTGCTGCGCTCGATCGGTCTGTCGAACCGCCAGGTGCGGCGCATGGTGCTGCTCGAGGCCACGCACATCACGGTGGCGGCGACTCTGACCGGGCTCGTGCTGGGTGTCGTCTACGGCTGGATCGCCGCGCAGTCGCTGCTCGGCTCGGTCCCGACGCTGCCCGACTTCACCCCCGCCGGGCTCGTGGCGCCGCAGATCCCGTGGATCCCGATCGCGATCATCGTGGTGGCCACGGCTGTGCTCACCCTGGTCGCCGCCGCGACCCCGACTCGACTGGCGACGCGGGTGGCTCCGGTCGAGGCCCTCGCCGCCGGCTGATTTAGGCTGGACGGATGCCGTCGCCGTTCGATCAGTCCACGTACCAGGTCCGCCTCGACTGGGGGACCGCGGGCCTCGCCCGGCTGGCCCCCGCCGACATCGTCGTGGTCGTCGACGTGCTGCGGTTCTCCTCGACCATGGCGGATGCTGTCGCCGCGGGCGCCGAGATCGAGCTGGCCGACGCGGTCGAGTGGTCGAGCAATGGTGCGGCGGTGGCATCGGCTGCGGCGGACGCCGCGGAGACCGTGTTCGTCGGCGGCATCCGCAACGCCTCGGCCGTGGCCCGCGCCGTGCAGACCGTGCAGGAACGGCGGCAGGCCCGCACCTCGGTCGCGATCATCGCGGCGGGCGAGGTCGATCCCGCGGGTGGTCTGCGGTTTGCGGTCGAGGATCAGCTCGGGGCCGGCGCGATCGTGGCGGCGCTCACCGACCTGGGTATCGACCACACCGCGCCCGACGCCGCGGTCGCCGCCGAGGGCTTCCGCGCCCTGCGGCGTGCGATGCGGCACCTGCTCACCGCGAGCGGTTCGGCACGCGAGCTCGAGATCGGTGTGCCGTCGACTGCGCGCATGGCGGCATCCGGCGTGGTGCCGTCCTCGACGACGGATGCCGCGGTGCTCGACGCCGTCGACGCTGTTCCGGTCCTGAGCAGCGGTCGGTTCACCCGGTTCGTCTGAGGCCCCGGTCGTCGGGCGGACTCCGCCGGGATGGGAGGACGAGCTCGGCGCCGGCATCCGCCCCTCACGGAGTTCTCCTCCTCAGCCGCGGGGTGTGCGCGGGGGCTGCGCCCGCGACGTAGGGTCGTGGCATGAGGTACCTTCCCGCTGTCATCGTCGACGCCCTGTTCGTGCTCGTCTTCGCCGCGATCGGCCGCGCGTCGCACGACGAGGATCCCGCGGGATTCCTGCTCACCGCATGGCCGTTCCTGGTCGGACTGCTCCTCGGCCACCTTCTCGCCGCCCTGCTTCCGGGCCGACCGCGGCGACCGTGGTCGCTCGCGTGGGGCGCGGTGGTGTGGGTCGTTACCGTGGCGGCCGGCCTGCTCGTGCGCGTGCTCAGCGGCGACACCGCGGAGCTGCCGTTCATCATCGTCGCGACGCTCGTCCTCGGCGTCTTCCTCCTCGGATGGCGGGCACTGGCCGCCCTGCTGCGTCGGCGACGCGCCGCGTCCGGGAGCACAGCCGGTGACCCGGATGCAGTCGAAGCCTCCGACGACGCGGATCCCCGCTCGGACTGAGAACCTCTCAGCGCGACATCTGCGCGGCGAGCCGGGTGTCGGTCGTGATCTCGCGTCGCGTCCAGGCGAACACGTGCCGTTGATCGAACGTGCGCGAGCATCGTGCACAGGATGTGGCTCGCGTCGGACGACGGTGCCGATACGTCACGTGCCCGGCGGGGCAGCGGCCGACCCACGGTGCGAGTTCGACCGCGGTCTCACCCCGATGCGTGGTGCCGCCGACGTAGCCGATGTCGCGCGCGACGCGCTTCCACGCCGCACCGTGGGCCGCCGTGTGCCCGGCCATCGCGTGCGCCACCTCGTGCAGCAGCACCTGATGGATCTCGTCATCGTCGAACCGCGCCGCGAGATATCGCGACACGGTGATGCGCTTCTTCGTGTAGTCGCAGAGTCCGGCACGGCGCTTCGCATGGTCGAAGTCGAAGGACCAGCTGTCATCGAGATGCATCCTGATCAGTGCCTCGCCCCAGATGCGCACACGGTCAAGTTCCGCCATGCGATCAGGCTAGGCCATCCCGCCGACATCGCGGGTCAGGCGTGCTCAGCCCGCGACGAGCTGCGTGGAACGCCGACGCTCGGCCGCCTCGATCGCGAGCAGGGCGGTCTCGAGGTCCTTGTCCTCGGCACCCGATTCGCGCCGCAGGAATAGGGAGCGCTTGAAGCTCTCCCTGGCCGTCTCGAAGTCGCCCGCGTCATAGGCGTTCTTGCCGTGATGGTGGTGCGCGAACGCCGCGATCGAGACCCACCGCTGCCCCTCGGCCTCGTCGGCGCACGTCGCCAGCTCCTGCTCCGCGGCGGCGTACGAGCCGCGGTACTGCAGGATCGTGGCGTGCAGCACCCGTGCCCTCAGCACGTCTTTGCGCGTGCCCGCCATGCGTGCCTGTCGCACGGTCTCGTCGGCCAGCACGAGGGCCTCGTCGAGGCGATCGAGCACCTTGAGCAGCCACACGCGCTCGAGGAGCGCGGGAAGGCTGCGCTGCGACTCGATCTCTGCAAGACGCGCGGCGCACTCGGCGACATCGACACGCTCACGGAGGGTCTCCTGGTCGTATCCCTGGATCAAACTCATTGCTCTCCTTCCGCGGCGTCCCCGTCCAGTCTGCCTGCCGGGTACGACCTCGTCCGGGCGGCGCGCCTTGCGCGTCGGCATCCGTTCCCGAAGTCCTCTCGGGAACGATCTGCGGAGCAGTTCACGATCAGCGGATGCTTCGCGCGAAAGCATCCGCTGATCGTGACAGCGTCCGCAGAGCGTGACGACGCAGTGCGCCAGGTCAGCGGAGGAAGAGCGAGGCGTTGGGTCGGGGCGACGCCACGGCGTCGGCATCCGTCACGATCCGGGCACCCTGCACGAAGGCCTGCACCTCCGCACCCTGGGCGATCTTCGCGGGATGCGGACCGGCGGCGAGCATGCGCGGCAGCCATTCGGTCGGCAGGGGAGCGGCGGATGCGGCGATCACGAGGTTGCCGAAGCGGCGGCCCTTGAGTACCTGCGTGTCGGCGAGGATGCCGATCTCGGGCAGCACCTCGGCGATCGTGGCCGCCTGCCGCCGCGCGAACGCCAAGCCCGGCCCGTCGGCGACGTTGACCAGCAGCACGCCTCTCGGGGCGAGGAGGGCCGACAGCTCGCGGTAGAACTCGATGCTGGTCAGGTGCGCAGGCGTCTGCGCGCCCGAGTACACGTCCGACACGACGAGATCGCACTGTGCGTGCAGGGCGGCGGGCAGGCGGGACACGCCCTCGCGCGCATCGCCGATCCGGATGCGGATACCCGCGCTCTTCGGCAAGGGGAGATGCTCGCGGACGAGCTGCGCGAGCGGAGCCTCGAGTTCGATGACCTGCTGGCGCGACCCCGGACGGGTGGCGTCGATGTAGCGGGGGATGGTGAGGGCCCCCGCCCCCAGGTGCACGGCGGTCAGCGGACCCTCGGGAAGCTGGTCGATGACGGCACCCATGCGCACGATGTACTCGAAGTGCAGGTGCGTCGGGTCGTCGAGGTCGACGTGCGACTGCGGGGTGTCGTCGACGATGAGCTCGAAGCCGCTGGTGAACTCGGACGGCACGATCCGGGCGATGCCGCCGTGGTCGAGCCGGGCCTGCGGATGCTCGGTGTCTCGCGATCGCGTCCGGCCCATGCGCTCGAGCCTACGCGCTCAGTCGGACGCGGTCAGTTCTGCCTGCCGTTGGCGCAGGTCTCCTGTTCGGCGGTCTGCCCGGAGATCTCCGGCGGCAGCGTCGATCGGGGCGCCGAGGTCTCCGTGGACGTGGGGTCCGGCGTCGCTTCAGGAGCCGGCGTCACCAGTTCGACACCCTCGTGGGTCGTGACATCGCCGGTCAGCTGGAGCGGCTGCCCGGACTTCATCGCAGCCCACAGCGCCTCGGCCGCCTGCTCGTTCGGCACGACCTTGTTCGAGTTCTCGGGGTCGCCGACGTTGGGGTACTGCACGAACACGAAGTCGCTGAACGGCACGTCGTTCAGCGCGAGCGCGAGCTGGGCCAGCCGGAGCGGGTCGCTCAGCGACTCGCTCGGCACGATGTTGTCGGCGACCGCGTTCGCGAGCCGGAGCACCTTCGGCACGTCGGTCAGCGTCTCCTCGCTCAGGATCTTCTTCGCCAGCCGCGACATGTACTGCTGCTGGTTGGAGATGCGCGCCAGGTCACTGCCGTCGCCGACGCCGTTGCGCGTGCGGATGAACTTCAGGGCGTCGTAGCCGGAGATCGTGCGAGGGCCTGCGGCCCAGTCGATGTCCGTCTTGGGGTCGCGGATACCCTCGCCGCCGATGCAGACCTCGACACCGCCGATCGCATCGGTGATCTCCATCACCCCGTCGAAGCTGATCTTGGCGGCGAAGTCGATCGGGATGTCACCGAGCACACTCACGGTCTTCACGACGCACGAGAGTCCGGCGTGGTCGAAGATCGAATTGATGGGCTGCTTCGACATCGAGGACGCGACGGATCCGTCCTTCCGCGTGCACTCCGGCACCGGGACGCCGAGGTCGCGGGGGAGGGAGACCACGGTCACGTTGCGGGGCTCGGCGGAGACATGGATGAGGAGGTTCACGTCGTTGAGCACCCCTCCATCGGCCTCGGAGCAGCGCGGGCCGAGAAGCTGCGTCGTGATCTCGCCGCACTCGTCCGTGCCGACGACCATGATGCTGAACGCCTGATCCGCGGGGAAGGCGCCGACCGTCGGAGGCTGGACCTCGGACGACCCCTCGAGCACCTCCGCATCGTCACCGACCCGGTTGAAGAGGTCGGTCACGACGAACGCGCCGACCGCGACGGCGGAGACGAGGATCACCCCGAGCGAGATGCCGAAGAACTTCAGGAACGTCTTCCCGGCGCTCGGCGTGGGGAGGGTGGCGTGCCGGGCGACCGTGTCGCGCCCACCGCGCTTCTGACTGCGAACCATGCTCGGGAGCCTACCCATGGCGACGGAGAGGAAGCCGTGCGCCTCCCCGGAGGAGCCGATCTCGCCCACGCCGAGGCCTCCCGCACCGCAAGCGGTCGATACCGGATCGAAACATGCGGTTGTTTGGTATCTGAGAATTCACTGGGTAGCGTCAAGGAATCACCGTGTCCGGAGCGAAGAGGCTCCGGGACGTGCACAGAAGCGCCCTACAGGGAAGGTCACAGAATGCACCACACAGTCACACGACGGCGGGGGATCATCGCCATCACCGGAGCAACGATCGCTGCTCTCGCCCTGGCGGGATGCGTCGCCAGCGACCGCGGCGACAACGGAGACGAACCCGCTGGTGACGTCGACGGCACGTTCGTCTTCGCTGCTTCCTCCGATCCGGCGAGCCTCGACCCGGCCTTCGCTCAGGACGGCGAGACGTTCCGCGTCTCGCGTCAGATGTTCGAGGGCCTCGTCGGCACCGAGCCCGGCACCGCAGACCCCGCTCCGCTGCTCGCCGAGAGCTGGGAGTCGGCGGAGGACGGCATGTCGCACACCTTCACCCTCAAGGAGGGTGTCACCTTCCACGACGGCACGCCGTTCAACGCCGAGGCCGTCTGCTTCAACTTCGACCGCTGGTTCAACTGGACGGGCCTGGCCGCGTCCGAGGCCTTCGGCTACTACTACAACAAGCTCTTCAAGGGCTACGCCTCGAACGCCGTGGACGCGGTCTACAAGTCCTGCACCGCCGACGGCGACTCGAAGGTCACCATCGAGCTGAACAAGCCCTTCGCCGGTTTCATCCCCTCGCTGTCGCTGCCGTCCTTCGGGATGCAGAGCCCGTCGGCGCTGGAGGAGTTCGGCGCGGATGAGGTCGGCGGCTCCGCCGAGGCTCCGCAACTGTCCGAGTACGCGATGGGTCACCCGGTCGGCACCGGCCCCTACCAGTTCGACGAGTGGGCACCGGGCGAGCAGGTCACGCTCAAGGCGTACGACGACTATTGGGGCGACAAGGGACAGGTCGACGAGATCATCTTCCGCACCATCGACGACCCGACCGCTCGCCGCCAGGCGCTCGAGTCCGGCTCGATCGACGGCTACGACCTCGTCGGTCCGGCCGACACCAAGGCACTCGAGGACGACGGCTTCACCATGGTGTCGCGCCCGCCGTTCACGATCCTGTACCTCGCGTTCAACCAGGCCGTGCCGGAGCTGCAGGACCCGAAGGTCCGTGAGGCGCTCTCCTACGCGATCGACAAGGATGCGCTGATCACCCAGGTCCTGCCCGAGGGCACGAAGAAGGCGATCGAGTTCGTCCCGGAGGTCGTCAACGGGTACAACCCCGACGTCACCACCTACGACTACGACCCCGAGAAGGCGAAGGAACTGCTCGCCGAGGCAGGCTACGACGAGGCGAACCCGCTGAAGCTCGACTTCAACTACCCGGTCAACGTCTCGCGTCCGTACATGCCGGACCCCGAGCAGATCTTCACGGTGCTGTCCTCGCAGCTCTCGGAGGTCGGCGTGGAGACCACCCCGGTCTCGGAGGAGTGGGTCGAGTACCTCGACCGCACCACCGGCACCTCGGACCACGGCATCCACCTGCTCGGCTGGACCGGTGACTACAACGACACCGACAACTTCGTCGGCGTGTTCTTCGGTCAGAAGGGCTCCGAGTGGGGCTTCGACAACCCGGAGCTGTTCCAGAAGCTGGCCGAGGCGCGCGGTGTCTCGAGCCTCGAGGAGCAGACCCCGCTGTACGAGGAGATCAACGAGGATGTCGCGCAGTTCATCCCCGGTGTCCCGCTCGCGCACCCGGCGCCGACCCTCGCGTTCGACCCGCGCGTGGAGAGCTACCCGGCAAGCCCGGTGAACGACGAGGTCTTCACGGACATCGTCCTCACCAAGTAGGTCTGACCATCTGAGGAGCCGTGTTCCGGTTCTCGTACATCGCGAGAACCGGAACACGGCGTACCTTCCGATCATCGGAGATCTCTTTGCTGCGCACCATCGGCAGGCGACTGCTGTTCCTCATCCCCACCCTGCTCGGCCTCAGCATCCTGCTGTTCGCCTGGGTCAGGGCTCTTCCCGGCGGACCCGCCGTCGCCCTTCTCGGTGAGAAGGCGACCCCGGATGCCATCGCCAGAGTCAACGAGCTGTACGGCTTCGACCGGCCGCTCCTCGAGCAGTACTTCATCTGGATCGGCCGCCTGCTCCAGGGCGACTTCGGAGCATCGATCCAGACGAACAGGCCCGTGGTGGAGGAGTTCTTCCGCCGCTTTCCGGCCACGCTCGAACTGAGCGTCATGGCGCTGATCTTCGCGATCGGCGTCGGCATCCCGCTCGGCTACTGGGCCGCCCGCCGCCACGGCAAGTTCACCGACCACGCGTCCGTCGTGCTGAGCCTGGTCGGCATCACCATCCCGGTCTTCTTCCTGGCCTTCATCCTGAAGTACATCTTCGCGGTGCAGCTGGGCTGGCTGCCCTCGGACGGCCGGCAGAACCCCCGAATAGACGCGACGCATCCCACCGGCTTCTACGTGTGGGACGGCATCATCACGGGGGAGTTCGACGCCTCGTGGGACGCGATCCTGCATCTCATCCTGCCGGCGCTCGCTCTCGGCACCATCCCGCTCGCGATCATCGTGCGCATCACGAGGGCCAGCGTCCTCGAGGTGCAGAACGCGGACTACGTGCGCACCGGTCGCGCCAAGGGCGTCGGCTCGTCCACGCTGCGCAGCCGCTTCATCCTGCGCAACGCCATGCTCCCGGTCATCACCACGATCGGTCTGCAGACCGGTCTGCTCATCTCCGGAGCGGTCCTCACCGAGACGGTGTTCGCGTTCCCCGGCATCGGTTCGTTCCTGGCGAGGGCGATCTTCACCCGGGACTTCCCGGTGCTCCAGGGATTCATCATCTTCATCGCGATCGCGTACGCCTTGATCAACCTGGCGGTCGACGTGTCCTACAGCTTCATCGATCCGAGAGTGAGGGTCCAGTGATGTCCCTCTCCCCCTCTCATAAGGAGGTCGTGTCATGAGCATCGCACTCCCACCCGCCCAGGGCCCGTCGGCGGAGAGCGGCGGCAGCATCGACACCGTCGCCATCGCTCAGGCCAATCTGAACGACGGACCCGGCGGCTTCTGGCGCGACGTGTTCCGCAGGCTCCGCCGCAATCCGACGGCATGGATCGGCGCCGTCATCGTCCTCGCCTTCCTGCTCGTCTCCGCGCTCGCACCGCTGCTGGCGCCTTACCCGGAGACCGCGCTCCCCGGTGCGAAGTTCGTCACCCCGACGCACATCCCAGGTCCTGGTGAGCTGCCGGAGTTCCCGCTCGGGCTCGACCGCTTCGGCGGCGACGTGCTGTCCAAGCTCATCTGGGGTGCGCAGGCCTCTCTACTCGTCGGTGTGATCTCGACGGCGATGGGGCTGGTCGGCGGCATGGTGCTCGGTCTGCTCGCCGGTACCTTCGGCGGATGGGTCGACACCGTCATCATGCGGGTCGTCGACATCATCCTGTCGGTGCCGAACCTGCTGCTCGCCGTCTCCATCGCGGCAATCCTCGGTCAGACGCCGTTCGCGGTCATGATCGCGATCGGAGCATCCCAGGTGCCGATCTTCTCCCGTCTTCTTCGGGCGTCGATGCTGCAGCAGCGATCGAGCGACTACGTGCTGTCCGCGCAGACCCTCGGGCTCGGCCGCGGCCAGATCACGATGTCGCACGTGCTGCCGAACTCCATCGGTCCGGTGATCGTGCAGGGCACCCTGACGCTCGCGACCGCGGTCATCGACGCCGCAGCGCTGTCGTTCCTCGGCCTCGGCGGCGGTCGCCCCGAGACCGCGGAGTGGGGCCGCATGCTCACCTACGCGCAGGCGGAGCTCGCGATCGCGCCGTGGCTGGCCTTTCTTCCCGGTATCTGCATCGCGATCACCGCACTCGGCTTCACCCTGCTGGGTGAGGCGCTGCGTGAGGCCATGGATCCACGGACGAGGGCACGATGAACGCGCGGAACGAGGGCGCAGAGCGCGCCACGAAGGAGAATCAGATGTCGGCCGCTCCGCTGCTGTCCGTCCAGGGCCTCGCCGTGGACTTCGCGACCATGGACGGCGTCGTCCATGCCGTGGAGGGCGTCGACCTGGAGATCAACCCCGGCGAGACCGTCGCGATCGTGGGGGAGTCGGGTTCCGGCAAGTCCACCACCGCGATGGCCATCATCGGGCTGCTGGCCGGCGGCGGCAAGATCGCCTCGGGCAGCATCCGTCTCGATGGCAAGGAGATCTCCCGCGCCCCCGAGCACGAGCTGCGCACGATCCGCGGGCGGGACATCGGCCTCGTCCCTCAGGACCCGATGTCGAACCTGAACCCGGTGGCCAAGATCGGCACCCAGGTGGCGGAGACGCTGCTCGCGCACGGTCTCGCCACTCGCCAGAACGTGCAGTCGAAGGTCGTCGAGGCGCTGACCGCGGCGGGGCTGCCCGATCCGGAGCGTCGTTCCAAGCAGTATCCGCACGAGTTCTCCGGTGGCATGCGGCAGCGCGCGCTCATCGCGATCGGCCTGGCGTGCAAGCCGCGGCTGCTGATCGCCGACGAGCCGACTAGCGCGCTCGACGTCACGGTGCAGCAGACGATCCTCGATCAGATCGGAGCGATGACCCGCGAGCTCGGCACCGCGGTGCTGCTCATCACCCACGACCTCGGCCTCGCCGCCGAGCGTGCCGAGCGGGTCGTCGTCATGCACCGCGGGAAGGTCGTCGAGCAGGGGTCGGCACGGCAGATCCTCGAGTCGCCGCAGCATCCCTACACGCAGTCTCTCGTCGCGGCGGCGCCGTCGGTGGCGGCAGCGCGTCTGCGCCCCGAGGCGTTCCACACCGAGGAGCGGGCGGATGCTGCGCCGGATGCCGAGGCGGATGCTGCGCCGGAGAAGCCCCAGGACTACATCGTCGAGTTCGAGAACCTCACCAAGGTCTACCCGGTACGGGGTCGCGGCGAGGACTTCCTCGCGGTCGACGACGTGTCGCTGGCGATCCCGCGCGGTGAGACGGTCGCGATCGTGGGGGAGTCCGGCTCGGGCAAGACCACGACCGCGCGCATGCTGCTGAAGGTGATCGAGCCCACGAGCGGCCTGATCCGCTACGAGGGCAAGGACATCTCGAAGCTCGACCGGGCGGAGACGAAGAACTTCCGCCAGCGGGTGCAGCCGATCTTCCAGGATCCGTATTCGAGCCTGAACCCGATGTTCACGATCGAGCGGCTGATCCAGGAGCCGCTGGACTTCTACAAGCGGGGGAGCAGCGCGGATCGGCGCAAGCGCGTGCGGCAGTTGCTCGACGACGTGGCCCTGCCGCAGTCGATGCTGCGCCGGTATCCGTCGGAGCTGTCCGGCGGTCAGCGGCAGCGCATCGCGATCGCCCGCGCGCTCGCGCTCTCACCCGACCTGATCGTCTGCGATGAGCCGGTCTCGGCGCTCGACGTGCTGGTGCAGGACCAGATCCTGAAGCTGCTCGGCGACCTGCAGCGCGAGTACGGCTTGAGCTACCTCTTCATCTCGCACGATCTCGCGGTGGTGCGGCTGATCAGCGACTACGTCTGCGTGATGAAGGACGGCAAGCTCGTCGAGGCGGCGTCGTCCGAGGAGATCTTCACGAATCCGCGCGACCCCTACACGCGGCGTCTGCTGGCGTCGATCCCCGGTAACGAGCTGAACATCGCGTCCTGAGATCACCGGGCCGGATGCATCTCCGGCCCGGTGGCTGGACGCTTTTACCGCAGCATCCGAGATTGGTCAAGGACTGAGCTTGCCATGTTGCAGAATCGCACGTATAGTTGGTAGTTGCGCTCGCTTCTCCCTGCCCTCATATGGTGGTCGGCATTCGTTGAGTCTTTGAGCGCACACTCCACCTGACGACAAAGGAATCGAGAAGCCCTGCGGGGCTCACGGAGGTTATTCCCTTGGCTGCTGCTCGCAACGCATCCACATCCACCACCACCAAGAACGGACGCGGAGCATCCCGTCTTTCGTTCGCCAAGATCTCCGACACCCTGACGGTCCCTGACCTTCTGGCTCTGCAGACCGAATCCTTCGGTTGGCTCGTCGGCAACGACGCCTGGAAGGCGCGCGTTGCCGAAGCCAAGAAGGCCGGTCGCACCGACGTCAACGAGAACTCGGGCCTCGGCGAGATCTTCGAGGAGATCTCACCCATCGAGGACCTCGGCGAGACGATGCAGCTGTCGTTCACGAACCCGTACCTCGAGCCGGAGAAGTACTCCATCGACGAGTGCAAGGAGCGCGGCAAGACGTACGCCGCTCCGCTGTACGTCGAGGCCGAGTTCATGAACCACCTCACCGGTGAGATCAAGACCCAGACGGTCTTCATGGGCGACTTCCCCTTGCAGACCGACAAGGGAACGTTCATCATCAACGGCTCCGAGCGCGTCGTCGTCTCGCAGCTGGTGCGTTCGCCCGGTGTGTACTTCGACAAGACGCCCGACAAGACGTCCGACAAGGACATCGTCTCGGCGCGCGTCATCCCGAGCCGTGGTGCCTGGCTCGAGTTCGAGATCGACAAGCGCGACCAGGTCGGCGTGCGCGTCGACCGTAAGCGCAAGCAGTCGGTCACGGTCTTCCTGAAGGCCCTGGGCATGACGAGCGAGGAGATCCTCGCCGAGTTCGCCGGCTACACCTCGATCGAGGAGACGCTCGCGAAGGACACCATCGTCACGAAGGAAGATGCCCTCCGCGACATCTACCGCAAGCTCCGTCCGGGCGAGCAGGTCGCCGCCGAGGCCGCCCGCGCGCTGCTGGACAACTTCTACTTCAACCCGAAGCGCTACGACCTGGCGAAGGTGGGTCGCTACAAGATCAACCACAAGCTGGGCCTCGACCAGCCGCTGACCTCGTCGGTGCTGACCGTCGAGGACATCGTCGCCACGATCAAGTACCTCGTGCGTCTGCACGCAGGCACCGAGGAGACCTTCACCGGCATCCGCTCGGGCAAGAAGGCCGAGATCCGTCTCGCGACCGACGACATCGACAACTTCGGCAACCGTCGCATCCGCGCGGTCGGCGAGCTGATCCAGAACCAGGTCCGCACCGGTCTGTCCCGCATGGAGCGCGTCGTCCGCGAGCGCATGACCACGCAGGACATCGAGGCGATCACGCCGCAGACCCTGATCAACGTGCGCCCCGTCGTCGCCGCGATCAAGGAGTTCTTCGGAACGTCGCAGCTGTCGCAGTTCATGGACCAGAACAACCCGCTCGCCGGTCTGACGAACAAGCGTCGTCTCTCCGCGCTGGGCCCGGGTGGTCTGTCCCGTGACCGCGCCGGCGTCGAGGTCCGTGACGTCCACCCGTCGCACTACGGCCGCATGTGCCCGATCGAGACCCCGGAAGGCCCGAACATCGGTCTGATCGGTGCTCTCGCGACGTTCGCGCGCATCAACTCGTTCGGCTTCATCGAGACCCCGTACCGCAAGGTCACCGGCGGCGTCGTCACCGACCAGATCGACTACCTCACGGCGTCGGAAGAGGTCGACTTCAATATCGCGCAGGCCAACGCCCCGCTCGATGCCAAGGGTCGCTTCATCGAGAGCCACGTCCTGGCCCGCCCCAAGGGCGGCAGCGGCGAGGTCGACATGTTCCTCCCGGAGGACATCGGCTACATCGATGTCTCGCCGCGCCAGATGGTGTCGGTCGCGACCTCGCTCGTGCCGTTCCTCGAGCACGACGACGCACAGCGCGCCCTCATGGGTGCCAACATGCAGCGTCAGGCTGTGCCGCTGCTCCGCAGCGACTCGCCGCTCGTCGGAACCGGTATGGAGGGCTACACGGCCATCGACGCCGGTGACGTGCTCACCGCCGACAAGGCCGGTGTCGTCTCCGAAGTCTCCGCCGACCGCGTCGTGGTCATGCTCGACGAGGGGGGAACGCAGGAATACCACCTGCGCAAGTTCGACCGCTCGAACCAGGGCACGTCCTACAACCAGAAGGTCGTCGTCAACGCCGGCGAGCGGGTCGAGGTCGGCGAGGTCATCGCCGACGGTCCCGCCACCGAGAACGGTGAGCTGGCCCTCGGAAAGAACCTCCTCGTCGCGTTCATGACGTGGGAAGGCTACAACTTCGAGGACGCGATCATCCTCAGCCAGGACCTCGTGAAGGACGACACCCTCTCCTCGATCCACATCGAGGAATACGAGGTCGACGCCCGCGACACGAAGCTCGGCAAGGAGGAGATCACCCGTGATCTCCCCAACGTCAGCCCTGAGCTGCTGAAGGACCTCGACGAGCGCGGCATCATCCGCATCGGTGCCGAGGTCCGCCCCGGCGACATCCTCGTCGGCAAGGTCACGCCGAAGGGCGAGACCGAGCTGTCGGCCGAGGAGCGTCTGCTCCGCGCGATCTTCAACGAGAAGAGCCGCGAGGTCCGCGACACGTCCCTGAAGGTGCCTCACGGCGAGCAGGGTACGATCATCGCGGTCAAGGAGTTCAACGCCGAGGACGGCGACGACGAGCTCGGCTCCGGCGTCAACCGCCGCGTCGTGGTCTACATCGCCCAGAAGCGCAAGATCACCGAGGGCGACAAGCTCGCCGGTCGTCACGGCAACAAGGGTGTCATCGCGAAGATCCTCCCGATCGAGGACATGCCGTTCCTCGCGGACGGAACTCCGGTCGACATCGTGCTGAACCCGCTCGGCATCCCGGGTCGAATGAACTTCGGCCAGGTCCTCGAGACCCACCTCGGGTGGATCGCGAAGCAGGGCTGGAAGGTCGAGGGCACTCCCGAGTGGGCTGCTCGTCTGCCGGAAGAGGCCTTCGAGGCAGCGCCCGGCACGAAGGTCGCCACCCCGGTGTTCGACGGTGCGAGCGAGGAGGAGATCGCCGGTCTCCTCGACGCGACCATCCCCACTCGCGACGGCGACCGCCTGATCGGTTCGAGCGGAAAGGCCCTGCTGTTCGACGGCCGCTCCGGCGAGCCGTTCCCGGCACCGGTCTCGGTGGGCTACATGTACATCCTGAAGCTGCACCACCTGGTCGACGACAAGATCCACGCACGTTCCACGGGTCCGTACTCGATGATCACCCAGCAGCCGCTCGGTGGTAAGGCGCAGTTCGGTGGACAGCGCTTCGGTGAGATGGAGGTGTGGGCCCTCGAGGCCTACGGCGCCGCATACGCGCTCCAGGAGCTCCTCACGATCAAGTCCGACGACATCCTCGGCCGCGTCAAGGTGTACGAGGCGATCGTCAAGGGCGAGAACATCCAGGAGCCCGGCATCCCCGAGTCCTTCAAGGTGCTCATGAAGGAGATGCAGTCGCTCTGCCTGAACGTCGAGGTCCTCTCGGCCGACGGCACGCTGGTCAACCTCCGCGACACCGACGACGAGGCCTTCCGCGCAGCGGAGGAGCTCGGGATCAACATCTCCAGCCGCTTCGAGGCCGCCTCGATCGACGAGATCTAACCCTTCGACAGGCTCAGGGACCCAACTGGGTGGCTGAGCCTGTCGAAGCCAGACTTCTCAAAAAGAATTCCGACACAGGAGAATCAGTGCTCGAGTCAAACACTTTCGATGAGCTTCGCATCGGCCTCGCCACCGCGGACCACATCCGCGCGTGGTCGTACGGTGAGGTCAAGAAGCCCGAAACCATCAACTACCGCACCCTGAAGCCCGAGAAGGACGGTCTCTTCGGAGAGCAGATCTTCGGGCCGTCCCGCGACTGGGAGTGCGCGTGCGGCAAGTACAAGCGCGTCCGCTTCAAGGGCATCGTCTGCGAGCGCTGCGGCGTGGAGGTCACCAAGAGCTCCGTCCGTCGTGAGCGCATGGGCCACATCGAGCTCGCCGCTCCGGTCACCCACATCTGGTACTTCAAGGGTGTGCCCTCGCGTCTCGGCTACCTGCTCGACATGGCGCCGAAGGACCTCGAGAAGGTCATCTACTTCGCCGCCTACATGGTCATCTCGGTCGACGAGGATGCCCGTCACCGCGACCTGGGCACGCAGGAGAACAACATCCGTCTCGAGCTGAAGACGCTCGGTGACCGCCGCGACGCGAAGATCGCCGAGCGCCTGGCTCGTCTCGAGGAGGAGCTCGCTGCTCTCGAGGCCGAGGGTGCCAAGGCCGACGCGAAGAAGAAGGTCAAGGACGCCGCCGAGAAGGAGATGTCGCTCATCCGCAAGGGTGCCGACGAACAGATCGCCAAGCTCGAGCGCGTGTGGGAGGACTTCCGCACGCTCGAGGTCGGTGCCCTGCGCCCGGAGGACGACGTCTTCCACGAGCTGCAGGACCGTTTCGGTCAGTACTTCGAGGCCTACATGGGCGCCGAGTCGATCCAGCGTCGCCTCGCGGCGTTCGACCTCGCCGCCGAGGCGGAGAACCTGCACCTGCAGATCTCCGAGGGCAAGGGTCAGCGCAAGATCCGTGCGATCAAGCGCCTGAAGGTCGTCAACTCGTTCCTGGAGACCGGCATGAGCCCGGCCGCCATGGTCCTCGACGTCGTCCCGGTGATCCCGCCGGAGCTGCGCCCGATGGTGCAGCTCGACGGTGGCCGCTTCGCGACCTCCGACCTCAACGACCTCTACCGTCGTGTGATCAACCGCAACAACCGTCTCCGTCGTCTGATCGATCTCGGCGCCCCCGAGATCATCGTCAACAACGAGAAGCGGATGCTGCAGGAGGCCGTCGACGCCCTGTTCGACAACGGTCGCCGTGGTCGTCCCGTCACCGGTACCGGAAACCGCGCCCTGAAGTCGCTCAGCGACATGCTCAAGGGCAAGCAGGGTCGTTTCCGTCAGAACCTGCTCGGCAAGCGCGTCGACTACTCGGGCCGTTCGGTGATCATCGTCGGACCGCAGCTGAAGCTGCACCAGTGCGGTCTGCCCAAGCAGATGGCTCTGGAGCTCTTCAAGCCGTTCGTCATCAAGCGCCTGATCGACCTCGGTCACTCGCAGAACATCAAGGCCGCCAAGCGCGCCGTGGAGCGCACCCGTCCCGAGGTCTGGGACGTGCTCGAGGAGATCATCCGCGAGCGTCCGGTGCTGCTCAACCGTGCGCCCACGCTGCACCGTCTCGGCATCCAGGCCTTCGAGCCTCAGCTCGTCGAGGGCAAGGCCATCCAGCTGCACCCGCTCGTCTGCGCGGCGTTCAACGCCGACTTCGACGGTGACCAGATGGCTGTGCACCTGCCGCTGTCGGTCGAGGCTCAGGCCGAGGCCCGCGTGCTGATGCTCGCGTCGAACAACATCCTGAAGCCCTCCGACGGCCGCCCGGTCACCCTGCCTTCGCAGGACATGATCATCGGTCTGCACCACCTGACCACGGTCAAGGAGGGCGCAGCCGGTGAGGGTCGTGCATTCGGTTCGGTCGGCGAGGCGATCCTGGCGAAGGACGAGGGCACCCTCGACCTGCAGGCCAAGGTCCGCATCCGCATCCCGGGTCTGACGTTCCTCGAGGGCGACGCTCCCGAGGGCTACGAGCGCCACGGTCTCGTCGACGCTTCGCTGGGTCAGGCGATCTTCAACGACACGCTGCCGAAGGGCTACCCGTTCGTCCGCGAGCAGGCTGACAAGAACAAGCTGTCGCAGATCGTCAACAAGCTGGCCGAGGAGTACCCCAAGGTCGAGACGGCTGCATCGCTCGACCGCATCAAGGACGCCGGTTTCTACTGGGCCACGCGCTCCGGTGTGACCGTCGCCCTGAGCGACATCCTCACCCCGCCGAACAAGGCCGAGATCGTCGCCGGCTACGAGAAGCAGGCCGCGAAGGTCCAGTCCCAGTACGAGAAGGGCCTTACGACCGACACCGAGCGTCGTCAGGAACTCATCAAGATCTGGACCGAGGCGACCGACGAGGTTCAGACCGCGATGCGGGCGAACTTCCCGGAGGACAACACCATCAACCGCATGGTCTCGTCCGGCGCCCGTGGTAACTGGCTGCAGATCCGGAACATCGCCGGTATGCGTGGTCTGGTGAACAACCCCAAGGGTGAGATCATCCCGCGTCCGATCATCTCCTCGTACCGCGAGGGTCTGTCGGTGGCGGAGTACTTCATCGCGACGCACGGTACCCGTAAGGGTCTGGCCGACACCGCTCTGCGTACCGCCGACTCGGGTTACCTGACCCGTCGTCTGGTGGATGTCTCGCAGGACGTCATCATCCGCGAAGAGGACTGCGGCACGTCGAAGGGCCTCGAGCTCCCCATCGCTGCTCCGAACTCGCAGGGCGAGCTGGTGCGCGACGCGAACGTCGAGAACTCGGTGTTCGCTCGTACCCTGGCATCCGACGTGGTCAGCGAGTCGGGCGAGATCCTCGCCTCGGCGCATGACGACGTGGGTGACGTGCTCATCGACAAGCTCGTCGGCCTGGGTGTCGAGAGCATCAAGGTGCGCTCGGTCCTGACCTGCGACTCCGCCGTCGGTGTCTGCGCGCAGTGCTACGGCCGTTCGCTGGCGACGGGTAAGACCGTCGACATCGGCGAGGCCGTCGGCATCATCGCGGCCCAGTCGATCGGTGAGCCCGGTACCCAGCTGACGATGCGTACCTTCCACACGGGTGGTTCGGCATCGGCGGATGACATCACGCAGGGTCTTCCCCGTGTGCAGGAGCTCTTCGAGGCTCGTACCCCCAAGGGTGCGTCCCCGATCGCCGAGGCCGACGGTCGTATCACGATCGACGAGTCCGACAAGGGCAAGAAGGTCATCCTCACGCCGGACAGCGGCGACGAGGCAGTGATCTACCCGGTGCTGAAGCGTGCGACGCTTCTCGTCGAGGACGGGCAGCACGTCACGGTCGGTCAGCCGATCCTGGTGGGCACGCTCGACCCGAAGGAGATCATGCGCGTCATGGGAGCCCGCGAGGTGCAGCGTTACCTCGTCGGCGGCGTCCAGGGCGTGTACCGCTCGCAGGGTGTGCCGATCCACGACAAGCACATCGAGGTCATCGTCCGTCAGATGCTCCGCAAGGTCACCGTCGTCGATCACGCCGACACGACCCTGCTCCCGGGTGAGATGGTCGACCTCAAGCGCTACCAGGCAATCAACCGCGAAGCCGTGGCAGAGGGCAAGCGCCCCGCGTCGGGCCGTTCGGAGCTGATGGGTATCACGAAGGCGTCGCTCGCGACCGAGTCGTGGCTGTCGGCCGCCTCCTTCCAGGAGACGACCCGCGTGCTCACCGAGGCTGCGATGCAGGGCAAGCGCGACCCGCTCGTCGGTCTCAAGGAGAACGTCATCATCGGAAAGCTCATCCCCGCCGGAACGGGACTCTCGAAGTACCGCGACGTCACGGTCGAGGCGACGGAAGAAGCCAAGAGCGAGCGCTACCCGAACCGGATCTTCGCATCCGACGGTGCGTACGCCGACGGCGACTTCGGTTACGTCGACTTCGACGCGTTCTCGACGGACGACATCACGCCCGGTACGTACAACTGACGTACTGAGTGACTGAGAAGGCCCCGGGGTTCACCCCGGGGCCTTCTTCGTGTGTGTGGGGGTCTCCGCCGGGCCGGGCCCGCGGCGTCGGGCTGAGATCTCTGCGACAGGAGGAGGATCCGGCGCGGAGCGTCCTCCTCTCGGGGCGTTCTCCTCCCGACGCGGCGCTGCGCCACTAGCCGAAGAGGTGCTCGACGATGCTCGACGTGTAGCCGTCGGGTGCGAGGTTCGAGTAGCGCGTGTCGATCAGCACGTCGTCCTTCCAGAACAGCGTGCGACCGTCGGTGACCGGGTAGGTCTTGTTCGGCCAGGTCTTCTCGCAGCGCGTTCCGCCGTCGGGCGTGAAGCACGAGAACCCCTCGTCGTCGGCGAGTGCGTTGAGCATGTCGAGCGCGGGGCCGCGGCTCATGCCCGAGATCGTGGTGGTGAGGCCGGTGGTGTCGGCGCCAGGATCCGCCCAGATGCAGGTGAGCATGCCGTCATCGCCGACGCCGGAGGGACCGAACGCGGCATCGTTCAGCGGGATTCCTTCGAGCTGCGCGAGCACCGCATCGGAGAGGATCGCCCGGCAGTCGGTCGGCAGTGCGATCGCCTGGGTGGTCGGCGTGGCGCTGGGGGAGGGCTCTGGCGACGCCGAGCCGCCGGGCTCTTCATCGGAGGATGCAGAGGGCTTCGGGGAGCCGCTCGCATCCCCTGAACCCTCGGATGCCGGTGTGCACGCCGTGAGAGTCACCAGGAGCAGCAGGGCCGCGGCCGCGGCGATGGATCGCGCGTTCATGGGCACACCGTAGCGCGGTTCCGTCGCCTCGGCCGGGAGCGCGTGCGCAGATGATGTCGTGCCGTCGCGCGATAGGGTCGGCGGATGAGCTTCGAGACCTCCACCGCCGGTTCTCCCGCCGGTTCCGCCGTCGTGATCGGCGACGCCCTGATCGACGAGATCCGTGACGACTCCGGTGTGCGTGAGCTCGTGGGCGGGGCGGCGCTGAACGTCGCTGTGGGGCTGCGCCGGCTCGGCATCCGCACCACTCTCCTCGCGATGGTCGGCGACGACGAAGCCGGTGCGCATATCCAGGAGTATCTCGCCGACCACGGGGTGGAACTCATCGCGAGCGCGGCGCCGCACGGCTCCTCCCGTGCGGTCGTGCACCGTGCGGCGAACGGTGAGCCGCAGTACGTCTTCAACCAGGCGGCCCGGCAGCGCAGCATCCGCTACTCCGACGAGGCGCGCGCGGCGATCGCGGCATCCGATCTCGTGGCGATCAGCTGCTTCCCGTTCGATGTGCCGGCCGAGGTCGATGCGCTTACGGCCGCCCTCGGCGACGCACGGCTGGCGATCGATCCCAACCCGCGCACCGGGATGATGAGTGACAAGGACGAGTTCGTTCGCGGGTTCGAGCGGCTCGCCGCCGGTGCCGACATCGTGAAGGTCGGAGCCGATGACGCGGCCATCCTCTATGACGGCGACCTCGACGCCCTCCGCGCCCGGCTCCGCGGCCTCGGCGTGCGCGCCGTGCTCGCGACGTCAGGATCGGCGGGGGCGACCCTCGAGACGGATGCCGGAACCACGACCGCCCCGATCTCCGAACTGCCCGGACGCATCGTCGACACGGTCGGGGCCGGCGATGCCACGCTCGCCGCGGTCGCTGCGGGCCTGGTCGAGCGGACCCCGGAGGCTCTCGACGACTGGCACGCGCTGCTCGAACGGGCCATGGACATCGCGGCGGCGACGTGCCGCGCGGAGGGCGGTCTGCTGCGCACCCCCGAGTCGCTTGCCGAGGCCGACCGGGGCGTCTTCGGCAGCTGATCCGCCGATTTCATGTGCCCGCCTCGGGCAGGTATGATTATCTCTCGTGCCCCCGGTTGGCTGTCCAAGTTGGACGGGTGCGCTCTGGCGAGTTACCCAAGCGGCCAAAGGGATCTGACTGTAAATCAGACTGCATCGCATTCGGGGGTTCGAATCCCTCACTCGCCACCACACAGAGAAGCCCTCGGTCGCCCGAGGGCTTTCTTCTTCGGCCGGGTTTCCCGTCGCAGACGCCGAGGAGAACTCCCGGTGGTCAGCCGCCCTTCAGAGCTGCATGGCCTCGCTGAGCGGTACCCCGCTCACTCTCACCAGCCACAGCCCCACGAGGCAGAACGCGGCCGTGACGCCGAGGAGCACCCACGAGGGCTGCGAACCGGTCACGAGCAACCAGACGAACACTCCGGCGAAGAGAAGGGTGAAGCTGAGGCCACCCCAGAACATCAGTGCGCCGAGCAGCCCGAGAAGCGGTCGGGGCTCGGATCGGGTCATGCTGTCACGATATCTCGACCAGGTGGCAGGCCCGAGCATCCGCCGGGTTCCGTGACACCGCGCCCCCGCATCCGCCACACTGAGTGCCATGGGATCAGCGTTGACCACCATCGGATTGCCCGTCGCTCTCGGAATCATCATGCTGGGACTCGGACTCAGCCTCACTCTCGCCGACTTCGCGCGGGTGTTGAAGCAGCCCAAGGCGGTGATCATCGCGCTGCTCTGCCAGCTCGTGCTGCTGCCGGCGATCTGCTTCGGGCTGGTGCTCGCTTTCCAGCTGCCGCCGATCCTCGCAGTCGGCATGATGATGCTCGCCGCGTCGCCCGGCGGCACGACAGCCAACCTCTACAGCCACCTGTTCCGCGGTGACATCGCGCTCAACATCTCTCTGACCGCGGTGAACTCGGTGATCGCCGTGATCACGCTCCCGCTCATCACGAACTTCGCGATCGCCTACTTCCAGCCGTTCGACGACACCCTCGGACTGCAGTGGTCGAAGGCGCTCGAGGTGTTCGCGATCGTCCTCCTCCCGGTCGCGCTCGGCATGATCGTGCGCCGGTTCTGGCCGACCTTCGCCGATGGCATGGACAAGCCGGTGCGGATCGCCTCGGTGATCATCCTGATCGTCGTGATTGCGGGAGCCGTGGCATCGAACTGGGCGCTCCTGGTCGCCAACTTCAGCCAGCTCGCGCTGATCACGATCCTGTTCTGCGTGATCAGCCTGTCGATCGGATTCCTCGTTCCTCGCTGGCTCCGCGTCGGGAAGCGCCAGTCGATCGCGACGTCGTTCGAGATCGGCATCCACAACGCCACGCTCGCGATCGTCATCGCGCAGTCGGTCCTCGGCTCCGTCGAGCTGAGCCTTCCGGCTGCCGTCTACGGCGTGCTGATGTTCTTCATCGCGTTCGGGTTCGGCTTCCTGATCCGCGATCGGGTCGCCGCCCAGAACCCGGACGCGGCCTCGACCGTGCGCGATGGTTCCTAGACTGGAACGATGCGAGCGCTCACCGAATCCGAGGTCAGGGCCTCGTTCGTCAACGCGGATGACGACGAGCTGCGCACCATGGAGATGCCGCACGACTTCATGCTGGTCGACTGGGACTACCTCGATTTCTTCGCCTGGCGCGATCCGAGTGCGGCGAAGCGCGGGTACGTGCTGATCCAACACGAGGGTGGCGTGGCAGGGGTCGTGCTGCGTGCGTCCGAGCCGGCGCGCGGACGCTCGGGCATGTGCAACATCTGCCACACGATGCAGCCGGGCAACCAGGTCGCTCTGCTCTCGGCCCGACGTGCGGGTGAGGCGGGCAGGCGCGGCGACTCGTTCGGCACTTATATCTGCGCCGACCTCTCGTGTCACGAGAACGTGCGCCTGGCGCATCCGCTCGCCCCGAACGAGGTGCGTTCGCCAGGTCAGGTCGACTTCCGTCTCGATGGCACGCGCCGACGCATGGAGGCCTTCA
This sequence comes from Microbacterium sp. W4I20, assembly GCF_030816505.1. Classification (NCBI taxonomy): domain Bacteria; kingdom Bacillati; phylum Actinomycetota; class Actinomycetes; order Micrococcales; family Microbacteriaceae; genus Microbacterium; species Microbacterium sp. W4I20. The sequence goes on along the minus strand of NZ_JAUSYB010000001.1, from coordinate 1,412,097 downwards.
TCTCCCGCGTCTGGGAGTACGCCTGATCGCGGTTACGCTGAACCCACCCGTCCCATGCTCGAAGGAGAAGCCATGAGCGATGCCATCCTGTTCGCCGTCGAAGAGGGGATGGCTCGGCTCACGCTGAACCGCCCGGCCCGCCTGAACGCGTTCAACGCCGACCTCGCCCACGCCTGGAGGGATGCGACAGCCGAGGCCACCTCACGGGCGGATGTGAAGGCGATCCTGATCGATGCGGCGGGACCCGCGTTCTGCGCGGGCGGTGACGTGATCGACATGGCCACGACCATGGGCTCGTCGTCGGGTGCGGACATCACCGCGCTCGCCGAGGTCATCAACTCCGGCATCCGCTCGCTCACCGAGTCCTCCGTACCCGTCGTCGCGGCGGCACACGGCACGACGGCCGGCGGCGGACTCGGCATCCTGCTCTGCAGCGACTACGCCGTCGTGGGCTCGCGCTCACGGCTCGGCAGCCTCTACGCGAACATCGGGCTCACCCCCGACCTCTCGGTCTCGGCGCAGCTCGCCCGCGCCGTCGGACAGCGCCGGGCACTGCAGCTCGTGCTGCAGGATCGGCTGCTCACGGCGCAGGAGGCGGTGGAGTGGGGACTCGTCGCCGAAGCGGTGGAAGGGCCGGATGCCGCAGCTGAGGCCGAGCTCGTGCGTGCCAGGGGCGAGGAGATCGCCCGCTTCTGGCTGGCGGGAGCCGCCGACGCCTACGGCCAGGCGAAGCATCTGGTGCGCTCGCAGCCGGAGCGCTCCTTCGTCGAGCAGCTGAGCGAGGAGGCACGCTCGATCGGTGCGGCGCTGCAGACTTCGGATGCTCAGGCGCGGGTCGCCGCCTTCGCGGCGGCATCCGTGAAGAAGGCCGGCTGACCACCTCTGCACGGACGCAACTTCGTGCCACTGTGTGAACAGTGCGCGGTCGCACCGTGGCAAGCGGGTCCTCGCGTGGCAGGATGAGGGCAACGCCGCTCAACGAGAGGATGGCCATGTCTCAACCGGACATCACCCCGCAGCAATCGACACAGGGTGAGAAGAAGAATCTGTCGCTGCTCATCAGAGGTGCGATCTGGATCGCCATCGGCGCGCTGATCGCCGCCGCTCTCGTCTGCGTCATCTGGGTGCTGATCGGAGACCAGGACGGCCTCATTGGCCGCGCATTCCTGACGATCCTCCTGCTGGCCGCGTTCGCGGGCATCGCGATCCTCGAGGCGGGGCTTGCCCCGAACCGCCCGGATTGGCTCGCCCTCGCGAGCATGGTGACCTGGATCGTCGCCCTCCTCGTCGGTGCCGTCAAGATCTGGCTTCCTGAAGACGACGACTACTTCACGGGTGCGGAGCGCTTCTTCCAGCTGCTGCTGGTGATCGGCATCCTGCAGCTCGCGCTCCTGCACGTGCGTCTCTTCACGCCCGCCGCGCAGCGTCACGTGACCACGTTCACGCGCATCATCTACATCGCGACCCTCGTCTTCCTCGGCGCCCTCGTCGGCCTGCTCGTCTTCTTCCTCGCGTTCCCGCACACCTTCGACTACGGCGAGCTGTACTGGCGCATCGTCGTCGCGCTGACGATCCTCGCGGCTGTCGGCACCACTCTGGTTCCGTTGCTGAACGCTCTCTTCGCGCCGAAGAAGCCGGCGCAGGCGGCTCACCCCGTCTCTGCCGCCCCGGCCTGGCCGAGCTACGCCGACGGCATCACGCCCCTGCCGGTGCTGCCCGACGGCAGCCCCGACTGGAATGCCTACTACACGGGGTACCCGAGCGCGACGCCGCAGCCACAGCAGCAGCAGGCACTTCCGCAGGCGCCGGTTCCGTTCCCGGTCGCTCCTGAGCCCGCGGCGCCGCAGTACGCGCAGCCGTTCGCGCCGCCCGCACAGCCCGAGGTGCCGCAGGTTCCGCAGGCGCCCCCGGCCGCGCAGGTCCCTCCAGCTCCGCAGGCGCCGGTCGCCGAGCCACCGCAGTCGCCGCCGTCGAGCGACCAGCCGGCCTTCCCGCCGCCCCCGCCCGCGCCGCACCATCCTGCTCCGTGAGCCTCGCTCTCGAACTGAAGGACCTCGCGACCGAGATCGCCCGCGAAGCGGGTGAACTCGCGCACCGGCGACGCCGTGAGGGCGTGCACCTCGCCGCCACCAAATCGACGCTGGCCGACATCGTGACGGATGCCGACCGCGAGGTCGAGGCGCTGATCCGTGCTCGTATCGCTGCGGTCCGACCGGACGATGGTTTTCTCGGCGAAGAGTCGGAAGCCGAGTCCGGAGTCAGCGGCATCACCTGGGTCGTCGATCCGATCGACGGCACCGTGAACTACGCCTACGGCATGCCCGCGTACAACGTGAGCATCGCTGCCGTGCGAGGGACACCGGATCCGCAGTCGTGGGAGGCGCTCGCCGGAGTGGTGAACGCCCCGGCTCTGGGCGAGATCTTCGCTGCGGCTCAGGGGCACGGGGCGTGGTCGGGGGAGGAGAGGCTCGCCGTCACGACCGAGACGCCAGCCGGCGCGCTGCTCGCCACCGGATTCGGCTACGACCCCGCAACGCACGACGGCGACCTCGCGACCGTGCGCCACGTCATGCCGATGGCGCGCGACCTGCGTCGCTCGGGATCCGCTGCGCTCGATCTCGCCTACGTCGCGGCCGGGCGACTCGACGGCTACTACGAGCGCGGGCTCAAGCCGTGGGACTTCGCGGCGGGGGCGCTGCTCGTGAGCGAGGCGGGGGGAGTGGTCTCGCGACTCGACGTCGACTCGGCGCGACCGATGCTGATCGCCGGAGGGCAGGATGTGCACGCCCGCCTCCGCGCCCTCCTCAGCGAGAATCGCTGACCGACTCATGGCTTTCCCAGGCGGATGCCGGTAGGGTTTATGCGATCGTTACTTTCGCCACCCGAAGGCGAGAGTTGAAGTTTGCGCCCCCGAGCTGACGCACGACCGAGAGATTAGATTTTTGCCCTTCGAGAATTCCCAGGCTGCCTCTGCGCCCACGCGCCGGTCCAGCCGACTCCGCACTGCGGCCTCTGAGGCCCCCGCGGCGGGAACGACGGAGTCCGTCTTGGCGGTCGAATCCGTTATCGCCCTCGCCGCCGTCGCCCCCCTTTCCCGTCGCGCCGCACGCCAGCGCACCACCATCGACGCCCCGATCCCGGAGGCGCCCGTCGTCCCGCTCATCGATGCGTCGGACGATGTCGCCGTCGTCTCCGACGCCGACGTATCGATCGTCACAGACAAGGTCGAAGAGCTCATCGAGATCTCCGAGCCGGTCGAGGCCATCGAGCACGAGCCGGCCGCCGAGCAGAACGAAGAGCCTACGACAGCCGTTCAGGACGAAGAGCCCGAGGCCGCCGCAGAGCCGGCTGAGGAATCGCTTCCCCACGCCGATGCTGACGCCTTCGACCGCGCATCACGCGCCTTCCGGGCCACCGGCCCTGTGCCGGCGGCATCCGCCTCTGAAGAGCCTGTCGCCGAGCCCGCTCCGGCAGCCGAGCCCGCCGCAGCCGGTGGTCATGTTCCGCCGCGTCGCCCGCGCAACGTTCGCAAGATCCTCACCGCCGGCGCGACCGTCGGCGTGATGAGCCTCGCCGGGCTTCTGGCGGTCTCCATGACTCTGCCCGCCGAGGCCGTCGCTGCTGTTCAGGGGTCGCCCCTGGCGGCGACGTCGCTCGTCACAGCATCCGAAGCGGCCAAGGCCGGTACGGCCGACGATGAGATCCAGGCGTTCGTCGCTCCCGCGGGTGTCGAGAGCGAGTCGTTGGCCCGCGCCGACGACTTCAGCACCGTCTCGCTCGTGCAGGTCGCGGCCGAGCAGGGCATCAACTACTCCAGCGAGATCTTCACGAACGACCCCGACGCCGCCATTCAGTGGCCGTTCCTGGTCGGTGTGGGCATGAGCTACGGCTACGGCATGCGTAGCGGTCGGCTGCACGAGGGCATCGACTTCGTGCCCGGTAACGGCGCGCCCGTTCAGGCGATCGCCGACGGTACCGTGCGGATCGCGACCGAGCAGGGCGGCGCGTACGGCGTGACCGTCTACATCGACCACGTCATCGACGGTTCGGTCATCACGAGCCACTACTCGCACATGCAGTACGGCTCATTGCAGGTGAAGGCCGGCGACACCGTGAAGGTCGGCGACATGGTCGGCAAGACCGGAAACACCGGACGCTCGTACGGCGCTCACATGCACTTCGAGCTCATCGTCAACGGGTCGACGATCGATCCGCTGCCGTGGCTCCGCGAGAACGCGGGTCGGTACGAGTACTGACCGGCCTTGATTTCATGAGGACGCCACTGTGATGGTATTCTCGTGTGGTTGCCCCGAGAGGGGCAGCACGCCCCGATAGCTCAGTGGCAGAGCACTTCCATGGTAAGGAAGGGGTCGTCAGTTCAATCCTGACTCGGGGCTCGCAGCATTCTTCTCACACGCGGACGGATGCCTCGCGGCAGGGTAGCTCAGCTGGTTAGAGCGCACGACTCATAATCGTGAGGTCGCGGGTTCAAGCCCCGCTCCTGCTACAGATCAAGACCCCGGTTCGCCGGGGTTTTTCTGTATCCCAGGAGAGTTGCGGTGTAGCCGACAGGGCAGCCGTACTGCCCGTTTCGGTCCAGCTCCGAGGCAGATGATAGCTGGCCCCCTGTCAGTGCCGCGCGTTAGAATGAATGAACGGCGGGCAGTAGCCCTCGGAGCCTGGCAGTCTTCCGGACGGTAGACGAGCCAGGCTCACGTGTTTCTAGAGCTGGGTGACCCGCGATTCGACGATCGTGTCGATGCGGCGGATCCAGTCGCCACCGTTCGAGTAACACCAGGCGACAGCGTCGCTCACCCAGAGAAGCGGATGCTCATGAGGCGCGACGTGTCGATACTGCATTTCTGATGATCCGGCGCGGCGGAGCACGTCGGCGATCAGCCGACGGTCGGCGCGCTCAAGAGACTCGTCTCGTTCGATGATCAGTAGTGCGGCACCGCTCTTGACGGCCTCCGCGACGAGTGCGCCAAGAGACAGCGGTCGAGCCTCTTTGTCCGGTCTCCGTTTCGCAATCCAGACGGAGACACGCACATCGAGCGCGCACATGCTCGAGAGGATCTGCCGTCGACGGCTGTCGCTCTCGCTCTTGAAGTGGATACGCCGCTGGCCTGGCTTGAGAAGGTCACGGAGAGCTCGCTCGGACCCGCGCAAGTCTCCGATCGCGATTGCGGTCGCGACAACGTAGTAGCCGCGCGCCTTGGACTCGTCGACATAGACGCGGTCGTCTGGGCGGAAGGTCACGAGTCAACCGTAGACACGGGGTCGGACAGATCAAGACCCCGGTTCGCCGAGGTTTTTCTGTGGCCAGAGGCAGCGTGGATAGGCTCGTGTCATGCCGGCTTCAGAAGAGAACACGTCCGTCAGTCTCGCTTGGGGCAAGCTGCTCCTCGGCATCGCGGCGCTGATCTTCAGCGTGTCCTCGGCACTGTCGGCTCAGGAATGGTGGCAGTTCGTGTTCGCCGGGGTGCTGGTGCTGCTCGGTGTCGTGCTGCTGGTCAGCGGCTCGCGCGATCTGATCGCACGCATGCGAGAGAGCCGACTTCCCCAAGACGACGTCGTTTAGAGATGTCCCGCTCGGGCGCCAGAGCCACGGTTCGCGATCACCAGCCAGAGGGTCACGCGTGGCTGGCCGCCCCGGGGTCGGGTACCGCATCGATCGACTTCAGCTGCGTCTTGACGGCGGCGAATGCGGCAGACCAGCCGGCGCCCAAGCCTGCGGCGGTGGTGCTGGCGGCAGCCAGCTGACCTCCCGACTCGGCGACGGCGGCGAAGACGAACCAGACCGCAGCGGCGACGATGCCGATGATGGCTACGGCAGAGATCAGTCGTAGGGAGGCGCGCAAGCGCTTCGCGCGGCTCGCCTCGGTGCCCACGTCTTTTGCTCCCGAGCGAACTTCGATCCCGGCATCATCCATGTCTCGATTCAACCCGAACGCGGTCAGAACAGCATCCGCCGCTCGACGGACATCGCGAGGCTGATATCGCCCAGCGGATCGCCCACCTGAGCCGTCTCAGCGGAAGCCTCGCCCAGCGCGGTGCGATCGTTGCGCTCGTGCATGGGGGCCAGGCCCACTTGGAACAGGATGCTGGTGACGAGCGCCGCCGCGACCACGAGGGCGACGCCGACGAGCGGACGCCAGAACGTGGGCTTCCTTATTCGAAGAGCTGCCACCAGTACGCCGCGAAGAGGATGAGTGGGATGAGCACCCACAGGGCCACCGCCAGCCCCTCCGACCGAGGGCGCTCGGCGACAAGCGGCTCGGGCGCGTCTTCTCCACGACCATGGGCCGAATGTAGCACCGGCCCCGGGGTTCTACCCGTCCGGGATCAGGCGCTTCCCGGTGAGCAGGGTGCTCTCGCGCGTGTAGTCGATTCCGTCGTAGAACTCGAGCACCGCGTCATTCCCCGCGCGGACCATGAGCATCACCTTCGGGCAGCCCAGCGCCAGGAGCCGTGACTCCGCTTCTTCGACGAGCCGCCGCCCGACTCCCTCGCCGCGTCGCTCCGGCGAGGTCGCCAAGTAGTAGAGCCAGCCGCGGTGGCCGTCGTATCCGGCCATGACGGTCCCGACCAGAGCGTCTTGGTCGGTCGCGACGAGAAGCAGCTCGGGCCAGACGGCGCGAGCGCGACGGATGTCCTCACGGGGGTCGTTCCACGGCCGGGTCAGGCCGGTCTCCTCCCAGAGCGCGACCACGGGCTCGACGTCGACATCCGTGAGCGGGCGGATCTCCACGGCCATCAGTCGACCGGCGGAAAGCGCTCGATGTTCGCCTCGACCCAGTCCCGCAGTGCGCGCAGCGGCTTCTCGGCATCGACGCCGAGCTCGGTGAGCGAGTACTCCACCCGCGCGGGAACCTCGGCGTAGACCGTGCGCTCCAGCAGCGCGCGCGTCTCCAGGCGCCGCAGCGTCGCGGTGAGCACCTTGGGGCTGATCCCTTCCAAGCGGGTCTTCAGCACCCCGAACCGCTGCGGTCCTTCGCTGAGGGCGCCGATCGCGAGAGCGCTCCACTTGTCGGCAAGCAGATCGAGTACCCCACGGCAGGGACATTGCGCGTCGTAGACGTCGTGCGGGGTGTCGATGCGGCAGGCGGTGTCGGTCAGCATCCGTCCATGGTATCTCTCGGATACTTGGGGCGCTTGCGGGTAACTAGGGGTGTTCGGATAGCGTGACCGACATGGCCAACGACACTTCCTCCCTTCCTGCCCGCATGCCCGCGATCGGCGCTCGCGGCCGACGTCCCGTCTCGGACGCGGAGTCGCTCTCCGACATCACTCTCCCGGTGCCCACCCCGTCGGGTCGCGACCTCCTGGTCGAGGTGGAGGGAGTCTCCATCAACCCGGTCGACGTGAAGGTGCGCGCCGGCTCGCCGACCTCGGGCGACCACCGCATCGTCGGCTACGACGCGGTCGGCGTCGTCGTGGGTGTCGGCGACCAGGCGAGTCGATTCTCGGTCGGGGACCGGGTCTACTACGCCGGACAGATCGACCGCCCCGGCACCAACAGCCGCTACCACCTCGTCAACGAGAACATCGTCGGCCACGCACCCTCGTCGCTCTCCACGGCCGAGGCCGCCGCCCTGCCCCTGACGGCGATCACCGCGTGGGAAGCACTGTTCGACAAGCTCCGCCTCGACGACCGCAGCGAGGGCACCCTCCTCGTGATCGGCGCGGCGGGTGGCGTCGGCTCCCTGATCATCCAGTTCGCCAAGGCGCTCACGAAGCTGACCGTCATCGCGGTGGCCTCGCGGCCGGAGTCGATGGAGTGGGTGCAGCAGATGGGCGCCGACCACGTCGTGGGTCGTGACTTCGCCGGTGAGGTCGCCGCTCTCGCACCCGGCGGTGTCGACTACGTCTTCACCTCCTTCACGCCCGGCAACGTGAAGGCGATCGCCGACGTCATCCGCCCGCGCGGCGAGGTCGTCTCGATCGACGAGACCGGCGGCAGCATCGACGCGCTGAAGGGCAAGAGCGTCACCTGGCACTGGGAGCTCATGTTCACACGTCCGGTGACCGACCCGGCCGACGCCTACCAGCACGAGCTTCTCGAGCAGGTCGCCGAGCTCGTGGACGACGGCGTCATCCGCACGACCATGACGACTCACCTGACCCCACTCGATGCCGCGACGATGCGGCGCGCGCACGAGATCGTCGAGGAGTCGAGGACCATCGGCAAGGTCGTCGTCACCGACTGGCCGGAGAAGACGAAGCCGTAATCCTGACGCCGACCCGACGGCCGCTCCCGATCCGGTGGTCATCTTGTGCCCGAGCGCAAGCCCCTGCGTGGAGCGGCCGTCGAGGCGTACCGTCGCCTCATGATCCACGTACTGGAGCACACCAGAACCCACGTCGAGATCGACGGTCGCGACTTCCTGCTGGCACCGGGACAGGATCTCGTCGAACTGATGGACCGGATCGAGGAGGCAGCCCAATCCCCGGGCACCTTCGTCCATTTCCAGACGGACGCGATGTCGCTGAGCGCACTGATATCCACGACGACGCACGTCATGATCGGCGTCGAAGTCGAGTCGGCGACCGATCCGCCTCTCGCCCTGTCCGAGTTCATGATCCCCGAGTGGGAGTACTGAGCGGCCGGGTCTCAGCGGCCGAACCTCAGCGCCGGTCGCGCGGATCCGTCGGCGGCGGAAGATGCGGGATGGGGATGGGGCGCGTCGCGCGAGACGCGTCCTGGAAGCGCTGGACTGCCTCGACCACGTCCTGCACGGACGAATAGCGCAGCGCCAGCGGCAGGTCTCGCAGCCACAGCACCTCGACGTCGGTGGGAGCATCTTCGTAGATCCGACACACGACGCGGCGGTGATCGCCGTTCGCATAATGCGAATCGTGCACAGCCCAGTCGGTCGCGCCCACCCGTACGAGGGTGAACCGTGGGCCTGAAGCCTGCTCCATGATTCTCCTGACTGTCCCCAGCATGCAGGATGCGGCACTCGCCGCACCGGAAGTAGCCCCTTGACAGCGGCGGCGTCCTCGGCGGATGTCAAGGGGATCGTCTGCTCCGTCGTCGACGACGGAGACTGATTGTCCTGCCCGCATGACGATCGGAGACGAGAATGTCAGACCCCCAGGCCGCCCCTGACCCCAACCGCGAGGTCGACGCCACCGGAGTGGATGCCGACATCGTGACCAATGATCACGATCCGGAGCCCGACGACCTCCCCGAGGCCAAGAACGACGAGGACGACGACTCCGTGGAGGTCTCCGACCTCCCGTAGTCGACAACCGACCGCGAAGGGCCCGCATCCCGCGAAGGATGCGGGCCTTCGCGCGTCGCCGAGCGCCCGCCGAAAAGATTCTTCGACGAATTCGTGACGTTCTGGCGCCGGCATCCGTCCTAGTGGTGTCGCTGAAGTGCGACCCGGGTCCCGATCGGACGCGGCATACAGATGAAGGAGTTCATGATGGCGAATGTGACCGGCGGCACCCAGGCCAAGACGCAGGTCGTCGCACCGCAGCAGACGATCACGACGGACACCGCGACCGGGAGGACGACGATCGAAGACGGCGTCGTCGCGAAGATCGCAGGCATCGCGGCCCGTGAGGTCAGCGGGGTGTACGCACTCGGCGGAGGAGCCGCCCGCATGGTCGGCGCGATCCGCGATGCGCTCAACACCAGCGACCTCACCCAGGGGATCTCCGTCGAGGTCGGCGAGACCCAGGTCGCCGTCGACGTGACCATCGTCGCCGCCTACCCGGTATCGCTTCAGAAGGTGGCGGACGACGTGCGTGCGGCGATCCACCGCGCAATGGTCGAGCTGGTCGGCATGGACGTCGCCGAGGTCAACGTCACGGTCAACGACGTGCACATCCCGTCCGAGGACGACACGGCCGCTGCCCCTGAGGCGCGAGTCCTGTGAACGCCTCGGTGATCGGCGCGGGTGTCGCGGCAGTGCTCGCACTCACCTGGATCGCGTTCGGCTTCTGGGCCTTCGTGCTCGTCGCGGTGGCCATGCTGATCGGCGCCGCGGTCGGACGCATCATCGACGGTCGACTCGACGTGCGTGCGCTCGCCGACGTCTTCCGGGGCCGGCGCTCGTCATCATGACGATCGACCTTGCAGACGAGGCGGTGCCGGTCGAAGTCCGAGGGACGACGACCTTCACCAGCCGAGCGCTGCAGCGACTCGCCAGCGGCATCGCGAGCGACACCGCCCGGGTCTCGGTGCGCGATGTCTCGGTGAACCTCGCCGATGAGCGGGGAGCGCTGCGCGTGTCGGTCACGGTACCCGTGGCGATCACCGGAGCGTCGGGAGCGACGATCGTCGAACGGGGCGAGGAGCTCCGTCGCGGCGTCGTCGACGGCATGAAGGAGCTTGCCGGCAGGTCGGTGGGAATGGTCGACGTCCGTTACGCCGGCGTCCGCCGAATCACAGAGAAGAGGGTCAGATGACGAACGAAAAGGCGACGTATCGTCGCGTGCTCCGTCGCGAGACCCACGCGCCGCGGACCCTCCCGGCCGTGGTCGTCGCGTCCGTCTTCCTCGTCCTACTCATCGCGCTGATCGCCGGGGGGATCTGGTGGCTCGTCGATCCGTTGTTCCGCGAGACGGCCACCGCCTGGTTCGCAGGCACGGCGGAGTTCGCCCGGACGCAGCCCGCGGCCATCACCGCCGGCATCGTGCTCGTGATCCTCGCTCTCGTGCTGATCGTTCTCGCCGTGACGCCGGGACGGCGCCCCCGCCGCGCTCGCACGACGGAGCGCACCGCCCTGCTCGTCGACGACGGTGTGATCGCCGACTCGATCGCCGACGCGGTCGCACGGCGCACCGGGATCACCCGCGGGCAGGCATCCGTGACCGTCGGACGCCGGATCGCGACCGTGCGGATCACCCCGACGAGTGGTAGGGCGATCGATCGCGCTGCCGCTGAGTCCGCCCTGAGCGAGACGGTGTCGAGCATCGGCTTCGCCGCGACGCCGCGCATCGTCGTCACCGCCGAAGGAGTCATCGCATGAACGCCACGAACCGTGTGACCAACCGCGTACTGCTGTTCCTCGCCGGGGTGATCCTGCTGACCGCCGGTGCCGCCACACTCGCATCCGGGCTCTTTGCGGCCGGCGATCCGCCGGTCTGGTTCCGGGAGCCTGTCGCGGCGGTATCCGACGCCTGGGTCACGGCAGCCGGATGGAGTGTCGACCTGGGCGGGATCGGCGCGGTGCCCGTTCTCCTGCTCATCGCTGCGGCCGTCGTGGTCGTGCTCACCGTGCTGCTCCTGGTCTTCGTCTGCACGCGAGGCCGCGGGCGCACGAAGAGCGTGCTGTGGATCGATGCCGAAGACGGGCGGACGACGGTCGACGCGAGCGTCGCCGACGCCGTGCTCACCGGCCCGCTGCTCGACCGGCCCGATGTGCTCTCGGCCCGAGCCAGCGCCTACCGGGTGAAGAAGACCCGCGCGATCGAACTCGCGGTCATCGTCCGTCCCGGAGCCTCGCTCGCGAACGTCGTGTCCGCGGCAGAGGCCGCGATCAGCGACTGGGACGCCCTGCTGGGCAGTCGCGTCCCGGTGATGCTGCACCTCTCGGACCGGCGTTGGCGCGACGCGTTCCAGTCCAGGGCGAGAGTGCAGTGACAAGCTGAGGCCGAGCGGAACTGCCGGATGAAACAGAATTTGCGCGCGGAAGCATCCGCGCGAGGATTCGGTCCCGAGAGTCGAGATCGATATGAGGAAGAGGAGACGCCATGGGCGCTGAGGACAAGATCAAGGCCGCTGCAGAGAAGATCGCCGGCAAGGCCAAGGAAGCGGTGGGTAACGTCACCAACAACGACGAGCTCGTCGCCGAGGGCAAGGCCGACCAGGTCAAGGGCAACGTCCGCGACGGTGTCGAGGACGTCAAGGACGCCTTCAAGAAGTGACGGCGTCAGGGGAGGGGCTCTCGGGTTCCTCCCCTCGCCGGCTTCGTATCGGAGACGCGACGCACGCGTGTCGTTCTCCCACGGCCTACGTGCCGATCGAAGCTCTGAGGAGTGAGGAATGCACAGCATGTGGAGTGGTCCGAACGTCGCAGGAGGAAGCTGGGTGCGGAGTGATCCGATCCGATCCGATGCGGCGTCCGTTCCGAATCTCCCAGGGGAGCTGAGCGAGGAGTGGGGCATATGGCAGACGAGCGTTTTCGCAGGATGCTCGAAGACGCCGACGACCGCATCGTCGCCGGCCGGGCGATGGACGGAGACGTCGAGGCGTTCGCGGTGCTGGTGCGGAGGTACACGCCGATGATGCGCGCGTACACGCAGCGGATGCTGAACGCATCGGCCGACGTCGACGACATCGTGCAGGAGTCCTTCGTGACCGCCTGGCAGCGGTTCAGCGAACTCGAGGACCCGGCGAAGGTGAAGAGTTGGCTGATGCGGATCGTGAGCCGGAAGGCCGTCGACCGCATCCGCGCCCTGCGCCCCGCCGTCGACATCGACCTGATCGACCGGCCGGCGCCGCTGCACGCCTCGCCGTCCGCCGTCGTCGAGGTGCGAGCGGAGGTCGCCGCACTGGGGGCCGCTCTCCGTGAACTGCCCGACGCGCAGCGCGAATGCTGGGTGCTGCGCGAGATCGGCGGCTACTCGTACGAGGAGATCGCCGAGGAGCTGGACATTCCCCTGACCACCGCGCGAGGACTGCTTGCGCGTGCACGGAAATACATGATCGTACGGATGGAGGAGTGGCGATGACCGACGACGAACGCGCTGACCTTCGCCGACTCGGCCTCGAACCGACGGACCTCGACGGGCACACCCTCGACGAGCTGACCGACTACCTCGACGCCGGCCGACAGCCAGCCAACAGGTCGATCGACGAATCGCCGGGCTGTCAGCTCGCGCTCGATGCACTCGATCGGCTGCACGGTCTGGGCGCCGAACTCATCGCCGCAGACGCTGCCGCATCGCCGGAGGTCGATCCGGGCTGGGTCGACCGCATCCTCAGCGGCATCGCGCTCGACGCACGCGCCGGCCGCCGGATCCCGTTCGAGTCGCCGGAGGCGACTATCGACCTGGCGATCACCGAGGGCGCGGTCCGCGGGCTGATCCGCTCGGCGGAGAACACGGTGCCGGGGCTGCTCGTCGGCCGCTGCCGGCTCGAAGGCGACGTCACCGATCCCGGGGCGCCGATCCGGATAGAGATCGAAGCGAACGCCCTGCTCGGAGAGCCGATCGTCCTGGCCGCCGAGAGGCTTCGCGAAGAGGTCGGCGTGCGGCTGCGCAGTCACACCGAGCTGAACATCGTCGCGATCGACATCGCGATCAGAGACATCCAGGAGGTGTCGTCGTGGACGAAGCAGGACCGATGACGACGGAAGCTCGTGCGGATCTCGCCGCCGCGGTGGAGAAGACGGTGCGGGAGACGCCGGGCGTGCACAGCGTGTACCGTTCCGGCTCCCTGATCTCGAACCTGGTGCGAACCGGTGCGGAGGTGCTGCGGGTCCGCAACGACAGCCAGCCGATCGTGACCGTGATCTCCGGAGAGCGCGGGGTCGCGGTGGAGGCATCCATCGGGATCGACTTCCGCTCGGGAGCGGCCGCGATCCTCCGGGCGGTCCACGAGGCGGTCGACGGCCTGCTCCACGCGGGCGGCCTGACGCGCGACAGCATCACTCTCAACGTCGTGTACGTGCAGCCGCCCGAGGCTTCCTGAGCGGCGAACGGATGCGCCCCGCCTCCTCGGTCGGAGGAGGCGGGGCGCATCCGTGGGGACGGGGACGCTCAGGCGATCACCCGGAGCCCTTCCACGAGCGGCGTCGTCGGCCGGCCGATGAGCCGCGCCAGCGTGCCGTCGGTCTCGGCGAGCGCGCCGTTGCGGATGCCCTCGTCGAGGGCCACGACGAAGCCGACGGTGCCCGCGTCGAGTCCGGCGCTCTCGAGCGCGGCACGCTGCTCGTCGGCGGTCTGGCACTCGTACCGGACCGGCCGTCCGACCACCTCGGAGATCGCCGCAGCGAGATCGTCGTAGTTCCAGGCCACGTCTCCGCCGAGCTCGTACGTCTCGCCGATGTGCCCGTCCTCGAGCAGCACGGCGGCGACGGCCTCCGCGAAGTCCTTGCGGCTGGCAGAGGCGATGCGCCCGTCACCGACGGCCGGCCGAGACCACGCCGGTCTCGGCCGCACGGGAGAGGTCGGCCGCATAGTTCTCGGTGTACCAGTTGTTGCGGAGGATCACGGCGGGAAGACCGGCTGCGGCGATGAGCTCTTCCGTCGCCTTGTGCTCGGGCGCGAGGACGAGGTCGCTCGTGGTGGCCTTCGGCGCGCTCGTGTAGACGAACTTCGAGACGCCCGCAGCCTTCGCGGCGTCGATCACGGCCTGGTGCTGCGCGACGCGCTGCCCCACCTCGGAACCCGAGACCAGGACCACCGAGTCGACTCCGTCGAGCGCGGCGGCGACCGTGGCGGGCTGCGTGTAGTCGAGATGCGCGACGCGCACGCCGAGGTCGGCGGCCTTCGCGACATCGCGGGCGCCGGCGACGATCGACTGCGGATCGGCTCCGCGCTCGAGGAGGCTGGCGATGATGAGACGGCCGAGGTTGCCGGTGGCGCCGGTGACGAGGATGGTCATGAGAGTCCTTTCGTGGGTGACTCCACTGACAACCCCGACGCCGGTTCGATACATTCCGCCCGTCGGGTACCCACTTTGAAGTAAGGTACCTACATGTCGGTGAGTTTTGCGCAGATCAAGGAGTCGATCCCCTCTGTCTTCGATCAGGGGTGCGGGACACGGGTCGTGCTCGACCACATCATGAGCAAGTGGGGTGTGCTCGTGCTGTCATCTCTCTCGGATGGCACGCACCGCTGGGGCGAACTGCGGCGCGCGGTCGACGGGATCAGCGAGAAGATGCTCGCCTCCACACTGCGCACTCTCGCCGACGACGGTCTGGTGCATCGCGAATCGTTGCCGACCGTGCCTCCGCACGTCGAATACAGCCTGACCCCGCTGGGTCGCGATCTGATGGAGCGGATGCTGCCCCTCATGGAGTGGGTCGCCGACCACGCCGACGGGATGCTCGGTCGGGACTGACTCTGCGGATTCCATCGTCCAAACAGCGCTAAGACCGCGGAATCCGTCGCCCGAAGAAAAGGATTGACGCGAGAACCGCAGCGGCCCTACTGTTCTGACATGGCCGCAACGACGCCGATTCATCTGGAACGACCCGACGGCAAGGGTCTGGCTGCAGGCACACTGGGACTCTGGGGATCGACCGTCATCGGTCTGGCCTCGACCGCCCCCGTGTACTCCCTCGTGGCGACGCTCGGATTCGTGGTGCTCGCGGTCGGTGCCCAGGCGCCGATCGCGTTCATCATCGCGTTCGTGCCGATGCTGCTCATCGCCTTCGCCTATCGCGAGTTGAACAACGCGGTGCCCGACTGCGGTACGACCTTCACCTGGGGCACCAAGGCGTTCGGCCCGTGGGTGGGCTGGATGGGCGGCTGGGGAGTGACGGTCGCCGGCATGGTGGTGCTCGCGAACCTCGCCCAGATCGCCTCCGTCTACTTCTGGTCGCTGATCGGGCAGGATCTCGAGAACAACGACTGGCGCGTCGTCCTCGTCGCCGTGCTCTTCATCGCCTCGATGACCTGGGTCAGCTGGCGCGGCGTCGAGATCGGCGAGCGCATCCAGAACATCCTGCTCGGCATCCAGTACCTCGCCCTCGCGATCTTCGTCGTGACGGCGCTGTGGCAGTTCTTCTCCGGCACCGCCCCGAACCCGACGCCGTTCGACCTCGAGTGGCTGAACCCCTTCGCCTTCGCCGACTACTCGGGATTCATCGAGGCCATCCTGCTCGCGCTCTTCATCTACTGGGGCTGGGACACCTGCCTCGCCCTGAACGAGGAGACCAAGGACCCGAAGCGCATCCCCGGTCGCGCCGCGCTGCTGACCACCGTCATCCTGCTCTTCACCTACGTCGGCGTCACGATCGCGGCCATGATGTACGCGGGGCTGGGGGAGACGGGCACCGGGCTCGGAAACGAGGCCAACGCCGATGACTTCTTCCTGGCGATCAAAGACGGGCTGCTCGGCCCGTTCGGGTGGGTGCTCGTGGTCGCCGTCATCATCTCGGCGGTCTCGTCGACGCAGACCACGATCCTCCCGACCGCCCGCGGCACCCTCGCTATGGGCGTCTACCGGGCTCTTCCGGCGAAGTTCAAGGATGTGCATCCGGTCTACAAGACGCCCTCGTTCTCCACGATCGTGATGGGTGTGGTGGCCACCGCGTACTACATCGGCATGACCCTGATCAGCGACGACATCCTGCAGGACTCGATCCTCTCGCTCGGCCTCGCGATCGCCTTCTACTACGCCATCACCGGGTTCGCCTGCGTCTGGTTCTTCCGCAAGGATCTGACCAGCTCCGCCCGCGACTTCTTCTTCAAGGGGCTGTTCCCGCTCCTCGGCGCGCTCATGCTCACCTACGCCTTCGTGCAGTCCGCGATCGACATGTGGCAGATCGACTACGGCTACACCGAGCTCCTCGGCATCGGCGGCACGTTCGTGATCGGCATCGGCTCATTGGCCTTCGGGCTCGTGCTGATGTTCGCCTGGTTCCTTTTCCCGCGGTCGAAGCGGTTCTTCCGCGGCGAGAGCCTCAACCGCGACACCGAGGTGATGGTGCCGGACGAGCCGAGTGTCACGATCCGCTCCATCGACGGGGGCATCTGAGCGCCGACGGGCTTGTCCTAGGCTGGCTTCGTGCGAATCCGGCTCGACATCGCCTACGACGGCACCCATTTCCGCGGATGGGCGAAGCAGCCGACTCTCCGCACGGTGCAGGGCACTCTCGAGGCGGCGCTCGCGCGGATCGTCGGCTCCGACGTGCAGTTCGTCGTCGCCGGACGGACGGATGCCGGGGTGCACGCGACCGGCCAGGTGGCGCACGTCGACCTCGACGAGACGCAGTGGGGTCGCATCGAGGCGCGCCATGGTCGCGCAGCACAAGACCCCGCCGGCTCGATCGCCGGACGCATGCGCGGGGTGCTCGGCGCCTACTCCGACGCGACGGTCACCCGATCGTCGATCGCGCCGGAGGGATTCGACGCCCGGTTCTCCGCGGTGTGGCGCCGCTACCGCTACCGCCTCGCCGACCAGCAGGCGGGGTTCGATCCGCTGCGGCGCCTCGACACCACCAGCATCCGCGGGCGTCTGGACGAGCAGGCGATGGATGCCGCCGCGCAGACCCTCATCGGGCTGCATGACTTCGCGGCCTACTGCAAGCCGCGCGAAGAGGCGACGACGATCCGCACGCTCCTCGACTACCGCTGGTCGCGGGATGCGGAGGGCGTGCTCGTGGCCGAGGTCAAGGCCGACGCCTTCTGCCACAGCATGGTGAGAGCACTCGTCGGCGGCTGCGTCGCGGTGGGGGAGGGGCGCCTCGACATCGGAGACCTCGCGATCCTCCGCGACGCCCTGACGCGCACGAGCGAGTTCAAGGTGCTCGCCGCCCGGGGCCTCACGCTCACCGAGGTCGGCTACCCGGCCGATGAGCTCCTGTCGGCACGCGCGGAGCAGACGCGCGCCCGCCGCGACGTGGCGAGCGACTGATCATGTCGGCATCCTTCGTCGAGGTCACGTCTCCGGCGTGGTCGTTCTGGCGGGCCTGCGTCGACACCTGCATCGGCCTCATCGTCGGCACCCTCTACGCTTTCGCCGGCATCCTCGTGATGGGGATCGTGGGGGAGGAGGCGCTCTCGTCGCAATACGAGCAGATCGATCTCGACCCGGTGTTCCGCGCGAGCATGGGCGTCATCCTGCTGGCCGGAGCGGTCCTCGGCATCGGCGTGCCACTGATCGCCACGGCCGAACGTCTTGCCGCGTTCCATGCCGCTGAAGCATCCGCCAGGGAGAATCCCGACGGCGTGCCGCAGCGGCGCCTCCGCCTCAGCCTGGCGAAGTCGCCGTTCGCACTGCTGCAGACCACGGGAACGACCATCTTCTGGGTTCTGGTGGGGCTCGGAGTGATCTTCGCGATCGGCCTGCTCTTCACGGAAGACCTGCGTGAAGACGCCGTCAGCTGGATCGCTCTGGCCGTGATGGGCGCGATCGCACTGGCGGGGTGGCTGTTGCGGATCGCCGGGCGCCGAGGTGTGAGATCGACCTCGTCGCGCCTGGGACAGCTGAACGCGCGGTGGCAGCGTCTCGTGCCGGAGGCGAATGCGGCGGATGCCCGTCGTCGCGACGCGGCGGTGCGGGTCGCGCCCCCGGCTTGGCTCACGGTGCCGACCGCACGCACCCTCGCCAAGGTGGCCGCTGTTCTCACGACGGCGACGTTCGTCGCCCTCGGCGCCTTCATGCTCTCGGTCTACATGCGTCAGCAGTGCCGCACCTGCGACCCGGTCTACTGGGACGAGCCGATCGAGAACGGGATCGACGTGCTCAGCCTCGCCAGCGGCATCGCGCTCGCCGCGTGCGCCGCGATCGCCGTGATCGCCTGGATCGGCGGTGTCGTGCTGCAGGCCGTGCGCGAAGTCGCGCTCGTCCGGTGGCTCTCGTCCGATGCGCCGCGACGGATCTCCCCGGTCCTGCTCACGCCCCTCGTCTCGGGAACCAGGGCGATGGTCCGGCTCCAGTACGGCCTGAGCGCGGTGGCGGCGAGCGTGATCGTCATCGCCACCGGCGTCGTCTGGGCCGACGCCGATCTCTTCGACGCGGATGCGGCGCTGATCGCGGCCGTCGGCCTCATCGTCGTCGCTCTGCTTCTGGGCTGGACGGATGCCGGGCGCAGCCGCCGCGAACGTCAGGCGATCCGTGACAGAGCATTCCCCGGAGACCTCGACAGCCCGGCGAAGGGAGACCCGACAGCGGACAGCGCCAAGAGGGGAAAGCGCCCCCGCAGGATGCGTCGCCGTTGACTCCCACCCGACCGATCTGACCAATATGCTGATCGCATCGGTACGGTCGGGCACCACGGGGGTGAGGCGATGGAACAGCGATTCGACCAGCGCGGTGCGTTCGCCGGAGCGCTCCGCGCCGCCATCGCGGAGCGCGGGATCACCCTGTCTCGATTGCAGACCCTCCTCGTCGACGACGGAAATCCCGTGTCGATGGCGACCCTCAGCTATTGGCGTTCCGGCGCCAGACAGCCGGAGGGCGCGCAGTCTCTGAGCGTCGTCGAGGGCATCGAGGATCGGCTCGGCCTTCATCGCGGGCACCTGAGCTCGCTGCTCGGACCCTCCGCGCGCCTCGGACCGATGTCTCCACCGCGGCTGCCGTTCGACGAGGAGCGCGAGAACCGGGAGACCGCCGAGACCCTGGCCGCGCTCGGGTCGGTGGAGCAGGACGCGCTGCGCGACCTCTCGACCCAACTCACCGTCGAGGTCGGCCGGGACGGCGCCGTGGAGAGCATCGTGATGAGGTGCCTGGTGCAGGCGACGCGCGGATCCCTCGCGGAGATACCCCTGATCGACATCGCCCCTATGGAGACGGACGCGCTCTCCGTCATCTCGGACGTCATCGGCGGACGCGTCGTGCGCGAGTATCTGCATCCCGGTCGGCTGCTCTCGGGTGTGGTGATCGCTCTCGACGAGCCGATCACCACGGGGGCGACCACCCTCTTCCAGTTCACCGAGACGTTCCCTCCCGGGTACCCGCGACGGCAGTCGGCCTGGCACGGGACCACCCGCGCGGCGCGGGAGACCCTCATCTGGGTGCGCTTCCACCCCGACGCGCTGCCCAGCTGGTGCGAGGAGTACTGCGAGACCGACGACGAGTACGTCTCGGCCATGCGGTCGGTACGCAGCGGATCGGTCCATCTCGCCCGGCACGGATTCGGGCCGGGGGTGCTCGGCATCCGCTGGGGATACGACGAGTGATCGGAGCCAGACCACAGGCTCGAGCGGTAGCGTGGAACGGTCATGAAGGTCATCTCGTACAACCTCCAGAAGCACAAGGCCGCCGGTGAGCTCGCCGCGCTCGTGAGCGCGCACGATCCCGACATCCTCTGCCTGCAGGAATGCGATGTCGTGGAGCTGCCCTCCGAGATCGGCGATCTGGTCCTCGCCGATGCCACCCAGGGCAACCGGCTCGGAATCGCGCTCTACTACCGGCAGAGCGCCTATCACCTGCAGGGCATCCGGATGCTGGGGCTCAAGAAGTCGCTGCATGACCGGATCGCCAAGCCGGCGCACGAGCGGGTGCTCGGAGCCCGGCTGCGCGACATCGACGACGGCCGCGACTTCATCGTCGCCTCGTTCCATGCCGCGCCGCTCACAGCCCTGAACTCGCTGCGACGCCATCAGATCCGCGCGGCACTCGACGAGCTCGCCTCGCTCGGCGAGGGGCTCCCGCAGCTCATGGTCGGGGATTACAACTACCCGATCTTCAAGGAGAACCTCGGTCAGGCCGTGCGGGATCACGGCTACTCGCTGACGATGAGCGACGATCACACGTACACCCGGTACCGCGTCTTCCGCGGGCACTACGACTTCGCGACCTCCAAGGGGTTCGAGATCCAGGGGATCACGACGCTGCCGCAGGGCTCGAGCGACCACCGGCCCATCCTCGTGACCGTCGACGCCGACTGAAGGCAGCACATGACTCAGATCTCCGCGCTCCTGGTCGGCGGACCGACCCTGCACCTCACCTACGCGGGGCTCTCCTTCCTCACGGATCCGACGTTCGACGAGCCGGGCGACTATCCCGGACCGATCACGCTGTACAAGTTCACGGGGCCCGCGGTGCCGGCATCCGCTCCCGGTGCGATCGACGTCGTGCTGCTCTCGCACGACCAGCACGACGACAACCTCGATCACGCGGGACGCGAGCTGCTGCCGGTTGTGCCGCTCGTGCTCGGCACAGCCGACTCCGCGACGCGAATCCCGCAGGTCACCGGCCTCGCACCGTGGCAGCAGCATCGGATCGGGGCGGTGACCATCACGGCCGTGCCTGCGCTGCATGGCCCGGAGGGTGCGGAGGCGCTGTCCGGGGCGGTCACCGGATTCGTGCTCGAGGCGGAGGGGGAGTCGACGGTGTACGTGTCGGGCGACAACGCCTCGGTCGACGTCGTCCGCGAGATCGCCGGGCGCTTCCCGCGGATCGACGTGGCCGTGCTGTTCGCCGGCGCTGCCAACGTGGGTCGCTTCGGAGACGCCGACCTGACGCTGAACGCGCGGACCGCCCTCGAAGCCGCCGAGGTCCTGTCGGACGCCGTCATCGTGCCGGTGCACGCCGAGGGCTGGTTCCACTTCTCCGAGACCCGGGAGCGTCTGATCGGGATGTTCGCGTACGCGGGCCGGAGCGATCGCCTCCGGGTGCTCACGGCGGGGGAGCGCACCACGATCGGGTGACCCGGTTTGGGGAAGGGCGTCGGGTGGCGTATGCTGTCTCTTTGGTGCCCGTCCCTGTACTGCGGAGGCGGAGCATCATCCGAACGTGAGCCCTCCACTGGCGTGTTCCTCCCCCTGGGAAGAACCACCCCGGAGTGGGATTCACGAACTTCTCCGTTCGACATAAGAAAGCAGCACTATCGTGACGCGCACTTACACCCCCAAGGCCGGCGAGGTCCAGCGCAGCTGGGTCGTCATCGACGCCACCGACGTCGTTCTCGGTCGTCTGGCATCGCACGCCGCCACGCTCCTGCGTGGCAAGCACAAGCCGACCTTCGCCAACCACATCGACTCGGGTGACTTCGTCATCATCGTGAACGCCGACAAGGTCGCGCTCACCGGTCAGAAGCTCCAGAAGAAGCTGGCTTACCGCCACTCCGGTTTCCCGGGCGGCCTCAAGTCGGTCACCTACGCCGAGCTGATGGAGAAGAACCCGGTCCGCGCCGTGGAGAAGGCCATCCGTGGCATGCTCCCGAAGAACAGCCTCGGCCGTCAGCAGCTGACGAAGCTCAAGGTGTACGTCGGTGCCGAGCACCCGCACGCCGCTCAGCAGCCCGTGCCGTACACCCTCGACCAGGTCGCCCAGTAAGCGCCGTAAAGACTTAAGGACATACTCGTGGCTGACATCCAGGACACCACCGAAAACCCCCAGAGCTTCTCGACCTCGACCCCCGAGACCGACGCAGTCGAGGCGGCTCCCCGCCCCGTGCTCAACGTCCCGGGCGCCGCAGTCGGCCGTCGCAAGCAGGCCATCGCCCGCGTGCGCATCGTCCCCGGCTCCGGCACGATCACGGTCAACGGCCGTACGATCGAGGACTACTTCCCGAACAAGCTGCACCAGCAGCTGATCAACGACCCGTTCACGGTGCTGAACCTCGCCGGTTCGTACGACGTGATCGCCCGCATCTCCGGCGGTGGCCCCTCGGGTCAGGCCGGCGCGCTGCGCCTCGGCATCGCCCGTTCGCTGAACGGCATCGATGAGGAGAACAACCGTCCGACCCTGAAGAAGGCCGGCTTCCTCTCGCGCGACGCTCGCGTCAAGGAGCGCAAGAAGGCTGGACTCAAGAAGGCCCGTAAGGCGCCTCAGTACTCGAAGCGTTAAGGTCAACTGCTCCGATGCCGATCTTTGGCACGGACGGTGTGCGAGGACTTGCCAATGGCATCCTCACCGCCGACCTCGCGCTCACCCTGGCCCAGGCGACTGCTGTCGTCCTGGGCCAGGGCCGTACTGCGGAGTCTCGCAAAGCCGAAGGCAAGCGACTCCTCGCAGTTGTCGCCCGTGACCCCCGCGTCTCGGGACACTTCCTCACGGCCGCGGTCTCCGCAGGACTCGCCTCGTCCGGGGTCGACGTGCTCGAAGCCGGGGTCATCCCGACGCCGGCACTCGCATTCCTCGTCGCCGATCGTGACGCCGACTTCGGTGTGATGATCTCCGCGTCACACAATGCGGCGCCCGACAACGGCATCAAGATCTTCGCGCGCGGCGGGCGAAAGCTCCCCGACGTCGTCGAACAGCGCATCGAAGAGGCCATGGCGGGCGAGAAGCTGCGTCCGACCGGCGCCGGCGTCGGTCGTATCGAGAGGTTCTCCGACGCGGAGGATCGCTACGTCCTGCACCTCCTCGGCTCGCTCCCGAACCGGCTCGACGGCATCCACGTGGTGCTCGACTGCGCCCATGGCGCGGCATCCGGCGTCTCCCCGGAGACGTTCCGCGATGCGGGCGCCGAGGTGACCGTCATCGGTGCGGAGCCCGACGGCTGGAACATCAACGACGGCGTCGGCTCGACGCACCTCGACAACCTCGCCGAGGCGGTCGTGCGTCTGGGCGCCGACATCGGCATCGCCCACGACGGCGACGCCGACCGCTGTCTCGCGGTGGACGCCGAGGGCAACCACATCGACGGCGACCAGATCATGGCGATCATCGCGCTCTCGATGAAGGAGCGCGGTCACCTCACCGACGACACCCTCGTCGCGACCGTGATGAGCAACCTCGGTCTGCACGTCGCGATGCGCGAGCACGGCATCACGGTGCGCCAGACGGCCGTGGGCGACCGGTACGTCCTCGAGGACATGAACGCCGGCGGCTATGCGCTGGGCGGCGAGCAGTCCGGTCACGTGATCATGAGCGAATTCGCCACCACGGGCGACGGCCTGCTCACCGGCCTCCACCTGGCAGCCGAGATGGCACGTCAGAAGAGGTCGATCGCCGAGCTCGCCTCGGTGATGACCGTGTATCCGCAGGTGCTCATCAACGTGCGCGACGTCGACAAGGATCGGGTCGCCGACGACGAGGGCGTGCAGCAGGCCGTCCGCGAGGTCGAGGCGGAACTGGGTGACACCGGACGCGTGCTGCTGCGCAAGTCCGGCACTGAGCCGCTCGTGCGCGTCATGGTCGAAGCGGCCGACGCCGAGTCGGTCCGCGCCTACGCCGATCGCCTCGCCACGGTGGTGCAGGAGCGCTTGGCGCTCTGACTCATCGCCGTCTCACGCGAAGAACAGCGAGAACGCCCCGCCCGATCTCCTCGGGCGGGGCGTTCTCTGTGCGGCAGCGGTCGCACGCGATCCGCACGCACGAATCGCGCGACCCGATCAGGGCGCAGCGCAGACGCGGTAGGCGCCGGCGTCGAGGAGGACCTCGGTGGTGCACGCATCTCGCGTGAGGCGAGGCACGTCCGCCATCGCGGGTGCGTCGAACATGCCGAGGTGCGCGCCGCTGAGCACGATCGGCGCCACCGCGTAGCCCCACGGCGATGCGGCCAACCATTCGACGTCGTTCTCCGCGACCCAGGCGGCGATCGGCGCGATCTCATCCTGCTGACGCTGCAGCGTGTAGGTCTGGGCCGTGCTCACGGCCACGACGTGCAGCACGGCTCCGGCACCGACGACGAGCGCCAGAACCGACGCCGCGACGACCCCCGTGACCCGCAGGACGGTGCGCCGCGGCATCCGCACGACCGCCCAGACGGCGACGGCGGCGAGGATCGGGAAGAACGCGAAGACCCCGGGGGCCGGGTGGCGCACCCACAGGGGCAGACGTGACGCGGTCGCCCACCAGCCGATGAACGCGAGCGCTCCGACGAACGCGGCCAGCGCGTAGGCGATCACGACTCGGTCTTCGGGGGATGCGGTGCGCCACTGCCGGGTCACGCCTGCCGCGGCGAGTCCGAGGGCGATGACCGCACCGATGACCGCGACGATCGCGGGAAGAGACCAGGAATCCGCGAGTGTGCCCAGCTTCTGGAGCACCGAGGTCGCCGCGTCACCCTGCCCGCCGCTCAGCAGGAAGCCCCCGAGTGAGCGCACGTGTTGGACGTATCCGGGGACACCGAGAGAGAGGAGCGCGACGACCTCGAGCAGAAGCGTCGGCGCGGCAACGAGCACGAGAGGCAACCAGGAGCGACGCACAAGGTCGCGGAAGCGCGCCCGGCCGGTGCCGTCGGAGAGGACCCACAGCGCGATCGCGAATGCGGGCAGGGCGAGCAGGGCGATGAGCTTGGCCTGGACGGCGAGGCCGACGAGGAGGCCGGCCAGCCACGCCCGACGGGGCAGCACGATCAGCGCCCAGACGATGAGCGCGGCCGCGGGGATCTCGCCCAGCAGATCGGCGGGACCCTGGATGGGGGAGAACCCCGCGCTGGTGGTGAATGCGAGCGGAACGGCCGCGGCGAGCAGCGCCGCCCAGCGACCGCCGATCCTCCGCCCGATCACGACGAGGCCGGCCAGCAGCAGCACCCAGTAGGCCAGGGGGATGAGGCGTGCCGCCATGACCGGATCGATGCCCGTGGCGAGCAGGAGCGCGACGGGGAGCAGCACCACCGGCCCCGTCGAGATGCGGGGGTCGAAGGGTGTGATGGTCGAACCGGAGAGGGCTCCGTCGCTCGAGTAACCGAGCCCGGCGAGCAGGTTCCGCGGAACCGTCAGGTTGAACGCCTCGTCCTCCCAGAACCGCCAGACGACGAGGCTGTGCCACGCGACGATCACGTGTCCCACGAGGAGAGCGGCGGCGATCGCCCAGAACAGGATCGTCCGGGTGCGGGTCATCGCGCTGCGGGCTCCGGACGACGGATGCTGCGCAGCGGCGCCGACGGACGCAGCGAGAGCGCCCATGCCTCACTCAGAGCACCGCGCACGAACTGGCGGAGGCGCTTGGGAGGGAGGCTCACGCCCGAGCCACGACCCCACATGGTCCCCGTCGTCGACGCACCGCGCCGCGGGATGCTCGCGACCCGGAGGTACCGCACAGTGAAGCCCGCGCGCGCCTCGGCCAGGGAGAAGTGCACGTGCGGCACGGATGCATCCGCAGGGACCGCGTCGACGAGCACCCGCAGTGCATCGGGACGATAGGCGCGCAGCGGTGTGTTGACGTCCGGGATGCGCCGCCCCGCGGCCAGGGCGATCAGGATGCCGACGGCGGCGGTCAGGGCCTTGCGGTACCAGGGATCGGAGCGCCCGTCGCGGACGCCGTGGACGACGTCGGCGTCGGCCTGCGCGAGGGCGGCGAGTAGGCGAGGGAAGTCACGGCCGTAGAACTGGCCATCGCCGTCGACGTGCACCAGCACCGAGGGGTTCGCACCCAGACCGGCGCGGTAGGCGGCCAGGGCGGTCGGGCCATGACCGCGGTTCGTCGGCTGCACCTCGACGGTCACGTCCTCGACGCCGTCGAAGGCCGCTGCCGTCGCATCCGTCGACCGATCGTCGGCGATGTGGAAGCTGACGCGGTCGGCCAGAGGTGCCACGCAGTTCCTGATCTCGTCGATGAACCCTCGGATGCCCTCGTCTTCATTGAAGGCGGGCATGACGACGGCGAGATGGGAGACAGTCACTGGGGTCCTCGAGATGGCGGGGCGCGGGAGGTTCTGCAAGTAGCCTAGTTGAGCCATGAATCCTCCCTCACGACTGCGCCGGCTCGCCGGTGTGGGCAGCCGCTTCCTCGTCGTCGGCGCCCTGAGCACCCTCATCGAGGTCGGTGTCTTCAACCTCCTCGTCTACGTGTGGGGCTGGGATGTCGTCGGCGCGAAGATCGTCGCGTCGCTCGTGGCTCTGGTCAACGCGTACATCGGGAACCGGGAGTGGACGTTCCGCCACCGCGACCGTCGGGGGAGGACCGCAGAGGTCGCCCTGTTCCTCGCGACGAACGCGGTCTGCACGGCGATCGGCGCGGCACTCGTCTGGGCGGGGGTCGAAGTCGTCGCGGGGCTGCTCGGTCGCACGCCCGGAGCGGTCGCCGTCAACGTGGTGAACCTCCTCAGCATCGTCATCGTGGTGATGCTCCGCTTCGTGCTGTACCACTGGATCGTCTTCCGGGTCTCCCCGAAGCCCGAGGCTCCGGCCGCCTGACCCGCTCCCGTGGCAGTTGCTGCGGGTTCAGAGGCTCGGAACCCGCACTAACTGCCACGGGAGCGGTCACCGGCGCGAACGGATGGCAGCGCGGACGCGGGCAACCAGATCGTCGGGTCGACCGAGGAGCTCCGCCGTGACCTCGAGGACTATCCACCCTGCGGCTCGCAGCCGAGCGATGCGCTCGACATCACGCGCATACGTCGCGCTGTGCAGCAGGCCGTGATACTCGATCGCGACTTTGAGGTCCGGGTAGGCCAAGTCGACGCACGCGAGGAAGCGACCCTCTTCGTCGAAGACGTCGATGTTGAGCCGCGGTTCGGGGAGCCGCGCGTCGAGGAGGACGCAGCGAACCTTCGACTCCCGCGGTGACCAGGAATCCGTCCGAACGAGTTCCACGGCTTCGCGCAGCCGCCGCACACCGACCCGGCGACCCGATCCGGTGGCGGCTCGAAGCTCGTCGACCGTGGCCAGAGGCGACCTGCCGGCATCGGGACGCCCGTATCCGACTCGCCAGATGCGGCAGAAGTAGTCACCGAGAGCGACGAGGTCATGCAGGGGCAGAGAGCCGAGACTCGCCCAGGTGCTCGCGGGGGTGGTGATGCGGCTGCCGCCGAGTTCGCAGACGGAGATGGTGGCGGGTCGCATGCGATGCCCGACGACGCCCGGTATCCGCGGCAGAGAGCCGGTTCCGAAGACGCCGACGTGCACGGGAGGGGGTGCCGACGGCTCTCGCTCCCGTGAGCGCGGGAGAGGGAGGGGCCCGCCCCACAGAGCGGCTGCGGTCTCCGAGGTGAAGAAGTGCTCCGGATGCATCCGGGGTGCATAGTCGCGAGCTCCCGCTCGGAGAAGATCCCGTCGGATCGCGTGCGGTCCATCCCGGTCATCGGACTCGGCCGCGGCATCCGATGCGGTTGTATCGAAGAGGCGGCGACGCGCGCCGCGGAAAGGCGTCACGAGGTCGTTGGCGCGAAGACGACTGGGAGCGACGCCTGCCTCTCGTGCTTCCGCGATGCTGAAGTTCGCTCCGAGTTCGGACGGCAACTGTCCAGCGGGGTTCATTCCCCGAGTTTTGCGGCCTTGTCCGGCGCCTCGTCTGCTCTATCCACAGGCAAAACGCTGCTCCCGTGGCACTTCGTGCTGGTTCGGCGGCGTTGAACCCGCAGCAACTGCCACGGGAGCGACGCAGAACCGAGGAACGTCGCCGAACAGGGGAGGAGGAGTCGGAGGAAGTCTCAGGCCTTCGAGCGCCGGCGCTTCGTCCGGCGCTTCGCCGCACCATCGGCCTCGTGCGTCGCGCCGTACGTGTAGGCGCCGTAGCCGTAGCTGTCCGGGCCCTTCGTTGGCAGCATCGTCACGACGACACCGAGCAGGTTCACGCCGGCGGTCTCCAGCGTGCGCAGGGCTCCGGCGAGCTCCTGCTTCTTGGTCTTACCGGATGCCGCAGCGACGATCACGCCACGCGTCTTGCTCCCCACGACCGCGGCATCCGTCACCAGCAGCAGGGGCGGAGCGTCGATGAGGACGTAGTCGAAGTACTCGCCGAGGGGCTTCAGCACCTGGTCCATCGCGGCGGATCCCAGGAGCTCACTGGGATTGGGCGGCACCTGGCCGCTGGGGAGCACGTAGAGGTCGTTGGCGCCCCATTTCTGGAGCGCATCCGCCACGTCGACCCGGCCGATCAGCACGTCGGTCAATCCGACATTGCCCTCGATGCCCATGTAGTCGGCGACGCGGGGGAGGCGCAGGTCGCCGTCGACCAGCGCCACCCGTGCGCCGGTCTCGGCCAGCGCGATGGCGAGGTTCGCCGTGGTGGTCGATTTGCCCTCGCCAGGCCCGGCGCTCGAGACGACGAAGATGCGCGGTCCCTGATCGACGTTGAGGAACTGCAGGTTCGTGCGCAGACTGCGGAACGACTCGGAGCGCGGGCTGCGCGGGTCGGCGTGCACGATCAGCGGACGCTTCGACGCCTCCGGGTCGTAGGCGATGCCACCGAGGACCGGACGATCGGTCAGCGCCTCGATGTCGTGGAGCGTGTGGATGCGGTTGTCGAGCACGGTGCGCAGCACCGCGACAGCGATGCCCAGAGCCAATCCGAGGATGCCACCGAGCACGATGAGCATGCGGACGTTGGGGCTGGTCTGCGCGGTCGGCGCGACGGCCGGCTCGGTGACGTTGATGCGCACCGGGCTGACAGCCCCCTCCGCCGCGGGCTGCTCGAGGGTGTTCTGGACGGCGTCCTGGAAGCTCGAGGCGACGGCGTTGGCGATCGCCGCGGCCTGGTCCGGGTCGCGGTCGGTGGTCGTGATGTCGATCAGCACGGTGTTGAGCGGTGTCGTCGCGGTGACGCGGCCGCTGAGACCCGCCACGCTGTCCTTCAGGTCGAGCTCCTCGATCACCGGTCCGAGCACGAGCGCGGTTCCGACGACATCGACGTAGCTGGTCACCATCTGGCGCGCGAAGGTCGTGCCCTGGACGAGGTCGCCGGTCGCGGCGCCCTCCGTCCGCACCGACACGTACAGCTGGGTCGATGCCGTGTACTTCGGCTCTTGCATCGCGGCGTACCCTGCTCCGCCGGCGAGGCCGAGGATGAGGAGAACCAGGATGAGGATCCAGTTGCGATGCAGGATACGTACGTAGTCGCGAAGTTCCACGCGGCAGATTCCCCCTGTTGCTGTGCGGCACCGCCCGATCGGACCTGCCACATGTCGATTCTCGACATTGTTTCACAGCGCGGTGCGCGCGCTTTCCCGACCAGCCGGTTCAGGCGCGGGCAGAGGCAGGACTGGTGTCGTATGAGGACTTGTCGGTTCCGCGCATGACGGCTTTGGTCACGACGGTCCCGAGCACGCGCGCGCCGACGGCTTCGATGCTCCGCGCGGAGTCTGCCAGACGGTTGGCGTGAGTCGATCCGGCGGCGGCGATGAGGATCGCTCCGGTGGCGACTCGGGCGATGACGGCGGCATCCGTGACGAGCAGCAGCGGGGGCGCATCGATGATCACGACGTCGAACGCGTCCCTGAGTGCGTCGACGAGCTCTTCCATCGCGCGGGAGCCCAGAAGCTCGGCCGGGTTGGGTGGCAGGGTTCCTGCGGGGAGCACGAAGAGCGCCCGACGCCCCCAGGGCTGGATGACGGCGTTCAGCTCGACGCGGCCGACCAGCACATCGCTGAGGCCGACGCTGCCCTCGATGTCGAAGTATTCGGCGAGGCGCGGGAGGCGGAGGTCGGCGTCGATGAGTGCCACACGGTGCCCGGCGTCGGCGAACGCCAGGGCGAGATTGGCCGCGGTCGTGGACTTGCCCTCCCCGGGACCGGAGCTCGTGATGACGAAGACGCCCTGGCCTTCTGTGAAGAGGAACCGCACGTTGGTGCGCAGCGAGCGGAAGGCCTCGGCTCGCCGACTCTGGGGTGCAAAGCCCACGGCGAGCGGGCGCGATGCCGTGTCAGGGTCAAGAGGAATCTGTCCGAGCACCGGCACAGGGACCGCGGATTCGACGTCCGCTGCGGTCCGCACCCGCTGGTCGAGCGCCGCGCGCAGTAGGGCGACGCCGATGCCCGCCGCGAGGCCGAGGACCGCGCCGAGCGTGAGTGAGAGCTGCAGGTTCGGAGCGACCGGGACCGTCGGGACCTGCGCCGGCTGCAGGGTGACCATGCGAATCGAGTACGCGGTCTCCTGCTCGCGCTTCTCCAGCGTCTCGGCGATGGTCATCGTGACGCTCTCGGTGACGGCGTTCGCGATGCGCGCGGCCTGGCCGGGGTTGCGGTGCTCGACTCCGATCGTGATGATCGCGCTGTTCGCGGCGACCGAGGCGTTGATGCGTGAGGCGAGCCCTGCCGGCGTCGTCGGCAGGTCGAGGTCTTCGATGACCGGCTCGAGGACGAGCGAGCTGGTGACGATCGTGCGGTAGGTCTCGACGACCTGGTTGGCGTAGCCGGTTGCCATGGCCCGCTCGGACGTCGTGGCTTCGTCCGCGACCTGGACGGTGACCATCACCTCGGCCGACGCCTCGAAGCGCTGAGGGGTGAACATCGCGATGAGCGCGCCCGTCGACAGCCCGATGAGCAGGCCCGCGACGATCAGCACGACTTGCCGACGGAGCACCCGCACGTAGTCGGGGAAATCCATGGAGCTCCAGCGTTTCAAGGGGCGGATCGGCGGTATCGTCTCTTGAGAATAC
Organism: Microbacterium sp. W4I20; assembly: GCF_030816505.1. Classification (NCBI taxonomy): domain Bacteria; kingdom Bacillati; phylum Actinomycetota; class Actinomycetes; order Micrococcales; family Microbacteriaceae; genus Microbacterium; species Microbacterium sp. W4I20. Next base: position 1,381,253 of record NZ_JAUSYB010000001.1, on the reverse strand, counting down.
CGATATATCACGAAGGCGACATGACGGCTCTGAGAGATCTCTTCCCGGATGGTCCGCGCACCGCGGACTCCGGGACGGCACCGATGGACGACCACCACACGGTGCGGCGTCTCGGCGAGATGATCGGCGCGCCGCGCGAGAGCGCCGCGTCGGGTCGGCGGCCGCTGGCGAACGCCCGGGAGCTGCTCCGGATGGTCGACGCCGCGGCTGATCAGCCTGCCCCGATCGCCACGGAGCCGGATGCCGCACCGCCGAGGCGACGACGCGCCCGACGGCCTGTCGATGCGCTGGCGTTGACCGCCGGCGTGCTGGCCGTCGTCTCCGTCGTGGCTGCGGGAACGGTGGGTGCGGTGCAGATGGCGACCGCCAGTCCCGCCGCGAGTTCGCTGCAGGCGCTGGAGGCCGACGAGGCCGCGATCCAGAACGCGCACCAGTCGCTGGTGAGCACACGGGACCGCATCCTCGCCGACGTCGAATCCCAGGGCGCGGATGCCGCCGGCCTCCGGGCCGCTCTGGTGAGTACATCCACGGCACCCGACCCGGCATCGTCGGAGGAGGGCGCGTTGATCGAGGTGACGGATGCTGCGGCACTGACCACCGCGCTCGCCGCACTGGACACCTACGCCAAGGGACTCGCGGCGATCACCGTGCCCGAGCTGCCGGCGGAATACGTGCGCCCCGAGCTCGATGAGGATTCGCTCGTGGAGGTCGGGAGCGCGATCGACGCCGTGCAGGAACAGCTGATCGCGGGGGATGCCGCCACGGTCGAGCTGCGGACGCTGCGGAGCGGCCTCGACGCGCTCCGGCCTCCCGCCGAACTCGCTGTGGCCGCGTACGGCGCGTCGTTCCCCGGTGCGGCAGAGGCCGCGATCGCCCGATACCCCGACGCCGACGAGGCCCTGCACACGGCCCTGTCCGATGCGGCCGCCGTCGTCGGATCATCGAACCTGTGGTCGCCGGCAGGGATCTCCGCGGTGGAGCGCTACCGGGACGCCCTGGTCGCGGTGGCCGCGGACCAGGTGCGATTCGAGGTCGATCGTCAGCAGAATCAGGGCGGCGAACAACCGGGGTCCGGGAACGAGTCCGGCGGGACGCCGCCGTCCGACGAGGGAACGGATCCGCCCACGGAGTCGACGGACCCTCCGACGGAGACACCGCCAGAGCAGACACCTCCGGATGGCGAAGAAAGTCCCTAGGTCACAGGCCTGCGGAAATCCTGTGAGAACATATCTCCAGGGGAGTGAGTAAGTCTGAGGGGGCTTTCCATCTTGAGTGGCAAAAAGGAATACGCCGATACGTCGACGGCGGATATTCCGATCGTGTCGGAGGTTTCGGTCAAGCAGCGGCGTCGCCGCATGCTGGCCGCGCTCGTCGACGGACTCGCCTGGAGCTTCGGGGTCGTGCTGGCCATCGCGCTCCGCTTCGAGTTCATGATGGACGCGCGCGGCTGGATCGCCACGACCGCGCTCGCGCTCCTCGCCGGTGCGATCCAGATGGCCGCGGGGTACGTGACCGGGCTGTATCGCGGTCGCTTCCACTACGGCTCGTTCGACGAGGTCCGTGCGGTCGGATTCGTCGTCGTCGCCGAGGCGTTCGCGCTGTCGCTGCTGGTCATCCCGCTCGGTCCGGTCATCGGCATCCCGCGAGGCACGCTGCTGCTGGCCTTCCCGTTCGTGCTGCTGCTGATGTTCGGCGTGCGCTATATGGCGCGGCTGATGATCGACCGTGCCCGCAAGCCGGGAGAAGATGCGGAGCCGGCACTCGTCATCGGTGCGGGGTATATCGCCGACAAGCTCCTCGCCAGCCTGACGACCGATCCGACGTCGCCGATCAGGGCGGTCGGCCTGCTCGACGACGATCCCGCCAAGCGGCACCTGCGGCTGCGCGGCGTATCGGTCGTCGGGACCACGCGAGACTTCGAGGCGGCGGCGCAGCGCACCGGCGCGAAGCTCGCGATCATCGCGATCGGCAGTGCCGACAGCACCCTGCTCCGGAAGATCAGCGACCGCGCCGCGGCTGCGGGCCTCCGGGTCGCCGTGACGCCCCCGATGATCACGCTCAAGTCGGGCGAGGAATCGTTCAGCGACGTGCGCGACATCAGCATCGAAGACCTCATCGGCCGGCATCCGGTCGACACCAACGTCGAGCTGATCGCCGGGTACATCACCGGTCGGCGGGTGCTCGTGACCGGAGCCGGCGGATCGATCGGCTCGGAACTCTGCCGCCAGCTCGCGAAGTACGGTCCGCGAGAACTGATCATGCTCGACCGCGACGAGACGGGGCTGCAGGACGCCCAGCTCGGCACCTCGGGGCACGGGCTGCTCGACACGAACGACGTCGTGCTCGCCGACATCCGCGACGTCGAGCTCCTCGACCGCATCTTCGACGAGCGGCGACCCGAGGTGGTGTTCCACGCCGCCGCGCTGAAACACCTCCCGATGCTCGAGCAGTACCCCGACGAAGCCTGGAAGACCAACGTCATCGGCTCGCTCAACGTGATCAACGCGTCACGTCGCGTGGGCGTGTCGACCTTCATCAACATCTCGACCGACAAGGCCGCGAACCCGACGAGCGTGCTCGGGCACTCCAAGCGCGTCGCCGAGAAGCTCACCGCCTGGGCGGGCGCGGAGACCGGGATGCGCTACCTCTCGGTGCGGTTCGGCAACGTGATCGGAAGCCGCGGCTCGATGCTGCCCACCTTCCAGCGGCTCATCGCCGAGGGTCGTCCGATCACCGTCACGCATCCCGACGCGACCCGTTACTTCATGACCATCCCCGAGGCGTGCCAGCTGGTCGTCCAGGCCGGCGGCATCGGTCGTGCGGGAGAGGTCCTCATCCTCGACATGGGCGAACCCGTCTCGATCCTCGAGGTCGCGAAGCGCATGGTCGCGATGTCGGGCAAGAACATCGAGATCGTGTTCACCGGGCTCCGGCACGGCGAGAAGCTGCACGAGGAGCTCGTGGGCTCGCGCGAGCACCTCGAGCGCCCCTTCCACCCGAAGGTGTCGCACACCCAGGCGGATGTGATCACGCCCGAACGACTCGACAAGGACGGATGGATGCAGCGGATGTTCGCGACCCCGCGGAACAACGACACGGTGGTCATCGAACCGATCCGCCTGGAGAAGGCGGCCGAGGCGTGAGCGAGCGCATCTACATGTCCTCGCCCGATGTCGGCGAGGCGGAGGAGCGGGCTGTCGTCGCAGCCATGCGCTCGGGCTGGATCGCCCCCCTCGGGCCCGACGTCGACGCCTTCGAGCGTGAGCTCGCCGAGCGGGTCGGCGTCGCGCACGGCGTGGCCCTCAGCTCGGGAACCGCGGCGCTGCATCTCGGACTGCTCACGCTTGGCGTGAAGCCGGGAGACGTCGTGCTCACCTCGACCATGACCTTCGCGGCGACCGCCAACGCGATCGTGTACACCGGTGCCGAGCCGTACTTCATCGACGCCGACCCGGCGACCGGGAACATGGACCCTGCGCTGCTGCGCGAGGCCCTGACGGAGCTTCGGGCGGCCGGCGAGCGCGTCTCGGCGATCGTGCCGGTGGATCTGCTCGGCAAGGCGGTCGACTATACGTCCATCCTCGCGATCGCCGAGGAGTTCGATGTGCCCGTGCTGTCGGATGCCGCAGAGTCGCTCGGCGCCACGCACGACGGTCGAGCGGCTGGCAGCTTCGGTCGCGCATCCGTCGTCTCCTTCAATGGCAACAAGATCATGACGACCTCCGGGGGCGGGATGCTGCTCACGGATGACGGGGATTTCGCGCATCACGTGCGGTATCTCGCCACCCAGGCCCGGCAGCCGGTCGTGCACTACGAGCACACGGACATCGGCTACAACTACCGCATGAGCAACCTGCTCGCCGCTCTCGGGCGCGCACAGCTCGTGCGGCTCGACGCGATGATCGCCCGCCGTCGCGAGATGCGCGAGCTGTACAAGCAGCTCTTCGCCGAGGTCGACGGCGTCGAGGTGTTCGGAGCGGAGGGCGATGAGGCCGACAACGTCTGGCTGACGTCGATCCTCGTCGACGCCGCGACGACCGGATGGGAACCGTCCGCGCTCGCCGCCGCCCTGGCCGAGGACAGCATCGAGAGCCGTCCGCTGTGGAAGCCCATGCACGCGCAGCCCGTATTCGCGGGGGCGCGCCGCAAGACGACCGGTGCATCGGAGTCGCTCTTCGCGCGCGGACTCACACTGCCCAGCGGGTCGGCCCTCACGCCCCCGCAGCGCGAGCGTGTCGTCGCCGGCATCCGCGGCTTCCTGAAGCGATGAGTGCCAGGACCCGGCCGTACGACGTCGTCAAGCGTGCACTCGACGTCATCGCTTCGGCGATCGCACTCGTCGTGCTCTCGCCGGTCATCCTCGCGACCGCCGTGCTCGTGGCCGTGAAGCTCGGCCGCCCCGTGGTGTTCGCGCAGAAGCGACCCGGCCGAGACGGTCGGATCTTCACCCTGTACAAGTTCCGCTCGATGCGTTCTGTCGACGAGTCGCGCGGATGGGTGACGGATGCCGACCGGCTCACGCCCTTCGGCGTGCGTCTCCGGTCCACGAGCCTCGACGAACTGCCGAGCCTGTGGAACGTGCTTCGGGGCGACATGAGCGTGGTCGGGCCGCGGCCGCTGCTGGTCGAGTATCTCGAGCGCTATACGCCCGAGCAGGCGCGCCGCCATGAAGTGCGCCCCGGCATCACCGGTCTCGCCCAGGTCACCGGGCGCAACGCGATCTCCTGGGAGGATAAGTTCGCACAGGACGTCCGCTACGTCGACCGGCGCAGCGTCGGTCTGGATCTGCGGATCGTCCTCGCGACCATCGGTTCGGTGGTCAAGCGCGAGGGCATCTCGGCGGAAGGACACGCGACGATGACGAAGTTCGGAGAGGCACATGGCTGAACGGATCGTGGTCATCGGGGCCGGCGGGTTCGGACGCGAGACCCTCGACGTCGTCGAGGCGCTGATCGCAGCCGGCGAGCCTCTGCAGCTGCTCGGCGTCGTCGACTCCGGCCCGCGACAGGTCGACCTCGGACGGCTGGGCGAGCGCGGCATCGTCTATCTCGGCACGGATGACGAGTGGCTGTCGGCCGCCGCGGGAGACGAGCACTTCGTCGTGGCGATCGGATCTCCCGCCGTGCGGGAAGCGGTCGTTCAGCGATTCACCGCTGCGGGGCTGCGGGCGACGACGCTCATCCACCCGCGCGCGGTGATCGGATCACGTGCCGGGATCGGTGACGGAGTCGTGATCACCTCCGGCGTGCAGGTCTCGACCAATGTCACCATCGGCGACCACGTGCACCTCAACCCGGCGAGCATCATCGGGCATGACGCGACGCTCGCGGACTACGTCTCTGTCAACCCCGGCGCGATCGTCTCGGGGAACGTCGTGGTCGAGAAGGGCGTGCTGCTCGGCGCAGGATCCGTCGTGCTCCAGGGGCTGACGGTCGGCGCCGGTGCGACGGTGGGCGCTGCCGCCTGCGTGACGAAAGATGTCGAACCGGCGACCACTGTCGTCGGGGTGCCTGCGCGGGTGCGGGAATCGACCGCATGAGAGTACTGATCGTGTCGCAGTACTATCCGCCGGAGGCCGTGCCGCTCCCGGCTGATCTCGCGCAAGGCCTGGCGGCCCGGGGGCATCAGGTCAAGGTTCTGACCGGATTCCCGAATTATCCGACCGGCTCCGTGTTCCCCGGTTATCGGCAGAGCTGGCGCTCGGTCGAAGCCGATGGCCCGGTCTCGATCCATCGAGTGCCGCTGTTCGCCGATCACTCGCAGAGCGCGATCAAGCGCATGGTCAACTACTTCTCGTTCGCGCTCAGTTCGGCGACTGCGCGACGGCTGTCTCGGGGAGCCGACGTCGTCTACGTGTACGCGACGCAGATGACGGCGGGATTCGGCCCGTGGCTGTGGCGCACCACCGGCGGGCGCCCGTACGTGCTCCACATTCAAGACCTCTGGCCCGACTCGATCGTCGGATCGTCGATGATGGCAGGCGGTGCGAAGGAGCGCATCATCTCCGGAACCCTCGGTCCCTGGCTGCGGAGTGCCTATCGGCGCGCTGCCGCTGTGATCGGGATCGCGCCGACCATGGTCTCGACACTCGTGTCGCGCGGCGTGCCGGAGCACCGCGCCCACCTCGTCTACAACTGGGCGGATGCCGGTGAGCCGGTGAAGTCCGAACTCCCCGCGACCGAGACGCCGCGAGCGGAGGTGGTCTACGCGGGCAACGTGGGGGATATGCAGGACCTCGGAACCGCGGTGCGAGCGGCGCATGCCGCGGCTGACGCCGGCGTCGTGTTGACCATCGTCGGGGACGGCGTCGCGAAAGCCGACCTCCAGACGCTCGTCGCCGAGCTCGACGCGAAGAATGTGCGCTTTCATGACCCGGTCGCTCGCGAGCGGATGCCGGAGATCTATGCGCGTGCCGACTACGCACTCGTGTCCCTCAAAAACATGCCGGTCTTCCGCGGCACCATCCCCTCGAAGTTCCAGGCAGTGCTCTCGGCGGGCGTGCCGGTCGTGACGACGGTTCAGGGGGATGTCCGACGACTCGTCGAGGACGGCGGCGTGGGCGTGACGGCGGATGCGGAAGATGTCGACTCTCTCGAAGCCGCCTTCCGCGCGGCCGCGGAGCTGTCCACGGACGAGCGATCGGCGATGGCGCGCCGCGGTCGCGAGATGTACGACACCCATTTCTCCCGCGGGTCGGGAATCTCCAGGATCGAAGAGCTGCTCTCGGCAGCCGCGAAGGAAACGAGTAGAGCATCATGAGCGAGTCATACGGCGGAGCACGCGTGCTGGTGACCGGCGGGACCGGATCGTTCGGGCACACGGTCGCGAAGAAGCTCCTCGAGCGAGACGTCTCAGAGATCCGCATCTTCAGCCGTGACGAGGCGAAGCAGGATCTGATGCGGCACGAGATCCCCGACTCTCGCCTGCGTTTCTACGTCGGAGACGTCCGCGACTACGACAGTGTCGATCGGGCGACGCGCGACGTGGACTTCATCTTCCACGCCGCCGCTCTCAAGCAGGTGCCATCCTGCGAGTTCTTCCCGATGGAGGCCGTGCGCACGAACGTGCACGGCAGCGAGAACGTCGTGCGTGCGGCGGACCGCAACGGTGTGCGTTCGGTCGTGGCACTCAGCACCGATAAAGCCGTCTACCCCGTGAACGCGATGGGGATGTCCAAGGCGCTGATGGAGAAGGTCGCGCAGTCGCACGGCCTGAACAACCCCAACACCGCCACGACCGTGTCCTGCGTCCGCTACGGCAACGTCATGTACTCGCGAGGCTCCGTGATCCCGCTGTTCATCCGTCAGATCAAGGCGGGCAAGAACATCACCGTCACGAACCCGGATATGACCCGCTTCATGATGTCGCTGGCGCACTCGGTCGATCTGGTCGAATTCGCATTCCAGCACGCGGCGCAGGGTGACCTCTTCGTACGCAAGGCTAAGGCCACCTCGATGGGCACGCTCGCGCAGGCCGTCCTGAACCTGTTCCAGTCCAGCTCGAAGGTCGAGGTCATCGGCACCCGCCATGCGGAGAAGCTCTCCGAGGCTCTGGCGACCCGCGAGGAGCTGTCACGCGCCCGCGACATGGGGGAGTACTTCCGCGTCGTGGCGGACAACCGTGACCTCAACTACAGCGTGTACTTCGAGGAGGGCGACGTCGCTCAGAACCGCTTCGAGGACTACGACTCTCATACCGTTCAGCAGATGAATGTTCGTGAGGTCGAGGAGCTGCTGCTCACCCTGCCCGAGGTTCGTGATGAGCTCCGCGCAGCCGGACTTCCCGAGGTGGCGGTGTCGGACTCGTGAGCGGGTACGCGGTCACCGGCGCCGGAGGCTTCCTTGGCTGGCACTTGAGAGCGGCACTGAAGGAGGCGGGTACTCGCGTCGAGGCGATCGCCGTCGGGGCGGAGTTCGACTCAGCGACGGCCACGGCTGCAATTGACGGCAGCGCACGCGTCATCCATATCGCCGGAGTCAATCGGGCGTCGGATGAAGAAGTCACTGCAGGGAACATCGGGTTCGCCGAGCAGCTCGCGTCCGCGCTGCGAGGAGCGGAGACGCCTCCGCCGGTCGTCGTGTACGCGAACTCCACGCAGGCAACCAACGGGTCCGTCTATGGTGAGGCGAAGGCCAAGGCCGCCGAGATTCTCGCGCAGGCGGCATCCGAAGTGGGCGCCGAGTTCATCGATGTGCGTCTGCCGAACCTCTTCGGCGAGCACGGCCGCCCCTTCTACAATGCGGTCACGGCGACGTTCAGTCATCTGGTCGCTGCCGGCGAGAGCCCCATCGTCGAGAACGACAAGGAGCTCACGCTGCTGCACGCTCAGGATGCTGCCGACATTCTCAGCGGAGCGGCGCCTCTCGCGGCACTCGAGAGCCTGCAACGGGAGGAGACGGTGTCCGGACTGCTCGCCCGGTTGCAAGGCTTCGCCGAGCTGTACGGTCGGGGCGAGATTCCCGATGTGTCCGAGAACTTCGATCGTGACCTCTTCAATACGTACCGCTCGTACACGTTCCCCGCGCAGTCGCCGATCGATCTGACGCGCCACGCCGACGCCCGGGGTTCGTTCTTCGAGATCATCCGCTCGCACGGCGGCCCGGGGCAATCGTCGTTCTCGACCACCGTGCCCGGTGTCACCCGGGGCGACCACTTCCACCGCCGCAAGATCGAGCGGTTCACGGTGCTGCAGGGCCGAGCCCGCATCTCGTTGCGCCGCCTGTACTCTGATGAGGTCGTGTCGTTCGAGGTCTCCGGCGACGCGCCCGGTGCCGTCGACATGCCGACGATGTGGTCGCACAACATCACCAACATCGGCGAAGAGTTGCTGTACACGTCCTTCTGGACCAACGACATCTTCGATCCAGCCAACCCCGACACGATTGCCGAGGCAGTGTGACATGGTCGACAGACTCAAAGTGATGACGGTCGTCGGAACCAGGCCGGAGATCATCCGCCTGTCCGCGACGATCAAGCTGCTCGACGAGCACACCGACCAGGTGCTCGTGCACACCGGTCAAAACTACGACTACGAGCTCAACGAGGTCTTTTTCGAAGATCTGGGTCTGCGCCGACCGGACCACTTCATGAACGCGGACACCTCATCGCTCGGCGCCGCCCTCGGGTCCATCCTCACGAAGACCGAAGAGGTCATCCGCGAGGAGAAGCCGGATGCGTTCCTTGTGCTCGGTGACACGAACAGCTGCATCTCCGCGGTCATCGCCAAGCGGATGAAGGTGCCGGTGTTCCACATGGAGGCGGGCAACCGCTCCTTCGACGAGAACGTGCCGGAGGAGACCAACCGCCGCCTCGTGGATCACGTCGCCGACTACAACCTCGTCTACACCGAGCATGCTCGGCGCAACCTCCTCGCCGAGGGGCTCCATCCGTCGAAGATCCTCCTCACCGGTTCGCCCATGCGCGAGGTGCTCGAGCAGAACCGCGAGCAGATCGAGGCGAGTGACGCCGTCGAGCGGGCAGGCCTCACGCCGGGGGAGTACTTCCTCGTGAGCCTGCACCGCGAGGAGAACGTCGACAACCCGAAGCGTCTGCGGTCCGCGATCGCATCGTTGCAGGCGCTTCGCAGCGAGTACGGCATCCCGATCCTCGTGTCGACCCACCCGCGCACCCGTAAGCGCATCGAGGCTCTCGACGACGCCGCGGCTGTCGAGGGCATCACCTTCCACCCGCCGTTCGGCTTCCACGACTACATCAAGCTGCAGCAGGAATCCAAGCTGGTGCTCTCCGACAGCGGCACGATCAGCGAGGAATCGAGCACGCTCGGGTTCCCGGCCGTGACCGTGCGCGACTTCATCGAGCGGCCTGAGGCGTTGGATGCCGGAGCCATCATCACCACCGGGCTCACCCCGGAGAGCGTGCTGCGCGCGGTCGCCGCGCGCCTCAGCATCCCCGCCGACCTGGCTTCTCTCCCGGCCGGCTACGAGATTGCGAACACCGCGTGGCGGGCGACAGCCTTCATCCTGTCGACGGCACACTCCCACCGGGCGCGATTGGGTCTTCATGACTGAGAGCTCCGGCGCTGAGGCCCGGCCGGAGACGGTTCTCATCGTGTCTCTCGCCGGCATCCGGTATGCCACTCGCCCGCGGAAGGCCGCGCGCGAGTTGGCGCGCTCCTACCGAGTCCGATACCTGGCTCTGCAGAGTTCCGGTCGTGGCGGTCGCGTCGACGAAGCAGGGGTCTTCGATTCCGACGGCATCGCCGTGCATCAGGTGCGGGTGCGCCCGCGTCGCCCAGGCGGGGGCATCGCTGCGAAGCTGTTCAACCTGTTGGTCTCGTATCTGCCGGCCTTTATCCGTCTGTTCTGGGTGGCGGCCAAGACCCCCGCCGCCGTGATATTGATCGCGAATCCGGTACTTGCTCCGATCGCGCTCGTTCACCGCGCACGCTTCCGTTCGCAAGTGGTGTTGGACGTGGCTGAACGCCCCGGCGCGATCGCCGCGCGAGATTCTCTCGCGTCGATCTTCAGCAGACTGGAGCCGCTCACGCTCGGCAGTCTCGCCCGGCGCGACGCCATCGCGACGGTGGCCGTGCCCAGTGATGCGAATGATCTCCGCACGGTCGGTTTCCGCACGGTGCTTCCGCTGCGGAACGTGCCGCTTTCATCGTGGCGGGCTCCGTATGTCGCACCGGTCGGAGATGACGAACTTCGCTGCGTCGTCATCGGATCGGTGTTCGAGGGGCGGGCCTACGAGATTCTGATCGAGGCGATGGCCCTCTGCGCGCAAAAGGATGTTCGGGTCCGATTGCGCATTGTCGGCCCCGGAACTGACCAGTATCTGCAGCAGCTGCATTCGCTGACCGAGGAACGCGGCGCCTCTGACGTGATCACGTGGTCGGGCGCGATTCAGGGCGACGAGGTGTCACGCACCTACCTCGATTCCCACGTCGGTCTCGTCCTCTACGAACCGGATGATCCCGGCAATGACGGCCTCTCGAACAAGATTCTCGAATGCGTGTCCTCCGGACGCCCGGTGCTCGCGGGAGACTTGCCGGAGAACCGTCTCTTCGTGACGGAGCACCGGGTCGGCTGGCTGACCCAGGTGACCGCGGAGAGCATTGCCGATGCGCTCATCAGGATCCGTGCCGAAGCGGATCTGTCCGAGATCAGTGAAAGGTGCCGAGCCCTCGGAGATTCGAGTCTGACCTGGGAAGCGGATTTCGCGGCCGTCGCACAGGCTCTGTCGAAGGCGCCATGAGCCAGTCGGGTGCTTCGTGGGTCGCGGTATGTGCCGGCGCACTCGACGTGTCGGAGCACGACTTCGGTTCCGCGGTCGAAGGCGGCGTCCTGGTGACGCCGCTCGTGCCTGGTGAGCCGCTTCTGCTGCACGGCGTCGGGGAGGCTCTGTGGCGGCGATTGGTCGACGGGACCGTTCCGGACTCGCAGCTCACGCAGGATGAACGCGACACCATCGGCGAGATGGAGGCGATGGGACTCGCGAGCGCGGATCCCGGTCATCGGTCCAGGATCACTCGACTGGATCCGCCGTGGATGCTGTCGCCGTTGCACGAGCTCGTCTATGCGCTCCTCGCTCATGTGGCCGCGCAGAACTCCATCGAGATCCTCTTCATCAAGGGGCCGACGCTGCACGCGCAGGGTCTGCGAGAGCGTGCCCATTCCGGCGATGTCGACTGCTGGGTGCAGCCTCGAGAGGACCTGCGGTTGGCTCGCGCGATGCAGGAGTGGGGATGGACCCCTGCGCTGTCGCCGCTCTCGGGAACCGACGTGCTGCATTCGCTGACGCTTCGCGCTGGAGCATGGGGGAGCGCCATCGACGTGCACTCGTGGTTCCCGGGGATGGCGATGGAGGCGTCCGCCGCGTTCGCCCTCGTGAAGGAGACGACCGAGGATCGGAGCTTCGCGGGTATCAGCGGGCGTACTCCCGGTCGCGCCCTCCACGCTGTCATCAGTGCGCTGCACGAGGTCCGCCCGTTCCAGGGACGATCTGCAAGTCACGCACAGATCGATGCGGCCGCCGCCACACTGACCAGAGGCGGACGAGGTGCGGCGGACGCTGCGAGACTCGCCCACGCTGAGTACGCCCTCCTGGCGCCGTTGCGCAAGGCGTACCCTGACCGGCGTCTGGATGAGTCGACGCTTCCGGTGCCCAAGGACTGGGCTTGGCGATTGTCGTCGTCGCCGATCCGCGCGTACGTCGAGGCTCTCAAGCTCATCCCGGCCGCGGCTCGTCCGCGTGTCATCTTCCGGATCCTCTGGCCGACGGCGGAGAGTCTGCACGCAGGTCCGTCGTCGGACGGGGTGTCGACAACGCGACGGATCCGCCTGCGTCGCGTGGTGCAGGGCTGGAAGCTGCTCCGTCGCAAGAGCCGGAGCTAGAAGCATGGGTATCACGTCGATCTGGGCCCGCCTCCGCTCGCGCGGTGCGAAGGGGGCCCTCTCGCTCATCCTGGGCACGGGCGTGGCTCAGGGCATAACGCTCCTCGTCACGCCGTTCCTCACCCGTCTGTACTCGGACGAGGACTTCGGCTACCTGTCGCTCGTGATCGCGGTCGTCTCGATCGCGGCGCCGGCTGCGGCCCTCCGACTGGACTCGGCTCTGATGCTGCCGCGCGCCAAACGCGACGCTTCGGCGTTGTTCGGCACAGGCCTGTTGAGCGCTCTCGTCGTGAGTGCCCTGACCGTGGGGCTGCTCCAGGCGCTGTTCGCGTTCGGCCTGTTGCCGAACATGTCCGCACTGCCCTGGTTCTCCGTATGGGTCGGCGGCATCACTTTCCTCACGGCGGCGTTCACTCTCCTCAGCCAGTACGCGCTGCGAGGGCACCGCTACGGCGCCGTCGCCCGACGCAGCATCTACCAGTCCGTGCTGGCCGCGGGAGCGCAGCTCGCCGGTGGCTTCTTCGCTCCAAGTCCTGTCGGCCTGATCGGCGGGTATGCGATCGGACGCGCGGCCGGAATCGCACCCCTCGCCATCGGCCTGCGATCGGAGATCGAACGCTTCTCCCTGGCGGACGTCCGTCGGCTGATGAGGGAGTACTGGCGATTCCCGGTGCTGTTCGCGCCGTCGGCTGTGCTCAACTCCGCCGGGCTCGTCGTCCCCGTGATCTTCGTGGGCCTGTGGTTCTCCGTTGCGGATGCCGGGCAATGGGCTCTCGCTGATCGCATTCTCGCCGCGCCCCTCGTCCTCGTCGCCACGGCTGTCGGGCAGGTTGTCGAGGCGCACATGTCCGAGATGATCCGTGAGAGCCGAGGCGGCCTGACGCGGTACTACTTGTCGGTTTCTGCGGTCCTCGCGCTCGTCGCCGTCGTCACGGTTGTCGCAGTCGTGTTCCTGGTCAAGCCGATCCTTCCCCTGTTCCTCGGATCAGGATGGGAGACGGCCGGGGAGCTCATGGTTGCGATGTCGCCGATCATCGCTACTCGTCTGATCGTGAGCCCGATGAGCAAGGTGCTGATCGTCCTGCAACGCGGCGGATGGAATCTCGGCCTGGACGTGCTCCGCGTGGTGCTCGTCCTCGGAGTGGTCGCCACCGCGGTGTTGTTCGCGATCGACCTGATCACTACCGCGTGGCTGTTCTCGCTGGCACTCAGCTCCGTCTATGTCGTGACCTGGGTGATCGGCATGATGGCGACGCGTCGCGACGCGGATCGAGCGGCGGCCTGACGGTCGCGGAAGGAACCATGAACAGATCGAGCGCGACCGCGCAGCCACGGTACCGGGGCGACATTCAAGGGTTGCGTGCCCTTGCTGTCGGGCTCGTCATCATCGAGCACGCCCATTTCGGCCTTCGAGGCGGCTTCATCGGCGTCGACGTGTTCTTCGTCATCTCCGGTTTCGTGATTACCGCGATGCTGCTGCGAGAGGTCCAGAGCCAGGGCAGAATCCGGCTGGGCCGATTCTTCATCCGTCGAGGCTATCGACTCATTCCCGCGGCGGCCGTAGTCATCACCGTCACGGCCTTGGTCGGGGCAGTCATCCTCTCACCGCTGGGCACGCAGCAGCAGGCCGCAGTGACCGGCGGGGCGGCGGCCGTGGGAATCAGCAACATCGCGCTCTACACCATCTCATCGGACTACTTCAGCGAGCACGTGCAGACCAATCCATTCCTGCACACCTGGTCGCTCGGCGTGGAGGAGCAGTTCTATCTGTTCTTCCCGCTGGTGCTGCTCCTCGTGTGGAAGATGACGAAGAACCATGCGAAGGCAGCAGCCGCGGTGCTCGTGGTTGTCGCCGCGGTATCGTTCGCGCTCTCGGCCGTCACGTCGTTCTCCGCGGTGCTGCCGGCTGTGAGGAATCCACCGATCTTCGCCTTCTACATGATGCCGACGCGGGCGTGGGAGTTCGCGGTCGGTGCGCTCATCGCGTGCGGTGCGGTGTGGCTGGCGCGGAGGCGCCTGCATGCCGCGGCGACCTGGATCGGGTTGGCTCTGATCCTTGCAGGAGCGGTGTTCATCGACAGCGGCATGGCTTTCCCGGGTGTCGCCGCGCTGGTGCCGGTGGCAGGTGCCGCCCTGGTCATCTACGGCGGCTTGAAGAAGAATGGCGGCTCTCGGCTCCTCTCGACCCGACCTCTGGTCCACCTCGGCGACCTTTCGTACTCGCTCTATCTCTGGCACTGGCCGCTGTTCGTGTTCGCTCGGCGCCTCTGGCCCGAAAGCATGATCGCGATCGTGGGCGCCCTCGTGCTCACCTACGTGCTCTCCTACCTCACGTTCCGCTACATCGAGACCCCGTTCCGGGGGCGCGCGGATGCATGGAACTGGCGGAGCCTGCGCCTCCCGGCAGCAGCCATCGCCGTCGCTTTGGTCGCCGCTGGCGGACTGGGTGGAGGTGCTGTCGTGAACTGGGGAAACAAGAACGTCGCGGATGCGTCGGCGCAGCTCTTGGAACGTCCCATCGGTTACAACGAATGCTTGTCGACGACGCCCGTCTCTGAACGGGATCTGGCACCCTGCACGTGGGATGGTGCGGGGAAGCCCATCTATCTCGTGGGCGACTCGAACGCACAGCAATTCACGGAAGCCCTGATCTCCGCAGCCGATGAGTTGGACAGGCCGCTCACGGTCGCGACGTGGGGAGGATGCCCCTTCTTCGATGTCGGACGAGTCGACCTCGATGACCCCGCAAAGGGCGCCGAGTGCAGCGTATACGCGGATGACGGTGAGAAGTGGATAGAGGCGCAACCTGCCGGTACTGTCGTGATCGCCTCATCGAGCGAGATGGTCACCGACGACCGGATCGAGTTCCGAGCAGGAGGAGAGGTCGCGACGACTGAAGTCGACAAGGCGGTGGTGTGGGCCGAAGCTTTGGCAGCTCGGATCGAGTCGCTTGAAGCGGCAGGGCATGATGTGCGACTGGTACGGACGATGCCGCACTTCCCAGGAGTCTCCCGCGAGTGGTGGCACCCCGTCGAGTGTCAGAACGCCGACCTCTTCACCGACCCTTCGGGGTGTTCGATGACCATCTCGGCCGAGCAGGTGCAGACACGGATGAAGTACATAACCGCGGCTGAGACCCAGGCGATAGAAGCCACGGGGGTTGGCGCCGTTGACCTCTCGTCCGAGGTCTGCCGCAACGGTATGTGCGAGACCTATCGGAATGGAATGTGGCTCTATCGCGACGGACTGCATATCAGTCCGCAGTACAGTTCGGCGATCGCTGCTCGATTCACCTCGTCGCTGGTGCGCTAGTGCGAGCACGCACTCGGCTGCTCTGGAGCGCGGAACTGCGAAGCGCGCCGTGCGATACTCGCAGGGTGAATCGAACCGAGTTGGGCGTGCTCTCGCCGAGGCGTGCGCCCACCAGTCGCTTTACTAACTCCAAGTCGCAGGCATCGATCAAAGGTTCGCCAGGGTGAAGTTCGCACCAGTACCTCCGCTTAACAGGTTCGGGCGCATCTCGCGATCCATCATTCTCGTGGGCCTGCTCATCGGCGGCCTCTTTCCGACAGTCGGCGGAGTCGGGGTGGCCACGATCGCGTCGCCGTTGGCGCTTATCCTCGTGCTCTACGAAGTCGGTCGCCGTCTCCCGAAGCTGCACCCGGTCCTGCTCGTCCCCTTCTTCTTCCTCGGCGTCTTCTTGCATGCCATCGCCATTCCGACCGCAACTGCTTACGGTGAGATCAAGCTCGATACATGGCTCACTGCGACACTGCTCACAGCAGTCGCTGCTTCTGTGTTGCGAGACGAACGCTCCATCTACACCTTTGCCCGCACCTGGCTCGTCACGACCGGGTTGCTCTCAGTGATCACGATCCTCGGTTTCGCTGGCGGACGAGCCGACGGTTTCGACTCGAACCCGATCTGGCTCGCACGCGCGATGGCGACCGGTCTCGTCATGGCCTTGTTCCTCGTCCTCCAGAAGGACATCAGGACCTGGGTGTTCCTCGGCATCGCGGCACTGCTCATCGCGGGGATCTTCGCGACAGGATCGCGAGGCCCCATCCTCGCCGTCGGGATCGGTGCTATCGCTCTCGTCGTATTCACGCGCCGTCATCGCATCCGACGCATCGTCGGAATCGTCGTCGGAGCAGGCGCAGCCTATTGGGCCGTCACCGTGCTGCCGTTCTTCGCGAGTAGCCGCATCGTCACCCTGATCGAGGACGGGGACAACGACGCATCTCGATCCCTGTTCTGGTCGCTCACCACCGAGATCATCCGCCAATACCCGGAGGGGGTCGGCATCGGTAACTGGGCACTATTCGCCGGCGCTCCTCGCCAGTTCGTCTACCCGCACAACATGTTCTTGGAGGTATTCGCCGAGCTCGGCGCGTGTGGTTCGGGATTGCTCTGATCATCATCGTGGTCGCGAACCTCATCAAGTTGCTCTCTCGATCGCGCGAGATGCCCGTCGCCATTCTTGTGTTCGCGATTCTCGTCGCCGAGGTGGTTCAGATCTCGGTTTCGGGCGACCTGAATGCTCGCACGTTCTGGTTCCTCATGGCGCTCGGGTTCTTCCTCGGGGTGCGAGCCGTGATACCCGGCAGTATGCCCGTCGCTCCTGAGGCAGTCCCGGTGGCTCCGGGAGGTCATCCTGTTGAAGGCTCAGCGCCCCCGCGTCCGCCCGGTGGCTTGCGCCCGACCGCACGGCTCCGGCGCTCCTGACTCACGTGTCGCCCAGCAAACTGCGCTTGAATAGGAGAGATGTCCTCTTCGCACCAGACCCGC
Source organism: Microbacterium sp. W4I20 (assembly GCF_030816505.1). NCBI lineage: Bacteria > Bacillati > Actinomycetota > Actinomycetes > Micrococcales > Microbacteriaceae > Microbacterium > Microbacterium sp. W4I20. Next base: position 1,364,109 of record NZ_JAUSYB010000001.1, on the reverse strand, counting down.
GCTAGTTTGCGCGCCGACGACCGCGCTCAGCGAAAACGCCCGCATCGTCGTCGACGGGTCGTGTGGATGGTCATCGGCGTGCTCGCCCTCCTCGTGGTCGCCGTCGTCGCGCTCTCGGCCGTTGCCGCGTCCAAGGCGCTGAGCGTCCGCGACTCACTGACTCCGGCGGTCCCGATAGCCAGCGGGATGCCGGCGAAGGTCATAGCGGGCGATGCGGAGGGAGCCGCGACCGACGCCGCCGCACTCAAGGAGCTGTCTGCACGCGCCGTGTCCCAGACCGAAGGACTGGACTGGCAGATCGCGGAATGGATCCCGGCCGTCGGCCAGAATCTCGCCGCTGTTCGAGCCGCGGCGGAGAGCATCGACGAGGTTGCCGACTTCGCCGTTGACTCTTTGCCGAGTCTCGACCTCGCCGCCTTCCGCCCCGTCGGCGGGGCGATCGACCTCGCCGCGATCCGAGGTCTTGAGAAGGTCGTCACCGGCGGTGCTGTGACGTTCGCGGGGGTGAGCGCTCGGATCGAGGATATGGACCGCACTTTCCTCCTGCCCCAGGTCACCGACGCGCTGACCACCCTGGACGACGCAGTGTCGGGCGTCGACGACACCCTCGGCTCATTGTCGCCCATCCTCAAGATCCTTCCCGCAGCTCTTGGGGAAGGCACGCCCCGCACCTACCTGCTGATGTTCCAGGGCAACTCCGAGCTGCGCGCATCGGGTGGCAACCCGGCGGCGCTGGCGCTCGTCACCGCAACGGATGGCCGCATCGAACTGACGACCCAGGCGACCAGCGTCCAATTCGCCAATGCGCGCCCGGAGAGCATTGCTCCGCTCGATGCAGAGACGGAGGGACTGTACTCCGACATCATCGGCCGCTGGATCCCGAACATGACCGCCACCCCTGACTTCCCGACGACAGTCGAAATCATGCGTGCCTGGTGGGCAGACGAGGGTCTCCCTCCCTTCGACGACGTGATCTCGACCGATCCTGTGGCACTGAGTTACATGCTCAAGGCAACAGGACCGATCCCGCTGGCGACCGGCGAGACGCTCACCAGCGACAACGCAGTCTCGCTGCTCCTCAATGAGGTCTATTTCAATTACGGTCAGATCGTTGATGGCGAGATCGTCGATGCCTCCGCTCAGGACCTCTTCTTCGCCTCGGCGGCCGCGCAGATCTTCTCCAAGCTGACGGCCGGCGTCGACAACCCGCTCGCGCTGTTCGACGCGTTCCGCCAGGCGACCGACGAGAGCCGGATGAAGATATGGTCGTCGAACCCCGACATCGAGGCGATGATGGCCGGCACCAGGCTTTCTGGGACGCTTCCGGCAACGAACGACGACCAGACGATCGCCGGTGTCTATTTCAACGACACCACTGGTGCGAAGACCGACTATTACGCCGATGCCAACGTCGTTGCGAGCACCGACCAGTGCACAGCTGCCGGTCCTCCCACGTTCCGTCAGACGATCACCTTCGCGAACAACATCACCCCGGAGCAGGCCGCCGGCCTGCCGTACTTCATCACCGGACCGCACTACAGGCCGGGCGACATCGCGACCGACGTCGTGGTCTACACGCCTGTCGGTGCGACGATCACGTCGTGGAACGTCGAGGGAGCGCTGCGCTCCTCGTTGGTCACGGAGGGAACGCACCTCGGCCGCTCCGCCGTCCGGATCAGCGTCGTGACGACTCCTGAGACCGCCGCGACGATCACGGTCGAGATGAAGGGCGCCGAGGGCACCATGGGGGCGGACTACGGCGCCTACGACGTCTGGACCACGCCCATGGTGAGGGAGACACCCGTGAAGCTGGAGACGCCCGGCTGCGGCTGACCGATGCGATCGGCCAGGCGCTGACGACAGCCGCCTACGGCCCGCCCCAGCGCGATACCGGCCAGAGGATCGGCCCTGCCTTCCCGAACACCGAATCGCGCTGCATCCACCGCCAGCAGTCCTCGCCCGGGTCCGCGACGCCACGGCACGGGAACACGGAGTCGGCCGAGTTCGCCCTGTTGTCGCCGAGCACCAGGTAGGCGCCCTCGGGAACCGTCACCGTCGCGAAGCACCGCGACGACATCGGCGTCGAGTCGCAGTCCAGGTCGCTCGCGACGAACGGGAGGTCGTTCACGACGTAGGGCTCATCGAGGGGTTCGCCGTCGACGAGCACTCTTCCTTGGGCATCGCAGCATTCGACCGTCTGCCCGGGGCCGGCGATCACTCTCTTCACCAGGACGTGCGGGCGGATGCCGGTGCTCTCGCCGACCCACTGCAGTGCGCCCGTCAGCCAGTTGCCCGCCACGGGCTTCTCGCCCCAGTGGGCGTCGGGCCGGAAGACGACGATGTCTCCGGGGGCGGGGTCTGACCCGACGAACGCCAGCCGGTTCACGATGAGACGGTCGCCAGGCTCCAACGTCGGGGACATCGAGCCGGAGGACGGCTGACCCACGAAGGCGACGATGATCGCCGTCAGGGCCAACGCCAAGGCGACATTGATCCAGACCCCGAATCGACGGCGGCGCGGAGCAGGAGCTTCGGCAGTCGTCATGTCGGTCTCCAGGTCGCGCGCACGGGGGTTCACCCAATACTGTCAGGTCATGTCCCCAGAACCCGAGAGCTCGTCAGTGCTGCCGGGGGAGCGACGCCTCCTCCGCGCCTCCACTCCGAAACGTCTTCTGATCCCCGACATCCTCCGCGGCTTCGCGATCATCGCGATGCTGATCGCGCACGCGGCATCCTTCGTTCCGAATGCCCCGTGGGTCGTGCATTTCGCCACCTCGATGTTCAGCGAGGTCGCGTCACCCCTGTTCGCGCTCGTGATGGGCATGTCGGCTGAGCTCGTCTGGCGGCGCGGCGGGAGAGTGGGCACGACTCTCCTGCAGCAGGTGCTGCGCGGACTCTTCCTCATCGTGCTGGGCGTCTGGATGGCCACCTGGGGCTCGTGGGTCGCAGTGATCCTCTCGTACCTCGGCGTGCTGATCATCCTCGGGGCGCCGATCCTGCTGGCGCGCACTCCGATCGTGATCGCCGTGGCGGCAGCGCTCCTCGTCGTGAGCCAGCCGCTTCTGAGCGTCGCCCGCACCTGGGTCTGGGTCTACTCTGCTCCGGCTCCGGTCCGGGAAGTCATGACCTGGATGTTCCTCGGTCCGCAGTACCGCGTGGTGAATCTGTTGCCGATGTTCCTGATCGGCGCCCTGCTCATCCGCCACGGGCTGAAGCGGGACCGGCTGCTGTGGGCCCTGGCCGCGGCAGCGCCGCTCGCTTACGTCGCCTGGGGGATCGGGCAGCGGCTGGGCACGGTGCAATCGGGCGACTACCTCGACACCCTCAAGGATCTCGGCCTCGTGTTCGCCGTCTACGTGTGCGTCGTGCTCGCCGCGACGGTTCGCCGTGAACGCGCGGAGCGGTTCTGGGCGGCGATCTTCGTTCCGCTCCGCGCCTGCGGACAGGTCGCCCTGTCTCTGTATCTGCTGCACGTGGCACTCATCGCACTCTGGAACAACGCCTACGGCCGCCCCGCCGACAACTTCTACCCCGGCTGGCTGGTCATCGTGCCCGGCATGATCCTCGTGGGCTGGCTGTGGTGGCGTTTCATCGGCACAGGTCCGGTCGAGTGGGTCATGGGCTGGATCACCGGACGGCCCAAGGCCCTGCGCCGAGCCGGTTGACTCAGGCCGAGGGTGTCTCGGCGAGCGCCAGGATGCTGTCGAGGAGCTGCACGACCTCGTCGCTCCCGATGGCGAGCGGTCCGGCCTGAGTGCCGTCGGTGCCGATGAGCGCGGCCACCGGAGTACCAGGGCCGGTGCCGAGGTGGCTCGCGAGAGACCCGCCCACATCGAGGGCGAACCGGGCGGTGCGGGGGAGCGGGTGCGTCGACTCGACGTCGGCCGCGCCGGAGACGGCTCTCTGCACGACGTAGACGTCGACCAGGGCACTCACGTCGTCCTCGGCCACCTGAAGCGCAGCAAGGGCCGTCTCGCACGCGTGACAGCCGGGTGACACGAAGAAGACGAGTCGAGCGCGTACGCCGGGTGCGAGGACGTCGATGATCTCGGCGCTGTCCGTAAGAAGGACGGCGCCGATGCCCCGCGCGGGAGCGGCGGCCGTGGCCGGGGCGCCGACAGCCGATCGGACGATGGACCAGACGGCGAGGCCGATCATCGCTGCCGCTGCCGTCGCGCCGATGACGACTGCGGCCGAATCAAGAGCTGTCACCGCGACCGGCACGCCCATCGGTACTCCGGCGACAGCCTGGACCCAGAACGTGGGGATCAGGACGCCCAGGGCCGCGGCCAGGAGGATGGCATTCCGCGTGATCAAGCGTGGGCCGATCGCCGACGGGAGCCAGTCGCCGAAGCATCCGCAGTCATCGGTCACCCCGAGCCGGTGCGCGCGGGTGACGACGAGCAGGAGCCCGCCGGTCAGCAGCACGGCAGCTGTCGCCGCGGCCACGAACACCCACCCGGAGGTCGTGAGCAGGCCGATCGCCACGACGAGCTCGACCATGATGATGCCGATCGCGGCGGCACCCGGATGACGCACCGGAAGCTGCAGCGCATTGAACGCCGCGCGACCGCGGTCTGCGGAGCGGAGCTTGCCGACCGCACTCACCGCGAAGACCCCCGCGAGGAACGCCGCCAGGGGGATCACGAATGCGCTCATGACCTCATCCTCCCGGATCAGCGGAGCGGCCGGACCCCGAAGGGCCCGGCCGCTCTGTGCTGTGGATGCTCAGATCCTGCGTCGGCCGATCAGCCGGCCGAGCAGAGGATCAGCGTCGAGTTGACGTTGCCCGCGGTCTTCGCGCCGGTGGCGGTGTAACCGGTGGGGAGCGACGACACGGCGTTGAGCGTGAAGGCGACCGAGATCGACAGCGTCGTGCGGACCGCGATCGTCGCGCCGGCCGGTACAGCCGCGGTCAGCACGATCGAGCGGCTGGTGGGCGAGAGGACGTTGACCGCAGCCGTGCCACCGGTGACGCTGAAGACGCCGATGTTGGCGATGCCGCCACCGGAGATCGTGATGGTGGTGCCGACGGGCAGCGGCTCGGTCGGGCCGGCGGTCAGAGTGAAGCCGGGGCCGAGGAGGCCGAGCGTGCCGCAGGATCCGTTGAGCGCGAAGGCGCCCAGGTCGACGGTCGATGCAGCGGCGAGCGGCGTCGCGACGGCTGCTGCGATGACCGGGACGGACCATGCGGCGCCCTTGACGACGGTGCGGCGCGAGAAGCCCTTGCTGTTGTTGTTGGTGATTTCTTCGGTCACGTGAGTGCCCTCCCTCATAGATGCAGATGCGGTTTCCCGCTTGTGTCGGTGAAGAGACGACACGTTGTCTGCATCCCCCAGGAGCCTCTTCGAGACTCAAGTTATGGGCGCGACGGAAGGCGAAAACATCGATTGGAAGAAGTCAGCGCATTGTGCGCTTAACCTGCGCGATCTGAGCGAAAAACGGCTGTCAGACCGCTGCGCGGCGCTGTGACCGGAGCGCGCGAGGCGTGGTTCTGTAGGCCTCGTCGAGGGCCCGGCGCAGGCTCATCGGCGACTGGAAGCCAGCGCGCTGCGCGATCTGTTCGATGCTCAGCACGTCGTAGCGGCTGTCGACCAGGAGCGATCGGGCGAGCCGCGCCCGCTGCCGTCGGATCTCGCCGGCGACGCTGTTCTCGGCCTCGGCGAAGACCAGCTGGAGCTGGCGCAGAGACGACTGCACCTCGCGGGCCACCTGGGTCGGTGTGAGGCTCGGATCGCCGCACTGCTGAGCGATCACGGCGATCGCCCGATCGCGCAGCACGGCGCGCGGAGAGCCGTGCCCGGACACCGCCCCGACGCGGTCGAGGAGGATCGCTCCGCCCATCTCCAGGACCAGTTGCTCCACCGCGTAGCGCTCGATGGCGGTGGCCTGCTCATCGGCATCCAGCAGTCCCTCGATGAAGTCCTGCATGGCGCGATCGAGCAGGCGTCGTTCCGGGAACACCTGCACGTCGGTGGGCAGCGCGGGCACGAAGGACGCCATGGCCGCCCGCGGAACGAAGGCGATCGCAGCGTGCCACGAGCCCTGCCAGCGCAACCCGCGGGTGATGCCGCTCGCCGCGACCACCAGGCCGCTGCCGATCTCGACCCACGGCTCGTCGGCGAGCTTCGACCACACCCGGTCTGCTTCGACGAAAGCGAAAACCGCCTGGTCGGGGCGAGCGGCAGCGGTGTCGACCTTGAATTCCGTGGACGTCCCGCGGGACGAGAGGAGAGTGACGGCACCGGGCGTGCGCTCGCGGGCGCGCACGGGGAGGCGGTTGCCGACGGCCCGGAAGCCATGCTCGATCAGCTCCTGCGGGCCGATCTCCCTCACGATTCCGAGATCCACGCCACACCCTTCTGTGTGTTTCGAAAGCGCGCCGAACAAGTCCTCGGACGTCGACCCCCTCAGATCGACACCCGCTCGCGCTTGCGTGGTGGCTACGCTACCCGGTCGTCGACGGTCGAGCGCAACCCGTGCCGTGCATTTCGTCTGGTGTCAGATGTTTACGCGCGCTCCGGCGAGACTTCTGTTGCTCGATAGGCTGAGACCATGGCAGATCGCTTTCTCGTCAGCGCGGTCGGCGCCATCGTCGAGGTCGACGTCTCGTCGCGAGATGAGCGCTTCCAGCGTCGCGCGTACGAGGCCTGGGCGGATGCTCGGTACGACGGAGCGCAGGAGGCGGATGCCGTCACCGCGGTGCGCGAGGGCATCGACGACGATGCCGCGCTGTCGTGGCTGTCGACCGACGTCACGGTCGCGGCGCTCGCCCACCGCCGCAACGATCCGATCTGGATGCTGCACGCCGCAGGACTCGCGGACGACCGTGGGCGGGTCGTCGTGCTCAGTGCCGCATCCGGAACGGGCAAGACCACGGCTGCGCGCCACTTGGCGCGACGACTCGCCTACGTCAGCGACGAGACCGTCGGCATCGACGCGACAGGTCGGGTGGTGCCGTATCGCAAGCCGCTGTCGATCATCCGGGAGCACTCCGCACACAAAGATCAGGTCGCCCTCTCCGGCATCCACGGACCCCGCCCGCTGCCGGAAGGACTCCGCGTCGCGAAGATCGTCGTGATCGACCGCACGCCGGACGGCCCCGAGCAGCCGCAGATCGACGAGTTGGAGTTCTCAGAGGCTCTCGAGCTGCTCGGACCGCAGACCAGCTATCTGGGCGAGGGAGAAGCGCCCCTGCAGCTGATCGCCGCGATCCTGGACGCGACCGGAGGCGCGGTGCGGATCAGGTACCGCGAGGTCGTGGCGATCGACGAGCTCATCGACGACCTGCTCGCCACCGAGACGCGACCGCTCGGTCCGGTCGCACCGCGTCGCCTCGACGAGACCGTCGTGCCGCGAGAGGGCACCTTCGTCCGCTCAGCTGTCGTCGATGAGCTCGAGCGCGACGGGCGCACGGTGCTGCTGAGGCGCACGCTCACCGGCGGACGGATCCACGTGCTCGACGGGATCGGCCCTGCCCTCTGGTCGGCCGCCGACGGACGGACGCTCGACGAACTGACCTCTGCCGTCATCGCCGAGCACGGGGCGCCGGAAGGCGCAGACGCCCGCTCGCTCGTCGATGCCGCCGTGCGGGAGCTCGTCGAGGACGGGCTCCTGCAGACCGCCGCGCCTCAGACCTGAGCGGCTCCCCGACGGCGCACGCCGGGCGTCTCATCCTCGGAATCGCCCTCGTCGTCCTTCTGCGCGTACCGCTCGTAGGCGCCGTAGTACTCGCGGCCGTAGTACGCGGATTCGGCGCCCTTGCGGGGCACACGGTTCAGGACGACGCCGAGCACGCGACCCGTGGTGCGGGTGATGTTGTCGATCGCGCGCTGCAGCATGTCGAAGGTGGTCTTGCCCGACGAGACGACGATCAGCACACCGTCGGCGCCGGCGGCGAGGACGGCGGCATCCGTCACCGGCAGCACCGGCGGAGAGTCGAGGATCACGATCGCCGACTTGCTGATCTCGGCGAGGAAATCGCGCATACGGTGCGACCCGAGCAGCTCGCTCGGGTTCGGCGGGATGCGCCCGGCGCCCACGACGGCCAGCGGAACGTCGCGTGACGGACGGTGAGCCACGTCCTGCAGGTCGGCCCGGCCGGCGAGGACATCGGTGAGTCCCACATCGCGGGACATGCCGAAGATGTCGGCGATGACCGGACGACGCAGGTCGCAGTCGATCAGGATCGCCCACTGCCCGGCTGCGGCGAGACTCGACGCGAGGTTCACCGACACGGTCGACTTGCCGTCGCCGGGCACGGAACTCGTCACCACGATGACCCGTGGCGGGTTGTCCACGTCGATGAACTGCAGGTTCGTGCGCAGCTCGCGCATCGCCTCGATGGTGTGGTGAGAGACGCCGTGCTGCGACTCCAGCGAGAAGTCGATCACCTGACGTTCGTCGGCCATCGACTTCTCGAGCGGCAGCGTGCCGATCACCGAGACGCCGGTCTCCCGCTCGATGTCGCGAGGATGACGCACGCGTCGGTCGAACGTGTGCCGCACGAAGGCGTATACGAGCCCGAGGGCGAGCCCGGCGAGAGCGCCGATGATCACGTTGAGCCGTGTGTTCGGCGAAGACGGAGCGGAAGGAAGCCTGGCCGAGTCGCCCACCATCAGCGAGATGGCCGCCGGGGTCTCGGCGGTTCCGCCCTCGAGCTTCTCGATCTCGATGGCCATTCCGTCGAGCCACGCCTGGGCGAGCGCCTGCGCCGATTCAGGAGTGGAACCGGTGGCGGTCACCTTCAGGGCGGTCGTGTCGACGGGGTTCGTCACAGAGACGCGATTCACGAGCACATCGGGGGAGGCGTCGATGCCGAGCTCCTCGATCGCGTGCTCCGCCACGGCGCGCCACGATCCGAGGTTGAGGTACGACTTCACCCGGCTCTGGGCGAGCTGGTTGCCCACCAGCGCACTGCCGCTCGTTCCGTCGCCGCCGACCGCGGTGACGATCCCGGTGGTGTCGGCGGCGTACACGCGGGGCTGAAGGCTGCTCCAGCCGAAAGCGGCCGCGGCTCCGACGATCGTGGCGACGATGATCACGATCCAGTGCGCGCGCAGGATGCGCACGTAGTCTCTGAGTTCCAACTCTTTATCCCCTCATGCATCCCGTGGGGAACTCGGGATGCAGATACGACAACGAGCATACGGTGAACGCCCCTCACACGTGGGCAGGCGCGGCTCAGGTGAGTGCGGCGCGGACGATCCGTTCGACCTCGTCGAGCGCGGGGACCAGCTGGCCGGCGGAACGGGCGTAGGTCTCGCGAGAGCGCCGGTACGGGTCGACCACGTCGTCGTCTTCGGCCACGCCCTGGGTCAGCCCGCGCTGTTCGGCGACCGCGCGCAGCACCGCGGCGAAACGGTCCTGAGGATTCTCGCCGGCGGCGTCGGCGGCCGCGCGGGCAGCTTCCGTGCTCAGCGTCGATGCGAGTCGCGCGAACTCCCGCACCGTGAAGGTTCGCCGCAACCTGTTCGGCATCATCTTGACCACGTGGGAGCGGTGCTCACGGGCCATGGTGAGCACCAGGTCGGCGTCAGCGAGAAGCGGCTCCACCAGGTACCGGGCCAGATGCGCGGCCGCCGTCGACGGATCAGCACCCGCCTGGGCAGCGAGCTCGAGGGCGGGCTCCGGCATGCCGTGACCGACGAGGGCGTGCGTGCCCGCGCTGTGCACGCGGACCCCGAGCGACTCCAATCGGGCGCGCAGGAGGACCTCGGCGAGAGGAGAGCGGCAGATGTTCCCGGTGCACACGGTGAGGATCGTCAGAGCGGCCGCGGGAGCGGCGGGGCTGGGGTCGCCGCCGAGGAAGTCGGGCAGTGAGATGTGACCGCTATCCCGGGTGTCGTGGGGCGGCTCGGCAGCGGGAGCGGCCGGTTCGGCGGCGGACTGCTGCATCTTGCGCCACTCCCGGCGGCTCACACCGGGGGGAGGTCCGTCATCGCGGGGGGAGTTCACGCCACCAGCCTACGGCTCGACGCCCGCCGGCAGGCCGCCACCAGGTCAGGAAGGCCGCGATGATCGCCCCGCCGATCAGCGTGCCGAGGGTGTTGGCCATGACGTCGGAGATCGTCGGGTACCTCGAGGGCATGAGCCCCTGGACCGTCTCGATCAACCCGCTCAGGAGCGCCCCGATCAGCACGACCTGCCACAGCCGCAGGCGCGGCCACGCGAACAGGAGCAGCGCTCCGATCGGGACGAAGAGAGCGACGTTCGCCAGATACTCCAGCACCACCGCGCTCGACTGGTACGAGGCGATGCCCGCTGCAGCCACCCACCGCGCGAGGAGGCCGACGAGGCCGGTCACCTTCGCCGAGACGACTGCTGGCAGCCACACCGTGAACCCGACGAACAGCAGGTACCCGGCGAGGAGCACCTTCGCGACCACCGGCCGCAGCAGAGTGCGGGTGGCGGCGGGGGCGGGGGGCATGCCGTCATGCTAGCCAGACCTGCCGACCGCGGCTCTCAGCTTCGCGCACCGCTCCAGTTGAGCTGCTCGATGTAGCGCAGCAGCACTCCCTCGCGTAGAGCCCAGGGCGAGACCTCGAGCTCGTCGATGTCGAGCGCGGTCATGGCGCTGTGCAGGGAGACCGCTGCCGCGACGATCTGGAAGGTCCGGTCCGGAGTGATTCCGGGGAGCTCCTGACGAGCGGATGCCGGCAGGCGCGCGAGCCGCGGGATCCACGACCCCAGTGAGGCTCGCGGCAGCAGCATCCGGTCGGTTCCCGACCAGCCGGGAGCCGGGTACCCGACCAGTCGGGCCAGCGACCGGATCGCCTTCGAGGAGCCCACCACGTGATCGGGCCGGGGGAGCCCGATGAACCGCGGCAGCACCCCGGAGAGGGTCTTCTTGGCGTGCGCGCGCAGCCGTTCGACGTCGTCCTCGCCCGGCGGATCGTTCGGCAGGAACTGCACCGTCATGCGTCCGGCGCCCAGGGGGACGGATGCTGCGGCGTCCGGCAGCTCCTCCCCGCCGGCGGCGATCTCGAGCGAGCCGCCCCCGATGTCGAGCAGCAGCAGCTGACCGGCCGACCAGCCGAACCAGCGCCGTACGGCGAGGAACGTCAGCTCGGCCTCGGTCTCGCCGTCGAGCACCTGCAGCGGCTGTCCCAGCGCGGTCTCGATGCGCTCGATCACCTCGGCGCCGTTGCGGGCGTCGCGCACCGCGCTCGTGGCCGTGGCGAGCAGCTCGTCGACCTTCTCGGTCTCGGCGACGCGGCGGGCCTGCGCGACCGCCGATTCCAGGGCAACGACTCCCTCTTCGGAGATCGAGCCGTCGGGGGTGAGGTAGCGCATGAGGCGCAGCACCGTCCGATCGCTCGTCTTGGCGAGCGGCCGGCCGCCGGGGCGGACGTCGGCTGCGAGCATATGGACGGTGTTGGAACCGATGTCGAGGACTCCGAGGCGCACGGGAAGAGACTACTCGTGCCCCGATACGATGGACGGGTGACCATCGTCGACTCCACGCCGCCGCTGTCTCCGTACCGCGAGATCGGGCGCGCGGAGTGGGCGCGACTCGCCGCAGGCATGGACCAGCCGCTCAGCGAGACCGAGGTCGTCGAGGTCCGCGGCATCGGCGACCGGCTGAGCATGACCGAGGTGCGCGAGGTGTACCTCCCGCTGAGCCGCCTGCTCAGCCTCTACGCGACCTCGACCAAGCGCCTGGGGGCGGCGACCTCGTCGTTCCTGCAGGAGGACGACACCACCACCCCGTTCGTGGTCGGCGTCGCAGGCTCCGTTGCGGTCGGCAAGTCGACGATCGCCAGGCTGCTGCGCGAGTTGATGAGCCGGTGGCCGGGCACGCCTCGGGTGGAGCTGGTGACCACCGACGGGTTCCTCTATCCCAACGCCGAGCTCGAACGCCGCGGGCTGATGGAGCGCAAGGGCTTCCCCGAGTCGTACGATCGCCGCGCGCTCCTCGAGTTCCTCACCGAGGTCAAGAGCGGCGCCCCCGAGGTGCGCGCTCCCTTCTACTCGCACATGCGCTACGACATCGTCCCCGACGCGCACGTCGTGGTGCGCCGTCCCGACGTCGTCATCGTGGAGGGGCTGAACGTGCTGCAGCCGCCGCCTGCGCCGAACGACGTGGCAGTCAGCGATCTGTTCGACTTCTCGATCTTCGTCGACGCCGACACCGCGCATATCGAGAAGTGGTACGTCGATCGGTTCCTCGCGCTCCGCCAGGGGGCGTTCAGCAATCCGTCGTCCTACTTCAACGTCTTCGCGCATCTGACCGACGAGGAGGCGATCACGACGGCGCTCGGATACTGGAACGAGATCAACATGCCGAACCTCGTCGAGAACGTGATGCCGACCAAGCATCGCGCAAGGCTGGTCCTGAACAAGGGCGTCGACCATACGGTCGAATCCGTCCTCCTCCGCAAGCTCTGACGTCTCGGCATCCGCCCCTCTGCTCCCGGCATCCGCTCTGCTGATCCGGGCATCCGCTCCTCTGCTCCCGTGGCATTTCGTGCGGGTTCGTGGCCGCTGAACCCGCGAGAAGTGCCACGGGAACCACCAGGACATATTGTTCGGACGACTCGCAAAAGTTCGCGCTTATCTTTGAACCATGTGTGGAATCGTCGGATACGTGGGCCCGCGCCCCAGCCAGGACATCCTTCTCGCCGGTCTCGCCCGCCTCGAGTACCGCGGGTATGACTCTGCGGGCGTCGCCGTCATCGACGGCGAAGGCTCGCTCGGGATGCGCAAGAAGGCGGGCAAGCTCGCCATGCTGCGCGACTCGCTCGCCGACGCTCCGCTGCCCGACGGCTCCACCGGCATCGGGCACACGCGCTGGGCGACCCACGGCGGCCCGACCGATGTGAACGCACACCCGCACCTCGCCGACGATGACAAGCTCGCCGTCATCCACAACGGCATCATCGAGAACTTCTCCGCGCTGCGGGGCGAACTCCTCGCCGACGGCGTCGTGTTCCGCAGCGAGACCGACACCGAGGTGGCCGCGGCCCTCCTCGGTCGCGAGTACGCCGGCAACGGCGGCGACCTGCAGCTCGCGTTCCGCAACGTCGTGAACCGCCTCGAAGGCGCCTTCACGCTCCTCGCGATGCACCAGGACCACCCGGGCCTCGTCGTCGGCGCCCGCCGCAACTCGCCGCTCGTGATCGGACTCGGCGAGGGGGAGAACTTCCTCGGATCCGACGTCGCCGCGTTCATCGAGTACACCCGCAAGGCACTCTCGATCGGCCAGGACCAGATCGTCTCGATCACGCCCGGTGCCGTCACGGTCACCGACTTCTTCGGTGCGCCCGTCGAGGCCGAGCCGTTCGACGTGTCGTGGGATGCCGCCGCCGCCGAGAAGGGCGGCTGGTCGAGCTTCATGGCCAAGGAGGTCTCCGAGCAGCCCGAGGCCGTGGCCAACACGATTCGCGGCCGCGTCCAGGACGGCCAGGTCGTCATCCCCGAGCTCGACGGTCTCGACGAGCTCTTCATCGGCATCAACCGCGTCATCATCACGGCCTGCGGCACGGCTTCCTATGCGGCCCTCGTCGGCAAGTACGCGATCGAGCAGTGGGCGCGCGTCGCGGTCGACGTCGAGCTCGCGCACGAGTTCCGGTACCGCGACCCGGTGATCGGCGCCGACACCCTCGTCGTCTCGATCAGCCAGTCGGGCGAGACGATGGACACGCTCATGGCCGTGAAGTACGCCCGTGAGCGCGGCGCACGCACGCTCTCGGTCTGCAACACGCAGGGCGCCACCATCCCGCGCGAGTCGGATGCCGTCGTCTACACCCATGCCGGCCCCGAGGTCGCCGTCGCCTCGACCAAGGCGTTCTCGGCGCAGATCACCGCGCTGCTGCTGCTCGGCCTGCACATGGGTCGCGTGCGGGGTACCGTCGCGGACGCGTCGACCGACGTCGAGGAGCTGCTGTCGCTGCCCGACAAGATCGCCAGCGTCCTGGAGCGCGAGCAGGAGCACGTCACGCAGCTCGCCGGCTGGATGGCCGACACCCGCTCGGTGCTCTTCCTCGGCCGTCACGTCGGCTACCCGATCGCGCTCGAGGGTGCGCTCAAGCTCAAGGAGATCTCCTACATCCACGCCGAAGGCTTCGCCGCGGGTGAGCTCAAGCACGGACCGATCGCGCTCATCGAGCCGGGTCAGCCGGTGTTCGTGCTGGTGCCGTCGCCTCGTCACTCGGCGCTCGTGCACTCCAAGGTCGTCTCGAACATCCAGGAGATCCGCGCTCGCGGCGCCCGGGTCATCGTGATCGCCGAAGAGGGCGACGCCGCGGTGCTGCCCTTCGCCGACGAGGTCATCCACATCCCGCTCGCCGGCGCGATGTTCGAGCCGCTGCTCGCCGTGGTGCCGCTGCAGATCTTCGCGATGGCGCTCGCCACCGCCAAGGGTCTCGACGTCGACCAGCCGCGCAACCTCGCGAAGTCGGTCACGGTCGAGTAAGACCACCTCCTTCTTCTCTTGGGCAGAGGGCGTGAGAGCTCCCGAACACTCGATACGCGCAGACGCATCGCTCAACCTACGCGCCTGGCTCGGTAGGCTGAGCGGATGATCATCGGGACCGGCATCGACCTCGTGGACATCCCGCGGTTCGAGCGGACCATCACGCGGACCCCGCGGCTTCTCGAACGGCTCTTCGCTCCGGCCGAGCGCACGCTGCGTCTGCCGTCGCTGGCGGCCAGGTACGCGGCGAAAGAGGCCTTGATCAAGGCTCTCGGCGGCTCCGACGATGTGCACTGGACCGAGATCGAGGTCGCCTCGGAAGCCTCGGGTCGCCCGCACTTCGTGCTGTCCGGCTCGACCGCCGCGGTGGTCGAAGCCCGCGGCATCCTCACCCTGCACCTGACCCTGACCCACGACGCGGGTCTCGCCGCGGCTTTCGTCGTCGCCGAAGGAGCACCGCTGTGACCGCCCCGTTCCGCGAAGCGCTCATCGACCTCGACGCCATCGCCGACAACGTCCGCCACTTCCGCCGACTCACCCGGGTCGAGGTGATCGCCGTCGTGAAGGCGAACGGCTACGGCCACGGTGCCGCGGCCGCCGCGGTCGCCGCGCTCTCCGCCGGCGCGACCAGGATCGGCGTCGCCGAGATCCCTGAAGCGCTCGAGCTGCGCCGGCAAGGCGTGCATGCGCCGATCCTCGCCTGGCTGCATGCGCCGGGCGAGCGGTTCGAACAAGCGGCCGCGCACGACATCGAGGTCGGCATCTCCTCCTTCGACCAGCTCGAGGCGGCGGCGGCCGCGGCAGCTGTGGACCGCCCCGTCGGTGTGCACCTGAAGTTCGAGACCGGTCTGTCCCGTAACGGCATCGCCCCGGCTGACTGGGGGCGTGTGCTCGCGGAGACAGCGCGGCTCGAGCGCATCGGGCGGCTCCGCGTCGTCGGCCTGTTCAGTCACCTGTCGAACACATCGGTCGAGGACGACCGGGCCGCACTCGCGAAGTTCGGCGAGGGTGTTGCGGCTGCGGCGGCCGTCGGCATCCGCCCCGAGATCCGTCACCTCGCGGCCACCGCCGCCGCCATCGACCTGCCGGAGACGCGGCTCGACGCGGTGCGCGTCGGCATCGGGCTCTACGGGTTGTCGCCCTTCGATGACCGCTCGTCCGCTGAGCTGGGCCTCCGCCCCGCGATGACGCTGCGCGGAGCCGTCGCGGCGGTCCGTCGTGTTCCCGCCGGCACCGGTGTGTCCTACGGCTACGACCACCGGACCGACCGCGACGCGACGCTGGTGCTCGTCCCCTTCGGTTACGCCGACGGCGTGCCGCGCAGCGCGTCGGGAAGGCTCCCCGTCTCGATAGCCGGGCGCCGCTTCCTGAACGTGGGCCGGATCGCGATGGATCAGTTCGTGGTCGACGTCGGCGACACCCCGGTCTCGATCGGCGACGAGGTCGTGCTGTTCGGCGACCCCACACTCGGCGTCCCCTCGGCGGCGGAATGGGCGGATGCCGCGGGCACGATCAACTACGAGATCGTCACCCGCATCGGTCCTCGAGTTCCGCGGAGGGCGTCATGAGCGTCGATCAGGCCTTCCTCGGGCGGCGAGAGGTCGAGACGTCCGAGGCGATGGAGCAGCTCGGTCTTCGCATCGGCGAGCAGCTCACGGCCGGGGACCTGCTCATCCTCACCGGGCCGCTGGGCGCGGGGAAGACGACGTTCACCCGGGGGCTCGCCGAAGGTCTCGGGGTGCGCGGTCCCGTGCAGAGCCCGACCTTCGTGATCGCCCGGACCCATCCCTCACTGGTGGGACGGGCGCCGCTCGTGCACGTCGACGCGTACCGGCTGGGGTCGGCCGACGAACTCGACGACCTCGACCTGGATCTCGCCCGATCGGCGGTCGTCGTCGAGTGGGGGCGCGGCCTCGCCGAGGAACTCGCGGATGCGTGGTGGGACATCGAGATCGAGCGCCCGGTGGGCGGAGACGACATCGATCCGTCGGAGCTCGACGCCGACGCCCCGAGGATCGTCACGATCACTCGCGAGACCGCGTCGTGAGCGAGCGGACGGCCGGATCGCTCGTCGCCGTGATCATCGAAGACGACTCGGGCGTGCGATCCCTCCTCGACGAGGTATTCAACGCGGCCGGATTCCGGACGGTGCTCGCGGGCTCCGGCGAAGACGGCCTCGCCGCGGTCGAGGCGAACGGACCTGTGATCACCACCCTCGACATCAACCTTCCCGGGATCGACGGCTTCGAGGTGGCTCGCCGGATCCGCCGGATCAGTTCGACGTTCATCATCATGCTCTCGGCCCTCGCGGAGGAGACGGATGTCGTCCTCGGGCTCACGTCGGGGGCGGACGAGTATCTGGTCAAGCCCTTCCGGCCGCGTGAGCTGCGCGCCCGGATCGAGGCACTGCTCCGGCGCCCCCGTGAGGTGGACAACGGTGCGGCGCAGCTGCCGCGGACCGCCGAGGTCCCGCTCGTGTCGAGCGCGCCGGCCACGGTGTCGACCTGGCGTGGACGGGTGCACTTCGATCTGAGCCTCGACCTCGACACCCGGGTGGTCCTGGTCGCGCAGCAGAGGGTTGATCTGACGCCGACCGAGTTCGAGCTGCTCGCGACCCTGCTCGCATCGAAGCGGCGGGTGTGCAGCAAGACGGAACTCGCCCTGGGGCTCCGCGGCATCGAGCCCGGCGGGACCGGTCATGTCAGCGAGCCCGACAAGCGGGCGATCGAGACCCACATCGCGAATCTGCGGCGCAAGCTCGGCGACAGCGCAGCGGCGCCTCGATACATCGAGACGGTGCGCGGGGTGGGCTATCGGCTCACGCCCGAGGAACCCAATCCCTGACGCGCTGCTGTCGAGGCCGCGGCTCCCCAGCCGCGGCCTCAGCGCCTGCGAATCCCCACTCGCGCGGCCCCAGCGCCTGCGAATCCCCAGTCGCAGAGTCGGCCCCCACACAGAATGTTAGAACGCCGGACATACCTGAAGAGCGCAAAGGCCCGATCTTTGAGTAATCTTGCGACAAAGCTGAGGATCCACCGGAGGGCGGGCATTTCATGATCCGCACCGTGTCGATCTGGCGATGGCAGCTGGTGTTCACGGGGAGCATCGTGGCGATCGTCGTCATGATCACCGCCTTCACGCCGCAGACGCTCACGATCCCGCTGTTCATCGCCGGGCTCGCGCTCGTGGTGTTCACGACGCTGCTCACCCTCGCGGTGCCCTGGCGTCGTCTTCCGCGGACGGCGGTCGTCACGCTGCCGCTGCTCGACGCGCTCGCGGTCGGTCTCACCACGAGCGCCCCCGACCTCCGTCTCGGTCTGCTCTGGGTGTTCCCCGTCACGTGGCTGGCGACCTACTTCTCGATGCCGTGGGTGCTCGGCGGCGTCGCCTTCATCAGCGCCTGCCTCGTGGCTTTCGCCGAGCACACCGGCGAACCGGCCGAGGTGCTGCTGCGCGTGCTGACCGTGATCATCACCCTGAGCTTCCTCGGCGTCACCGTCCGCGTCGGGTCGCAGCGCTCGCGCGCCGCGCGGAGACTGCTCGAGCGCCGGTCGGATCAGGTGAACCGGGCTGCCGAGCGCGCGCAGACGAACCAGCAGCGGGTGACGCAGATCATCGACGCGCTGGGGGTGGCGCTGGTCGTGGTGGCCGGCGACGGCCGCATCCTCCAGATGAACGATGCCTATCGGGCGCTGTACGGGCGTGATCGCTTCGGCGCCGCGGTGCCGTCGGCGGCCGTCGAGTACGACCAGCGACGCGGTGCCGCGGTGCCGCCGGACCTCACGACGCTGGCGCGGGCTGCGGCCGGCGAGAAGCTGGACGACGAGCGCGTCTGGCTGTTCGACAGCAACGGGCAGTGGCGCGCGCTGCAGGTGAGCACGCAGACGATGGCGAGCGAGGACGAGCACATCGCCCTCGTCATCATCGACGACGTGACCACGGTGCTCGACGCCGCCGAGGAGCGCCGTACGCTCGCCGCCATCGTCTCGCATGAGCTGCGCAATCCGCTCACGGCGATCATCGGTCACGTCGATCTGCTGCTGGAGCGCGACGATCTTCCGACCCGCGTCACCGCGCAGCTCGAGGTCATCGCCAACGCCGGTGAGCGGATGGAGGATCTCGTGGCGTCGACCCTGGAGTCGACGAAGCATGTGCCGGATGAGCCCTTCGAGCCCGTCGACCTCCGTCAGGTCGTCGAGGCGTCGGCCGCCTCCTTCGCACCGTTGATATCGAGCAGCAGGAAAGAGCTGGAGGTCAGCGGAGCGGAGAGCATGGTGATCTACGGCGACGCGTTCCGGCTGCGCCAGGTGATCGACAATCTGCTGAGCAACGCCGTCAAGTACACCCCGGCCGAGGGCCGCATCACCGCAGAGCTCGGCTCGGCGCCGGATGGCCAGGCGGAGCTCTCGATCCGCGACACCGGGACGGGGATCGCGGCCGACGAACTGCCCCGCCTCTTCGAGCCGTACTTCCGCACCGAGCGGGCGGTGCTCGCCGGTGTCGCCGGGACCGGCCTCGGCATGGGCATCGCCCGCGACATCGTCGAAGCCCACGAGGGCAGCATCAGCGTCGACAGCACCCTGGGTGCCGGCACCATCGTCACCCTGCGCTTCCCGCAGCGGCGAGTCAAGGAGGTCCTCGCGTGAACGGTCTCGCGCTCGTGCCCGTGCAGGTCGACATCACCACGAGCATGGTGGCGGTCGTCACCGTGCTCGCCGCGCTGGTCCTGGGTCTCGCGACCCTGGCCCGCCCCGGTCGAGCGACCGTGGCGTGGGGTGCGGCCTTCTCGCTCGGCGTGCTCGGCGCCTACCTCTGGCTCGGCGGCCACCTGACGGACGCGCCGGTGCTGCGGGCCGCTGCATCCGCTCTGCTGCTCTGCTTCGAGCCCCTCGTCTGGCTCGGCCTGCGCCTGCACCACCGTCAGCGGGTGACGTGGTGGCCGGTCGCCGTGTTCGTGCTCGTCGCGCCGGTGCTGCTGGTGCTCACCGCCGGCGGGCCCTGGTATCTGGCGGCCTTCCACGCGGTCTTCGTCGGGAGCGGGGTCTTCGCGGCTCTGGTGGCCTACGAGCTGCTCCGGCGCCGACCCGCCTCCCTCGACATCGTGCTCCCGCTCGCGCTTGCCTCGTGCGCCGTGGTCATCGTCGCGGTCGCGAGCGCCGTGTTCGCCCTGCTGAGTGGCGGCGACAGCACTGACGCGCAGCTGAGCGCCCTCCGCGGCATGAACGCCGTCGGCACCCTCGTGGTCAGCACCTGCGCGGCCTTCACGATCGTGCTCATGGTCAGGGCCGAGGCCGCGGCTCCCAGCGACGTCGACGGGGCAACGCAGCGCGCCCGCCGCCGTCTCGAGAAGGCGCACGCGCAGAACGAGCAGATCTGGTCGGTGCTCGATGTGCGCCTGGACGACCCGGCCGACCTGCGGGAGGCGTCCACCGGCTCGACGTTCGCCCTCATCGCCGATCGATTCCACGCCGACGTCGAAGAGACGCTCCCTGCCTCGGCGGATGCCGTGCGGATCGACGACAGCCGGGCCCTCGTCCTCATCCGCGGCAGCGACGAGGCGGTGCAGTTCCACATCCGCGAGATCCTGACCCGCATCTCGGTCATCCAGCGCGACGCCCCGGCCGACGGCATCCGATCATCCGCCAGCATCGGCTGGGCCTCCGTCGCCGTCCTCGGCTACGACTACGACGCTCTGGCGACCGCTGCAGCGGAGGCAGCGGTCCGGGCGCGTGCGGCCGGCGGCGACCGCTGGGACCGAGCCGGCACACGCGATGCGCCGGTCGCCGAGGTCACCGCGACGACGACCGCATCCGCGGCGCGCCCGGCTACCCTGGAGAGGTGATCCTCGCCGTCGACACCTCCCTGGGCACTGCCGTCGCCCTCATCGATGCCGACGGCACCCGCCGCGCCGAAGCGTCGACAATCGACCCGCTCGGTCACGCCGAGGTCATCGGCGATCTGCTCGTGCAGGTGCTCCGGGAGGCGGGTCCGGGTGAGATCACGCACGTCGTCGCGGGCATGGGGCCCGGGCCGTTCACCGGACTGCGCATCGGCATCGCGGCGGCACGCACGTTCGCGCTCGGACGCGGCATTCCCGTGGTCCCGGTGCCGAGCCATCTCGGAGCAGCACTGACCGCCCTGGAGACCGAGACCGGACCGTTCGCCGTCGTCACCGACGCCCGCCGCCGCGAGGTCGCGATCACCGTGGTCGACGGAATCGACGACGACGGCATCCCGCGCGTCGTCGCCGACACCCGCCTGGTGCGGGCGGTCGACGCGGAAGCGCACCTCGACGGCATCCGTCGCATCGACGTGGGCGCGCTCTCCGCCGTCGATCTGGCGCGCGTCGGCGCCCGTGCGCTCGCGGCCGACCGCGTTCTCGCCGGCGACGAGCCCCTCTATATGCGCCACCCGGACGTGACCGTGCCGGGCGCGCCGAAGAAGGTCGGGTCATGACCATCCGCGAGGCGACACCCGCCGATCTCGACGCGATCATGGGCATCGAGAACCGCTCGTTCCCCACCGACGCCTGGAGCGCGGAGGCCATGGCATCCGAGCTGGTCAGCCCGCACGGCCGCTACCTGGTCGACGAGCACGAGGGTGTCGTGGTCGGCTACGGCGGTGTACGCGCTCTGCAGGGGAGTGCGGATGCCGACATCCAGACCATCGCCCTCGACGCCGCACACCGCGGCGCAGGGCGGGGCCGGGCGCTGCTGCGCGCGCTGCTCGCGGCGGCGGTCCAACGCGGGGCGCGGGAGGTCTTCCTCGAGGTCAGGGCCGACAACCCGACCGCGGAAGGCCTGTACCTCGCCGAGGCCTTCGAGGAGATCGCCAGGCGCCCTCGCTACTATCAGCCGGACGACGTGGATGCGATCGTGATGCGCCGTGATCTGCGCCGGCATCCGCTGTCGACCGAGCAGCCGGAGGAGGCGAACGCATGAGTGAGCCCCTGGTGCTCGGCATCGAGACGAGCTGCGACGAGACCGGCATCGGCATCGTCCGCGGACGCACCCTCCTCTCCAACACGATCGCGTCCAGCATGGACGAGCACGCGCGCTTCGGGGGCGTGGTGCCCGAGGTCGCTGCACGCGCCCACCTCGAGGCCCTTCAGCCGGCCATCGACGCGGCTCTCGCCGAAGCGGGCGTGGGACTCGACGACCTCGACGCGGTCGCGGTGACCAGCGGTCCCGGCCTCGCCGGTGCGCTCATGGTCGGGGTCGGAGCGGCGAAGGGACTCGCGGTCTCGCTCGGAAAGCCGCTG
Source organism: Microbacterium sp. W4I20 (assembly GCF_030816505.1). Lineage (NCBI taxonomy): Bacteria > Bacillati > Actinomycetota > Actinomycetes > Micrococcales > Microbacteriaceae > Microbacterium > Microbacterium sp. W4I20. The sequence goes on along the minus strand of NZ_JAUSYB010000001.1, from coordinate 1,342,432 downwards.
TACGCCGTGAACCACCTCGTCGGCCACATCGCCGCCGACATCCTGACCCCGGACTCCGCTCCGCTCGAATACCCGACGATCGCGCTCCTGGTCTCGGGTGGGCACACGTCGCTGTTGCACGTGCGCGACCTGACGACCGACGTCGAGCTGCTCGGCGAGACCATGGACGACGCGGCGGGAGAGGCCTTCGACAAGGTCGCCCGACTGCTCTCGCTGCCGTACCCCGGCGGCCCCGAGATCGACCGGGCGGCGCGCGACGGCGACCCGCACGCGATCCGCTTCCCCCGGGGGCTCTCCCGCACCTCCGACCTGGCGAAGCACCGCTACGACTTCTCGTTCTCAGGGCTGAAGACGGCCGTCGCGCGATGGGTCGAGCGGTTCGAGGCCGATCAAGCGGACGGCGCGACGGAGTTGCCGGTGGCCGACGTCGCCGCGAGCTTCCGCGAGGCCGTGGTCGACGTGCTCGTGACGAAGGCGCTCGCCGCGTGCGCAGACCTCGGGGTTCCGCGACTGCTGTTGGGCGGCGGGGTCATCGCGAACCGGCGTCTGCGGGAGGTCGCGCTCGAACGCGCCGCTGAAGCGGGCGTGACCGTGCGCATTCCGCCGCTGTCGCTGTGCACTGACAACGGAGCGATGATCGCGGCTCTCGCCGCAGAACTGATCTCCTCCGGGCGTCCGCCGTCGACGCTCGCGTTCGGCGCGGATTCGACCCTCCCCGTCACGGAGATCCAGATCGCGGAAGCGGTGCCCGCATGACGGACGTTCCGCGATCACCCGAGCGCCCCGCGCCCGCCCCCATCCCGCCCACGCGCATCGAACGCCCGAGCGGTGAGGTCGAGCAGCCGTCGGGAGCCGCCAGGATCCCCGGCGCTCGCCGAGACGGGTACTCGAAGCTGCCGACGGGGCCGGTCGGCATCGAACCCGTGGTGGTGAGCGGCCCGGACATCGACGCCGCCGACGACACCGAGTGGGAGCCGACGGCCGGCGCGGCCACGGTCGACGACACCCGGCTCGCCCCCTGGGCTCTGCTCGCGGCGATCGTCGCGCTCGGGGCCTCGTTCTTCGTCGGCTGGGGCATCCCGGTGGCGATCGTCGCGGTCGTCGCGGCGATCATGTCGCTCCGACGCCCGGTCGAGAGCCGCGCGATCGCGCGCTGGGCGCTCGTGCTCGGGCTCTGCGCGACGGTCTACAGCCTGGGCTGGCTGGTCTGGGCGGGCATGCAGTTCGAGAGACTCGGATAGTCGGATGCTGAGCGCCGAGGAAGTCGCCGAGCTGAGAGCACTGCAGGAGCGCGCGTACGGGCGCGAGGCCGATCTGACAGCGGCCGATGCCGCCCGGCTGCGCGAGCTCGAGACGCACCGCGCTGCGAGGCCGGTCGCCGCTGCATGGGAGCCTGAGCCCGTCGCGACCGGAGTTCCTGCGGCTTCCGAGTCGTCGGTGTCGGAGGCTGCCGAGTCCTGGCTTGCTGAGCCTCTCGAAGAACAGGGCCCGTGGATGGGCTCGGGAGCCCGTAGTGGCGTGTTCGCGGAGCCGCCGTCGACCAACGCCGCAGCCCAGCCTGTCGCCGGGGCGACGAATCTCACCCTGGTGCGGGCGCACTGGCGGCCGGTCGCCCTCGCGATGGTGGTCCTGCTCGCGGTGGGGGTGGTCGCGGGCTGGGCGCTGTTCGGCCGACCGGCAGGCGCGGCCGTCGCCCTGACCCCGGAGCAGCAGGAGTGGCAGAACGCCCTCCTTGTCGAAGGGAAGTACGACGCCGGGTCGATCCGCGCGGTCGCCGTCGAGGAGGGCGTGGTCGTCTGGACGGCGACGAAGGGCGAGCGCAAGCTCACCTGCCTCATCCTCGGTGACGGGGAGACCACCGCGCCGACGTGTCAGCCCGCCGACGCCGTCACCGACGCGGGGATGGCGGGATCGTTGGTCATCGACGAGGGGGGCGAACCCGGACAGCCGGTGCGAGAGGTGAGTGCTTCGCTGATGATCACCGCATCCGGCGAGCCCGCCGTAGTCGTCAACTCGTATGAGTACGACGAGGCCGGCATGATGACCTATGCCACCGAAGAGGAGACGCTGATCGCGAAGCGCCTCGCCGACGAAGGGCTGAACCCGGGGTCGATCTGGGTGGTCGGCTACGACGGCGACGTGCCGATCTGGACCGGAACGATGCTCGACACGAACCGGCAGTGCCTGATCTACGACGGCTCCTCCGATCCGATCGAGATGAGCTGCGACGACAGCCAGCTGCTGCAGGAGCAGGGGACGAGTCTGGTGCTCGAGCACGTCGATGACGACGGCGGGAAGACGACCCTCGAGCTGTCCCCGAACTACGGTCCGACGTTCCTGGTGATCACGCGTGAGCGAGGTGAGCTCGGTGCCGGGGGAGACTGACCGCGACGAGTTGCGCGCGCTGCAGCGGAAGGCGTACGGGCGCGAGGGCGGGCTGACGGATGCCGAATCCGCGCGGCTGCGAGAACTCGAAGCCGCGGTGCGCGAGGTGCCCGGCGTTGCTCGTGAGACCTCGCCCGCCGTCGATGGCGGCCCGGTGGACTCGGTTCCGGGGGTCGCGGACGCCGGAGCATCTGAGCAAGGCCCTTCGGCGAAGCCCGAGGCGCCGAGACCGTCGATTATCGAGGAGATCACGCCCGGTTCTGAGGCTCGGACCATGGAAGCCCCGCCCCGGGTGTCCCGCCGTCGCCGGTGGTGGGTGATCGCTGCGGCATCCGCTCTCCTGCTGGCGATCGGCGTGGGTGCGGGGTGGGCGGTCTTCGGTCAGCGCCCGGAGATCGTCTCGCTGACCCCGCAGCAGCAGGAGCGACGTCTCGAGCTCTCCGCGGACGGGAAGTTCGACGAAGGGTCGCTGCGGGCGATCGGCCAGGACGAGGATGCACTCGTCTGGTTCGCGACCCGGAGCGACGGCGCACAGGAATGCCTGGTGATCGACATCGCCCAGGCTTCGTCTCAGGCGTGTCAGGACGCCGACGACACGAAGGCCTTCGGCCTCTCCGCCTCGGTGATGGTGCCGCCGAACGCGGGAAGCGATGCCGAATCCGGGGTGCCGCCGGGGTCCAGCGTGAACGCGACGATGATGCTGTCGACGACGGGGGAGCCCCTGGTCTCCATCCAGCGGTGGTCTTCCGACCTCGCGATGATCAGTCAGTTCGAGGGGGCGGAGCGCGATCGTGCGAGGGAGCTCGTCGAGCAGGGGTTCGACGCCGGGCTGCTGGTCGTCGGCGACTTCCAGAGCCAACCGGTCTGGCTGGGCACCCGCTTCGCCGAAGGCGACGACTTCATCGAGTACTGCATGATCGTCGACGGTGCCGACGGGCGGACGGCGTGCAGCTCGGACTTCGACGCCGCAGGACGGGGGGTGTCGACCGACATCGACGGAACGGTCGACGGGATGCCGACGACATGGAACCTGCGAATCCAGAACGCCCGCCACCAGACGCCGTACCTCACCATCGCGCAGTCGGTCTCCTTCCTGAATCCGGGGGAGCGGATGGAGCTGGGTGGTGAGCACGGAGACCCGATCGAAGTGACGATCCCGAACGAACCCGAGGGCTGACCGCTGCCCAGCCGGCCTTCGCCGCTCACACCGCGGCGGACACCCGATCGGCGAGGATAGCCCGGCGCTGATCGCCGATGCGGGCCAGGATCAGGGTCGCCTCCTGGTCGCCGCGCAGCACCAGCTTCTTCCGGAACGCCGCGGGGTCGATGTCGACACCGCGCTTCTTGATCTCCAGCCGCCCGATGTCGTTCGCCTTCAGCGCCGCACTGATCGCCTTGGGATTCGCCGGCATCGTCTCGCGCACCCGGAACGACTGCACGAACGGGCTCGTCACCGCGGCATCCGAGGTCAGATACGCGATGTGCTGGTCGAGCATGCCGGCGTCGAGGCTTCGCGCGACGTCTCCGATCAGACGCGCACGGATCACGGCGCCGTCCGGCTCGTGCAGGAATGCTCCGAGCTCGCGCACCGGGGCATCGACGGAATCGGCATCTGCGGTGAGTTCGTGCGAGCGCTCGCCGCGGATCACCAGAGCGGAGCGCCGTACGCCCGGTCGTGCGAGCGAACCGGTCCAGACCACCAGTTCGACGACGCTGCCGTCGGCACTCACCCACTGGGCCTCGGCATCGGCGGGGAGGGAGTCTCGATCATGCGCGGGACCGAGCTTGATGCCGGTCGGCGTGCGGGCGGCGACGTCGAAGACCCACTCCAGCGACGGGGAGTAGTCGTCGGCCGCGACGCGACGGGTCTCGCTATGCCCGGCGGTGCGGCGGGCCGGATCCATCCACACGGCTCCGGCCGCAGGCCGGGAGCCGTCGAGGGCGGCCTCCGCCGTCTCGTGGCGCACGACGGCGCTGTCGCCGAACGGAGCCAGGTTGTACGCGGCGATCGCCGCGGTGACCTCGTCGGCGTCGACGGCGAGCACGTCCAGGCCCGACCCGGCGAAGGCCAGTGCGTCTCCGCCGATCCCGCAGCCGAGATCGGAGACGTGCGTGAATCCGGCGCTGCGGATCCGCTGCGCATGCCGTGCCGCGACACCGAGTCGCGTCGCCTGCTCGAGTCCCGCGCGGGTGAAGAGCATCCGGGCGCCGAAAGGTCCGAACTTCGCGGCCGCTCTGGCGCGCAGCCGGGCCTGACCGACGACGGCGGAGACGAGATCGGGGGAGTGCCCCGCGGCGCGCAGCCGCGACACGGCGCGGGCGACCTCGGCGGTCGACTCGATCGTCCCCACCTCGTCGAGCAGCTCGAGCCCGGCGGGGGTGAGCAGGGCCTGCAGCTCGGACATCTCCACGTCCCCAGCCTAATGACCGCTCGGGCTGGACCATGCGGCGCGCTGCGTTGGCACTCGCATTGCATGAGTGCCAGCCGAGCGCTTAGACTGGATTAGCACTCTCGGGTTGAGAGTGCGAACAAGTCTTTCGTGTCAGTGTCAAGAAAGAAGAGGTAGACCGTGTCGGTTTCCATCAAGCCGCTCGAAGACCGCATCGTCATCCAGCAGGTCGAGGCCGAGCAGACCACCGCGAGTGGCCTGGTCATCCCCGACACCGCCAAGGAGAAGCCCCAGGAGGGCGAGGTCATCGCCGTCGGCCCCGGTCGCATCGATGACAACGGCAACCGCGTCCCGATCGACGTCGCCGTGGGCGACCGCGTCCTGTACAGCAAGTACGGCGGCACCGAGGTGAAGTTCGGCGCAGACGAGTACCTCGTCCTGTCGGCTCGCGACGTGCTGGCTGTCGTCGTCCGCTGAGAAGCTGAAGCCGGTTCCTGAGCCCGTCGAAGGGCAGGGACCTCGGTTCCGCAGAAGAGGCCCGGATGCCACGGCATCCGGGCCTCTTCTGCGTCTCCGCCACTCACCATCGGTTTCCTGCCAACGTCGGCCCGGACGCCGCTCTGCGGCGCTGACGAGGCGGGCAGCAGCATAGGGTTGTGCGGTGACCCCCGACACGACGCCCCGCGCCGCCCGAACAGCCGGAGTCGCATACGCCGGGTCCGCGTACCTCCTCTGGGGAGTCCTCCCGCTGTACTTCCTCCTCCTGGTGCCCACCGGGCCGTGGGAGGTCGTCGCGTGGCGTGTGCTGCTCTCGCTGGTCTTCTGCCTGCTCCTGCTCACGGTCACCCGCGGGTGGGCGGCTTTCCGCGTAATCGTGCGACAACCGCGGCTGCTCGGGTGGACCGCCCTCGCCGGGCTCCTCATCTACGTCAACTGGCAGGTGTTCGTCATCGGCGCTCTCGCCGATCGTGTGGTGGAGACGAGCCTCGGCTACTTCATCAACCCGATCACCACGGTGCTTCTCGGCGTCTTCGTGCTCAAGGAGCGCATCCGTCGTCTGCAGTGGGCGGCGATCGCCATCGCGGCCGCCGCAGTCGTCGTGATCGTCGTCGCGTACCAGGAGTTCCCGTGGATCGCGGTGACCCTCACGGCGTCCTTCGGCCTCTACGGGCTCATCAAGAAGAAGATCGGCCCCGCGGTCGACGCGGTCAGCGGCCTGACCCTCGAGTCGTTCTGGCTGATCCCGATCGCGGTGGTACAGCTGGTCATCGTGGCCCAGACGCCGGCCGGGATCACGATGGGAGCGAACGGCTGGGGCCACGCCGTCATGCTCGCGCTCGCCGGCGTGGTCACAGCCGTCCCGTTGCTGCTGTTCGCCGCGGGCACCCGCCGCGTGAATCTCACGGTGATCGGCATGCTCCAGTTCGTCACGCCCGTGATGCAGTTCATCATCGGGGTCGCGGTCCTGCACGAGCCGATGCCTCCGGAACGGTGGGCCGGATTCATCATCGTGTGGATCGCGATCATCGTCTTCGTCGTCGACCTGCTCCTCGCCGCACGTCGAGGGCGACGGGACCACCGGGCCGAGCCGGTCTGAGTCCGCGCCTCACCCGGGGCGGAACTCGGTGCCGGATCGTTAACGCACCGAGATACTTGCGACCTCTCAGCGCGTACGCCACGCCATAGTGTTAGAGCACTCGACCGTGGTCACAATCCACGTTCTGTCACGCAAGGGAGCATCATGAACGTACTGAAGGGTTCGCGCTCAGCGAAGGTCTTCGCGGGGATCGCGCTGCTCAGCGCATCCGCCATCGTCCTCGCCGGCTGCGCAGGCACGCCGGAATCCACCCCGTCCGAAGGAGGGGGAGACAAGCCGGCCGCCGACCTGACGCTCAAGCTCGGTTCGCTGCTGCCCGCCACCGGGTCGCTCTCGTTCCTCGGCGCGCCGATGGAAGCGGGCGTCCAGCTCGCGGTCAACCAGATCAACGAGGCCGACGCCGGTGTCACGATCGACCTCACCACCGCCGACGAGGGCGACCTCGACAACAAGGCGTACGAGACGTCGATCACCAACCTGCAGAACGCCGGCATCACCGCCATGGTCGGAGCCGCGTCCTCGAGCGTCACCAAGCTGATCCTCGACGGCAACGCCGGCGCCGGCATCCTCACGGTGTCGCCGTCGAACACGTCGCCGGACTTCACGGGCATCAACCCGCTGTACTTCCGCACGGCGCCGAGCGACAACCTTCAGGGTGAGGTGCTCGGCAACCAGATCGCCGAAGACGGTCACAAGACCCTCGGCATCATCTACCAGAACGACCCCTACGGCACGGGCCTGTTCGAGGCCATCAAGGCCACGTTCGAGAGCACCGGCGGCGAGGTCGTCGAGGCGGTCTCCTACAACCAGGGTGACGGTCAGTTCAACGCGCAGGTGCAGTCGATCGCTGCAGCCAAGCCCGACGCCGTGGCCGTGGTCTCCTACGACCAGTTCGCGACCATCGCACCGCTGCTCGGCAACGCCGGACTCGACACCGGTTCGCTGTACCTCGTCGACGGCAACCTGAAGGACTGGGGCGCCGACGTCTCGGTCAGCCTCGAGGGCTCGAAGGGAACCCGCGCCGGCGCTGAGCTGCCGCAGGACTTCCTCGACCAGCTCAACGAGGTCTGGACCGCCGAGGGCAACGACCCCATCGACGCCGTGACCTACTCGGCTGAGGCATACGACGCCGTCATCCTGATGGCGCTGTCTGCTCTGCAGGCCGGCTCCGTCGAGGGCGCCGACATGGCCGAGCAGATGGGCGCGGTCTCCGGCGGCAGTGGCGACGGCGAGAAGTGCAAGACGTTCGAAGAGTGCGCCGAGATCATCAACGGCGGCGGCAAGGCCGACTACGACGGCCTCTCCGGCGAGATCACGTTCGATGAGAACAACGACCCGAAGGGCGCCGCGATCGGCGTCTACGAGTTCGACGCGGACAACGTGACGACGCGCCTCAAGTAAGACACGCAGCAAGAAAGGCCCCGGACGATCGCCCGGGGCCTTTCTGCTGCCTCCTGACTGCCGCACCGGCCGCGCAGCGCCGGACATGCAGAAGGGGGATGCCGCGCGGCATCCCCCTTCTGAAACGGCTCAGGCGGCGTCTGTGCCGAGCGTGCCGAGGTAGAGGCCGATGACCTTCGGATCGTTGAGCAGATCGCGTCCCGAGCCCTCGTATGCGTCCTTGCCCTGATCGAGCACATACCCGCGGTCGCAGATCTGCAGGCAGCGGCGGGCGTTCTGCTCGACCATGATGGTCGTCACACCCGCCTTGTTGATGTCGGAGACGCGGATGAACGCATCGTCCTGGCGCACGGGGGAGAGACCCGCCGACGGCTCGTCGAGCAGCAGCACGGCGGGGTCCATCATCAGCGCGCGCGACATGGCGACCATCTGCCGCTCACCGCCGGAGAGCGATCCGGCGCGCTGCTTCAGCCGCTTGCCGAGCTCGCCGAAGATCCCGCTCACGAACTCCAGGCGCTCGGCGTAGATCTTGGGGTTCTGGTAGAGCCCCATCTGCAGGTTCTCCTCGATGGTGAGCGAGGGGAAGACGTTGTTGGTCTGCGGCACGAAGGCGACACCGCGCTTGACGAGCTTGTCGGCCTTGAGCCCGAGGATGCTCTCGCCGTTGACGGTGACGTCGCCCGAGCGGATGTTGACCATGCCGAAGATGGCCTTGAGCAGCGTGGACTTGCCCGCGCCGTTCGGGCCGATGATGCCGATCAGCTCGCCCTTGTGCGCGATGAGGTTCGCCCCGTTGAGGATGTTCACGCCCGGCAGGTATCCGGCGTGCACGTCCTTCAGCTCGACGATGACGTCGTCGTTCTTGATCTCGTTCCGGACCGGCGTCGGATCGGTCATGCCTTCTTCTCCTCAGCGTCTTCGACGGACTCCTCGGCCTCGACCTCGGCTTCGACCTGCTCGCGGAACTTCGCGGCGTCGACATCCGAGATCACCGGGAGGCGACCGGTCACGGCACCCAGGTCCACGTCCTGGTGCGCGCCCAGGTAGGCATCGACGACGGCGGGGTCCTCCATGACCTTGTCCGGCGGGCCTTCGGCGACGACGCGGCCTTCGGCCATGACGACCACCCAGTCGGCGATGTGGCGCACCATGTGCATGTCGTGCTCGACGAACAGCACCGTCATGCCCAGATCCTTGAGGTCGAGGATGTGCTCCAGCAGCGACTGCGTCAGGGCCGGGTTGACCCCGGCCATCGGCTCGTCGAGCATCACGAGCGTCGGGTTGCTCATCAGCGCCCGCGCCATCTCGAGGAGCTTGCGCTGTCCGCCCGAGAGCGACGCGGCGAAGTCCTGCTCCTTCGCGTCGAGCTTGAAGCGGGTGAGCAGCTCGTGGGCGCGCTGCTCGATCTCGGCATCCTGCTTGCGCCACAGGAACGGGAAGAGCCCGGCCCAGAAGCCCTCGCCGCGCTGGCCCGGTGCACCGAGCTTCATGTTCTCGATCACGGTCAGCAGCGACAGGGACTTCGTGAGCTGGAACGTGCGCACCTGCCCCATCCGTGCCACCTTGAAGGAGGGGATGCCGGAGAGGTTCGTGCCGTCGAAAGACCAGGTGCCGCTGTTGGGCTTGTCGAATCCACACAGCAGGTTGAACAGCGTCGTCTTGCCGGCCCCGTTCGGGCCGATCAGCGCGGTGATCGCGCCGCGCGGGATCTCGAGGTGGTCGACGTCGACGGCCGTGAGCCCGCCGAAGCGCCGCTGCACGGCGTCGACCACGAGGATCGGATCGACCTTCGCGACGCCGGGCGCGGACGGACCGGTGGTGAGACCCGTGGTCTTGGCGCGGGGCGTGCTCTTCGCGGATGCGACCGCGTCGTTGTCACCGGACAAAAGTCATCTCCCTCTTGTTTCCGAGGATGCCCTGAGGGCGGAACACGACGATCAGCATCAGGACGACTCCGATGAGGATGTACCGCACCACGTCGGCCTGTGCGCCCGTCATGGGCAGATAGCCGGCGTTCGCCATCGCCGGGAGGAGCGCACCGAGGAAGGCGAACACCACCCAGAACAGCAGGGCGCCGAGCGTGGGACCGAAGACGGTCGCCGCGCCGCCGAGGAGCAGGATCGTCCACAGGAAGAACGTGAGCGACGTGGAGTAGCTGCCGGGGATGACCGCCGACGGGAGCACGAACACGATGCCGCCGAGGGCACCGATCACGCCGCCGACGACGAGCGCCTGCATCTTGTACGCGAAGACGTTCTTGCCGAGCGAGCGCACGGCGTCCTCGTCCTCGCGGATGCCCTTCAGCACGCGGCCCCAGGGGCTGCGCATGAGCGCCCAGACCACCAGGACCGAGAGCGCGAGCACGAGCAGGCCGAAGACGCGCACCCACAGATCGTTCGCGTTGTAGGTCCACGGGCCGAACCCGTAGGTGCCAGGGGGGAACGGGTTCGCGTCGCGGAAGCTCTGGTGGTATCCGGAGAGGCCGCCGGCGGAGTTCGTCACGTCGCCGAACAGTTCGGTGACGAAGAGCAGGCGCACCACTTCCGCGGTCGCGATGGTCGCGATGGCGAGATAGTCGGCGCGCAGACGCAGGGTCGGGATGCCGAGGATCAGCGCGAACGCCGCGCCGCCCAGGACGCCGACGAGGACGCCCGCCCACCAGGGGAACCCGAAGGTGAGGATCGAGATCGCGTAGCCGTAGCTGCCGATCGCCATGAAGGCCGCCATGCCGAAGTTGAGCAGACCCGTGTAGCCGAAGTGCACGGCGAGGCCGGTCGCCGCGAGGGCGTAGGCGATCGTCGTCGGGCTGAAGAGGTAGGAGGCGGTGTTGCCGAAGATGCTGCCGAAGTCCATGCGTCAGCCCAACCTTTCCTTGCGGCCGAGGATGCCCTGGGGTCGCACCAGCAGGATCACGATCAGTGCGACCAGTGCCGTGGCGTACTTGAGGTCGGAGGGGACTCCGAGCAGGGTCGACACCTCGACGGCCATGCCGACGATGATCGATCCGATGAGGGCGCCGATCGCCGATCCGAGACCGCCGAGCGTGATCGCGCAGAACATCAGCAGCAGCATCTGCATGCCCATGTCCCACTTCACACCCGGGCGGAAGTATGCCCAGAGGATGCCGGAGACCGCGGCGAGGACGCCGGCGAGGATCCAGACCGTGCGGACGACCTTGTCGACGTCGATGCCGGATGCCGCAGCGAGCTGCGGGTTGTCGGAGATCGCGCGAGTCGCTTTGCCGGTGCGGGTCCTGGTGAGGAAGAAGGCGACCCCGAGGATCACGATGATGCTCGTGCCCATCCCGATCAGGTCGATGTACGACAGCGAGATCGGTCCGAACCTGATCGGCTCAGGACTCGCGCCGGGAAGCTGATACGTGTTGCCGCCGATGATGTACTGCAGGCCGTAGCGGAGTGCGAGCGAGAGGCCGATGCTGACGATCATGAGCTGCACGATGCCGAGCCCTCGTCGACGCAGCGGCTTCCAGATACCGGCGTCGAGCGCCCAGCCGAGTGCCGCACCGCCGATCACTGCGGCGATGATGCCCAACCAGAGTGGCAGCTGCCAGAAGGTGGTGAACAGCAGGGTCACCACGGCGCCCCACGTCACCATCTCGCCGTGCGCGAAGTTCGACAGCCGTGTGGTGCCGTAGATGAGCGCGGCGCCCATGGAGGCGAGGCCCAGGAGGAGGCCGAAGTTCAGCCCGCCGACCATGCGCGAGAGCAGCTGGTCGATGAACGAGACGGTGATCCGCTCACCCGCACCCAGGAAGAAGTTGACGATCTTCGTGCCGGTGAGGCCGAACTCGAGCTCGAACGACGCGGTCGTGCCGGCGAGGGGCTGCGTACCCTCGGGGAGCTGGGAGGCATCGACGATGACGCCCTCGGGAAGGGTCGACTCGTCCACCGTGAGGGTGTACTTCTCCTTCTCGGGCACATACAGGCGCCATTTGCCCTCGGCATCCGTCTCGGTCTCGGCCTCGAAGCCGTTGCCGTCGATGGTCATCACGACGCCCTCGACCGGCTCGTCCTGGAATGTGACGACGCCCGCGAAGTAGAAGTCCGTGACCTCCTGCCCGTCGTCCGTCGTCTCGGCCGACGCCGATGAGGGAGGCAGGATGACGAGCGCTGTGAGCGCCATGAGAATGCCGAGGAGAGCGACGACCCAAGGGTGCCTTCGCTGGACGGCGATCGATGTGGGTCCCACGCAACCTCCACTGTGAGTGCTGCGCTGCGGCATCGGGTGTGAACCGCAGCGATGGACGACGAGTTTGAGCGTAGTGCGCGTTTCGGGATTCACCTACATCGGCGGCCCTACGCGGGGAATGAGGGCCGTTCGGGGAATGTTCTCGGGCCCGACTCGCTTAGAATCCTCATACGGGTTTCCGGCCCGCTGCGGCCGACGTCGTCCCCACTCGCACTCGGATTCGCGCGACTCGCGCAGGAGGAGCTTCCATGGACCAGCACGATCCCTTCGGCTTCGTCGGACTGACGTACGATGACGTGCTGCTCCTCCCGGGGCACACCGACGTCATCCCGAGTGAGGCGGACACGTCTTCCCGCATCACGCGGCGCATCTCGGTCGCCACTCCGCTGCTGTCGAGCGCGATGGACACCGTCACCGAGTCGCGCATGGCGATCGCGATGGCCCGCGAGGGTGGCATCGGCATCCTGCACCGCAACCTCTCGATAGCCGACCAGGCCGCGCACGTCGACCGCGTCAAGCGCAGCGAATCCGGCATGATCACCGACCCGATCACGACCACGGCCGACGCCACCGTCGAAGAGGTCGACGCGCTGTGCGCGAAGTACCGCATCTCGGGTCTTCCCGTGGTCGACGACGAGGGCAAGCTCGTCGGCATCATCACCAACCGCGACATGCGCTTCGTCTCGGGCTTCGAGCGGCAGACCACGTTCGTGAAGGACGTGATGACGGTCGAGAACCTGGTCACCGCGCCGGTCGGCGTCGCCGCCGGTGAGGTCATCGCCCTCTTCGCCAAGCACCGTGTCGAGAAGCTGCCGCTCATCGACGACGACGGCAAGCTCGCCGGGCTCATCACCATCAAGGACTTCGACAAGAGCGAGAAGTACCCGCTCGCCACCAAGGACGACCAGGGGCGTTTGCGCGTCGGCGCGGCCATCGGCTTCTTCGGCGACGCCTGGGAGCGTGCCGAGGCGCTGCGCGACGCCGGAGTCGACGTGCTGGTCGTCGACACCGCCAACGGTCAGTCGCAGGGCGTCATCGACCTGGTGCGCCGGCTCAAGGCTGAGGAGTCGTTCGAGCACATCGACATCATCGGCGGCAACGTCGCGACCCGTGAGGGCGCCCAAGCGCTGATCGACGCGGGTGTGGACGCCGTCAAGGTCGGTGTCGGTCCCGGGTCGATCTGCACCACGCGCGTCGTGGCGGGTGTCGGCGTGCCGCAGGTCACGGCCGTGTACGAGGCCTCGCTCGCCGCGCGTCCCGCCGGCGTGCCGGTCATCGCCGACGGCGGTCTGCAGTACTCGGGAGACATCGCCAAGGCGCTGGTCGCCGGCGCTGATGCCGTGATGCTCGGGTCGCTCCTCGCCGGTACCGACGAGTCGCCGGGCGAGATCGTCTTCCAGTCCGGCAAGCAGTTCAAGCAGTACCGGGGCATGGGGTCGCTCGGCGCCATGCAGACCCGGGGCAAGCAGACGTCGTACTCGAAGGACCGCTACTTCCAGGCCGACGTGCCCAGCGACGACAAGCTGATCCCCGAGGGCATCGAGGGCCAGGTGCCGTACCGCGGTCCGCTCTCCGCCGTGGCCTACCAGCTGGTCGGCGGTCTGCGGCAGTCGATGTTCTACGTCGGCGCGCGCACGATTGAGGAGCTCAAGACCCGCGGCAAGTTCGTGCGCATCACCTCGGCGGGGCTGAAGGAGTCGCACCCGCACGACGTGCAGATCGTCGTCGAGGCGCCGAACTACAAGAAGTAGCTCGCGATTCGCAGAGAAGGGACCGGATGCCGCGGCATCCGGTCCCTTCTTCGTTCTGCGGGAGCGCGGTCAGGAACCGCAGCGGTAGGTGACGCCGTCGACCTCCCAGACGCCGGCGCCGAGCTCCGCGCACATCGCGAAGAGGCCCGCGAAGACGGTCACGAGCAGGATGATCACGATGGTCCAGATGATGGTGACGATCGCTCCGACGATGATGCCGGCGATGGCGATGCCCTTCGGCGCGCCGGCCTTGCCGAGCTTGACGGCCGCGACGATGCTGAGGATCAGGCCGACGGGCGACACCAGGAACGCGAGCACGAGCCCGACGATCGCCAGTGTGCGTCCGGGAGGGGCGGGCGGCGCCGACGGGTACGCAGGTCCGGCGGAGGTGTATGGCGCGGGATGGTTTGCCGCAGGGCCGCCCGAGGGGGCGTCGGTGGAGGGCGGAGGCGCGTACGGGGAATCGGGGGGCTGGGGATCGGTCATCGTGTCTCCTGTTCACAGCGACAGCGGATGCTGCCGGGGGCTGCTGGTAGCCCGAGCGTAGCGAGCCGCCGAGAGGTCGCACCATCCCGTTCACCCATCGGCCCTCTTCCGTCCGGCGGCGGCCCGGCGTAGCGTGCCGGTCATGTGTCGAAACATCGTCCCGCTGAACAACCTCGAGCCCGCCGCCACCGACGAGGAATGCCACGACGCCGCGCTGCAGTTCGTGCGCAAGATCTCGGGGACCAACGCGCCTTCCCGAGCGAATCAGGCCGTCTTCGACCGCGCGATCGCGGAGATCGCGCGGTCGACGCGCCAGCTGCTCGATGACCTCGTCACGACGGCTCCGCCGAAGAACCGCCAGGCGGAGGCGGCCAAGTGGCAGGCCCGTTCGGCCGAGCGCTACGAGGCGATCCGGGTCTACCAGCAGGAGAAGCGCGCGACCCGCGCCTCGTCGTAGGACCGCGGCGCGCGGATCGCCGCACCTGGGTGTGGCGGCTCACGCCCCCGCTTATGCCAGACTCGACATACCCCGCTCGACTTTCCCTGCGGCCTCGGTGAATGAAGGCACCGAGACCGCGCCGCCGATCTCCCCATCGGCCGGGAACATCCCCAAGGAGAGCCTCTTGATGGCTGAGGAGACCCCTCGCGTTCTGGTCGTCGACGACGATCCCGATGTCGCGCTGCTCGTGAAGACGGTGCTGGAGCGCCGAGCCGGCTGCATCGTCGAAGTCGCCTCGGACGGCCAGGCCGCGATCGAGCGGGTGGCCGCGATGCGACCCGACGTCGTCGTCACCGACATCGAGATGCCCGGACTCAGCGGGCTGGAGCTGCTCGCGGAGTTGCGCCGCACCGTTCCGAGCGTCCCGGTGATCGTGATGACCGCGCACGTCTCGGTCGAGTACGCCGTCTCCGCGTTGCGCGCGCAGGCCGACGAGTTCCTCACCAAGCCGCTCGACAACGCGAAGCTGGTCGAGGCCGTCACCCGGCTCGTCGAAGAAGGCCGGCGCCGTCGTGAAGAGGGCCGTCCGAAGGAAAGGGTGCTGGCGATCGGTGCACATCCGGACGACGTCGAGATCGGCGTCGGGGGACTGCTCGCGGCCCATGCGCAGGGCGGCGATGAGATCACGATCCTCACCCTGTCTCGCGGAGCTCGTGGCGGCGATGCCGACAGCCGGCAGGGCGAATCGCTCGCGGCAGCCGACATGCTCGGCGCACGACTGTTCGTCAAGGATCTCGTGGACACCGAGATCTCCGGCGGCGGTGCGACCGTTCGTCTGATCGAGGAGGTCGTGCGCGAGATCGAGCCGACCATCGTCTACACCCACTCGAGTCACGATCGGCACCAGGACCACCGGGCCGTGAGCGAGGCGACGATCGTGGCCACGCGCCGAGTCGGCACCGTCGCGTGCTACCAGAGCCCCTCGGCGACGATCGACTTCCGCCCCACGCGCTTCGTCCGCATCGACCAATATCTCGAGCAGAAGCTTCAGCTCCTCGAGCGCTTCCGCTCGCAGACGGCGAGCCGGGACTACCTCGAGCCCGGCTTCGTCACCGCCACCGCACGGTACTGGTCCCGCTTCGGCGGCGGCATGGCCGTGGAGCCGCTGGAGGTGGTGCGCGAGACGGCGGAGTTCGTCGGCGCCCACGAACTCACGAGAAGAGAGAGCTGATGACGAAGCGAGTGCTGGTGACCGGTGCGGGTGGCCCCGCCGGAGTCGCCGTGATCCGGTCGCTGCTCGGCCGCGACGACCTGACCGTGTTCGCCGCCGACATGGACGGCTGGGCGAGCGGCATCTACCTGGTCCCGCCGGCGCAGCGACGCCTCGTGCCGCCCGGCAGGGACGAGGACTTCGTGCCCGCCATCGCCCGGATGGTCGAAGAGGACGCGCTGGATCTCGTGATCTCGACGGTCGACGTCGAGCTCATCGCCCTCGCGGATCGCCGGGAAGAACTGGCTCCCGCGGTGCTGGCCGCGCCCTCTGCGGACACGCTGAACACCGCGCTCGACAAGATGGCGCTCGCCGAGCGCTGCGCGGCCACCGGCCGCACCCCGCGCACCGTCCTCGCCGGACCCGACGCCGAAGCCGTCGACTGGGAGTTCCCCGTCTTCGCCAAGCCCCGGCAGGGCGCCGGCAGTCGCGGCATCCGCATGGTCCCCGATCGGGCGGCGCTCGAGGCGCTGCCGACCGACGAAGGACTCATCGTGCAGGATTTCCTGCCCGGCGAGGAGTACTCCGTCGACGTCATCGCGGATGCCGCGGGCCACGTCGTGGCTGCCGTGCCGCGCACGCGCGCCAGAGTCGACTCGGGTGTGGCCATCGCCGGGCAGACCGTCCGCGATCCCGAGCTCGAGGACACGGCGGCGGCGATCGCCCGGGCTATCGGGCTCGTCGGTGTCGCGAACGTGCAGCTCCGCCGCGATCGCACCGGTCGCGCCGTGCTGCTCGAGGTCAATCCGCGATTCCCCGGTGCGCTCCCGCTCACGATCGCGGCGGGCGTCGACATCCCCTCGCTCGTCGCCGACCTCTTCCTGGGTCGCGAGCTGCCCGCGTCGGTCCCGTTCCGGGAGGTCGCCTCGGTGCGGTTCCTGGAGGACGTGATCGTGGAGGTCGAGGATCTGCTCGTCTCCGATCACGCGGGGCATCAGGAGGAACTGTGAGCCATCCGGCTCTGCGCGGGGATCACCACGTGCACTCCACGTTCTCGGACGATGCCGTGTCGACCCTCGAGGAGAACGTCGCCGCAGCCGCGGCCGCCGGGCTCTCGACCGTGCGCCTCGTCGATCATGTGCGGACCAGCACCGCCTGGGTTCCGGAGTACCTCGCCGCCGTCCGTGCGCTTGTCGTGCCGGATGGATTGACCGTGCTGAGCGGAGTCGAGGCGAAGATCCTCGATTCCTCGGGCACGCTGGACATCCCCGTTCTTCCCACCGGCATCGACCGGATCCTGATCGCCGATCACCAGTTTCCGGGGGTCGACGGCCCGCTCGGACCGACGGCGGTGCGCGAGCGGATCGCCGAGGGCTGGGCGCACGATGACGTCCTCGACCAGCTGGTCGAAGCGCTGATCGCGTCGATGCAGCGCTACCCCGGGAACCAGCTCGCGCACTGCTTCTCGATCCTCCCGAAGATCGGCCTGTCCGAGGACGACCTCGGCGACGAGCGCATCGACACCTGGGCGCGCGCGGCGGCGGCGACCGACACGCTCGTCGAGGTGAACGAGAAGTGGGGCTGCCCCGGCATCCGCTCCCTTGCCGCGCTGCGCCGAGCGGGCGCGGGGATCGTCGCATCGACCGACAGCCACCTGGCCTCGGACGTCGGACGGTACACGCGGGTGACGGCGCTGCTTCAGGAGGGGGAGGCGTCGTGATGGCCGATCTCACCTGGCTCGAGACGGCACTGGTCATCTTCCTGCTGCTGTGCGTCTTCATCGGCACGCTGCCGGTGATCAACACCGGTCTGCAGTTCCTGATGCTCCCAGTGCACGCGTTCCGCAACCACTACCCGAAGGCGGCGCCGTACCACCCGAACATCGCCGTCGTGATCCCGGCGTGGAACGAGGGGCTCGTGATCGGACCGGCCATCGAGCGGCTGCTGCAGCTCGAGTACCCGGCCGAGCGGCTGCGGATCTTCGTCGTCGACGACGCCTCGACCGACGACACCCCCGACATCGTGACGGCCAAGGCAGCCGCGTATCCGGGTCGCGTCGTGCACCTCCGCCGCGACAAGGGCGGCGAGGGCAAGGCGCACACTCTGAACCACGGCCTCGACGTGATCCTCGCGGACGAGTGGGCCGAGGCGGTGCTCATCATGGATGCCGACGTGATCTTCGCCAGGGACTCCCTGCGCAAGCTCAGCCGGCATCTCGCCGACGAGAAGGTCGGCGCCGTCACGGCCTACATCGCCGAGGGCAGCCGGGACCGCAACTACCTCACGCGCTTCATCGCCATCGAGTACGTGATCGGGCAGCTCTCCGCCCGGCGCACCCAGAACGTCGGCGGTGCCATCGCGTGTCTCGCCGGCGGGGCGCAGCTGCACTCTCGCGCGAACCTCGAGGCGATCGGCGGGCGGATCCCCACCGGCACCCTCGCGGAAGACACCATGACGACGTTCGAGGGGCAGCTCAAGGGGCGGCGCATGGTCTTCGAGCCGCACGCGGTGGTGCTCGCCGAGGAGCCGCGCACCGTCGACAGTCTCTGGAAGCAGCGGCTGCGCTGGGCCCGCGGCAACGTGCAGCTCACCGCGATCTACCGCAAGCTGTGGTTCCGGCCGAGCCGCGACCACAACCTCGGCAGCATCCCGTTCGGTCTCGCGTGGTTCACGATCCTGCTGCTGCCCGCGTTCATGCTCCTGGCGGCGGCGGCGATGCTCGTGCTGCTGGTGCTGCACAGCGACATCGCGGAGTTCGTGTTCCGCTTCATGTGGATCTCGGCCGCCTGCATCTACCTGTTCTCGATGCTCTACGCGGTTCAGCTCGACCCGCGGATCGGTCGGCAGTCGTGGCGGGAGGCGATCATGTTCCCCGGACTCGGGGCCCTGATCCTGATGGCCTTCGCGCTGTTCCCCTGGCTGTTCGAGGGCGCTCTGACGCAGCTCGGGCTCCCGCTGACGGACGAGACGAGATTCTTCTGGGCGGTGGTCTTCTACCTCTGGGGGCCGATCTCGATGCTGGGCATCTGGCTCGCCCGCGCCGTGGAGCCCCTCCCCGGCGGGCGCTTCTTCGCGGGGCTCCTGCTCTACGTCTGCGGTTACGGATCGCTGCTCTGCGCCATCACCGTGGACTCGTACTTCAAGGAGTGGCGTCGCGCCGACGCCTCGTGGATCAAGACCGAGAAGATCGGACGGGTCGACTCATGACCGAAGCACCCTCGCAAGAAGCCGAGGTGGAGGAGGTCGCTGCGGATGCCCGTCGTGAACGCCGTCTCGTGCCGCAGGCGCTCCTCGCCCTGGGCGTCGTGATCGTGATCGTGGTCGTGCGAGAGCTGCTCCTCCGATGAGCGGGAGGCCGCTGGCCCTCGTCGTCGAAGACGCTGACGATCAGGTCGCGCTGCTCCGCCGCCACCTCGACCGTGCCGGCTTCGACGTGTTCGCCGTGGCCGATGCGGAATCCGCGATCTCCGCCTTCGCCGAGATCGAACCGGTGCTCGCGGTGATCGACCTGCTGCTCCCCGGGATCTCCGGGCAGGAGTGCGCGCGGCTCGTCCAGGAGCGCTTTCCCGGATGCTTCCTCGTCATCAGCTCTGTCCTCGATGCCGCCGACTACCCGCCCGCCGACGCCGCATTGCCGAAGCCGATCACCGGCGCGGACCTGCGCGCGATCCTCGACAGGATGCCGCGATGAGGGCCACGCCGCTGGATCGGGCCGAGAACCGCTGGTACCAGGTCTTCGACAACCCGAGCCCGCTGGTCAAGCAGGCGCCGACGTTCATCGCGGCCGTCGTCGCCGGGCTGCTGACCTGGCTCAACGCCGATCTGCCGTTCACCCACTTCGGCGCGGCGATCCTGGGTATCGCGATCGTCCTGGCGGCGACCGTGCAGGCCGGGGTACTGAGCGCTCGGCGGGTGCACGACGGCTGGATCGTGCTGCTCATCCCGATGATCGACATCGTCGGTCTCGGCCTCTTCCGCGCCGGAACCGGCGGGGCCGGTTCGCTCTTCTCCTCTCTGGTGCTGCTGCCGACCGTGTGGATCGCCGCCGCCCCCGGCATCCGCTATGTCTTCGTGGTCGGCGGTCTGACCTCGCTCGCGCTGCTCATGCCGTACTTCGCCGATCCGCCCAGCAGCTCCGTCGACTGGCTGCGCGGCGTGGTCGGGCCGCTCGTGTTCGCCGCCGTGGCGGCCGTCGTCAACGAGCTCTCGCGGCAGCAGCGCGTGCGCGCCGAACAGGCCGAGGAGCTGGTGACAGAGCGGACGGCCACGCTCGCCGACAATGTCAAGATGATCGTGCAGCTGCGGGAGAAGGAGCACCAGTTCCGCTCACTCGTCGAGTCGTACGAGGGCCTGTGGTCGTCGATCACCGCTCAGGCCGTCATCGCGACGGACCTGCGGGGCGTGGTCACGGCCTGGAATCCGGGAGCGGAAAGACTGCTCGGACTTACGGCGGCCGAGGCGACGCAGGACGTGCGTGTCGACCGGATCTTCTCGGAGACCTCCCTCACCGTGCTCGCGAGCGACTGCACGATCGAGCAGCGCGCCGATCACCCGTCCGAACTCCCTCCGGGGCTTCGGGCCCTGTTCGACGGCGCCGACGGCGATCAGAGCATCGAGCGCGACGTCGATGTCGTGACGGCCGGCGGCAGTTCGGTGCCGGCCAGAGTGACCGTCAGCCCGTATCGGGACGGCGCAGGACGACAGCAGGGGTACTTGCTGGTGGTCACCGACGAGAGCAAGGCCGTCGAGGTCGCACGCATGAAGGACGAGTTCGTCGGGATGATCTCGCACGAGCTGCGGACCCCGCTGAGCGCGATCATCGGGTTCCTCGATCTGCTCCAGCACGATCCGGGGCAGCCGCTCACCGCGGACCAGCAGGAGTTCGTCGGCATCATCGAGCGCAACGCCCAGCGACTGCTCAACCTCGTCGGCGACCTGCTCTTCACGGCCCAGGTCGAGTCGGGACGGTTCCCGCTGGACCGCTCGGACACCGACCTCGCCGAGCTGGTGCGCTCCGCCGTGGCATCGGCGGGACCGCACGCGCAGCGCGAGGGAATCACCCTCACCGCGGAGGTTCCGGAAGCCCCGCTGGGCCTGCTCGTCGACGCCGGGCGGATGGGTCAAGCACTCGACAACCTCCTCTCCAACGCGATCAAGTTCACACCGCGCGGAGGGAACGTCACCGCACGGCTCCGGACGGTCGACGGCGGCGTGGAGCTGTCGGTGCGCGACACGGGCGTCGGCATCCCGGAAGACGAGCAGAAGATGCTGTTCACCCGGTTCTTCCGCGCATCGACGGCGACCCGAAACGCCGTGCCCGGCGTCGGTCTGGGGCTGACCATCACCCGCGCGATCGTCCTCGCCCACGGCGGCACGATGGACGTGAGCAGCGAGGAGGGAGTGGGCACCGAGTTCCGGTTCGTCCTGCCGTCTGCTCCGCGGACCGAGGTGCTGCAGACGCTGAGTCGCGCCGAGTGAGATCCAGGGGGCTCTCACGATCCGCGGATGCCCACTCGTTTACCCTCAGTGGTACCGTTGATTCATGGATACCACTTTCGTAGCGCCGATGGGGGATCGGGGTCGTCTCGTCGTTCCCGCTGAACTCCGATCGCGGCAGCACTGGGACCAAGGGGTTCGGCTGCTCATGATCGAGACCGACGGCGGAGTCATACTGGTCACGCGCGAGCAGGCCAAGGCTCTGGTCCGGGCGCAACTTGACGGAAGCGATGCGCTCGCGGCGCTCCTCGCCGAACGTCGCGCCGCGGCGGAGGCCGAGGACACCGCCGCGTGATCGTCCTCGATGCCTCCGCGCTGCTCGCCTTCCTGCAGGGTGAGGCCGGCGCCGACCGAGTCGAGGAGGAGTTGGACGGAGCCATCGTCGGAACGGCGAACTGGTCGGAGGTCGCGCAGAAGGTCCAGGCGGCCGGCGCCGACTGGGGCGTCGCATCGGGTCTGCTCCTCAGCTACGACCTGTCGATCGAACCGTTGTCGCGGGAAGACGCCGAGACGGCGGCAGCGATGTGGCGTCGGGGCAGCGGTCTCTCGCTCGGCGATCGGCTGTGCCTGGCCTTGGCACAGCGCATCGAGGCGACGGTGCTCACGGCTGATCGGGCGTGGGGCGAGTCCGAGCACATCGTGCAGCTGCGTCCGTGACCGATTCGGTTGCGCAGCGCCGGGCCTGATAGCCTGGTCGGCTCGCTGTGCGGGCGGAAGGACGGCCACGCACCATGGGCTACATCGATGTCTCGGGAGTCTCGCTGACGCTCCCCGACGGCAGACCGCTTCTCGACGAGGCGACGTTCCGGGTCGGCGCAGGATCGACCAGTGCGCTGATCGGGCCGAACGGCGCCGGCAAGACGACGCTGCTGCGGATCATCCGGGGTGATCAGCCCGCCGACGACGGCGTGGTGACCATCGACGGCGGCCTCGGCGTCATGGACCAGTTCGTCGGTCACGGCGAACCGGGGCAGACCGTGCACGAGCTGCTGGTCCGCGTCGCCCCACTGCGCATCCGGATCGCGGCGGAAGCGCTCGAGGCCGCGGAGAACGCCCTCATCGCCGACGACGCGCACGATACGCAGATGGCCTACGCGTCCGCGCTCGCGGAATATGCGGATGCCGGCGGCTACGAGCACGAGACCGTGTGGGACCAGTGCACGGTGGCGGCGCTCGGCGTGCCGTTCGAGCGGGCGCGGTACCGCGAACTCACGACACTCTCGGGCGGCGAGCAGAAGCGCCTGGCACTCGAGGCGCTGCTCCGGGGACCGGACGAGGTGCTGCTGCTCGACGAGCCGGACAACTACCTCGACGTTCCGACCAAGCGCTGGCTCGAAGAGCAGTTACGGCAGACGCCCAAGACCGTGCTCCTCGTGTCGCACGATCGGGAGCTGCTCGCACGCGCCGTCGACCGGCTGATCACGGTCGAACCCGGTGCCGCCGGAGCCACGACCTGGGTGCACGGCGGCGGCTTCGCGACCTACCACCAGGCCCGCACCGACCGGATGGACCGGCTCGACGAGTTGCGCCGGCGGTGGGACGAGCAGCACGAGAAGCTGCGCACCTTGGTCGCGACCCTCAAGGTCAAGGCGTCCGCGAACGACGGCTTCGCCTCGCGCTACCAGGCGGCGCAGACGCGCCTGCGCAAGTTCGAGGAGGCCGGGCCGCCGGAAGAGCGTCCGCCCGCACAGGACTTCGACATGCGTCTGCGGGGCTCCCGCACGGGCAAACGGGCTGTCGTCGCGCAGCGCCTCGAGCTCACGGGGCTCATGAAGCCCTTCGACGCGGAGGTCTGGTACGGCGACCGTGTCGCGGTGCTGGGGTCCAACGGCTCCGGCAAGTCGCACTTCCTGAGGCTGCTGGCGCGCGGCGGCAGCGACCCCGACGCGACGCGGGGGCACGTCACCTCGACCGGCGAACAGCTCGCCGAGGTGGCGCACGCGGGAACGGCCACGCTGGGTGCGCGCGTCGTGCCCGGGCTCTTCGCGCAGACGCACGCGCATCCGGAGTTCGTCGGGCGCACTCTGCTCGAGATCCTGCACCGGGGTGACGATCGGCGCGCCGGGATGCCGCGGGATGCCGCGAGTTCAGCGCTCGATCGCTACGGCCTCGTGCGTCAGGCGCAGCAGACGTTCGAGTCGCTGTCGGGTGGGCAGCAGGCGCGATTCCAGGTGTTGCTGCTCGAACTCTCCGGGGCGACGCTGCTGCTGCTCGACGAGCCGACCGACAACCTCGACATCGAGTCGGCGGAGGCCCTCGAGGAGGCCCTCGCCCGTTTCGAGGGGACGGTCCTCGCGGTCACCCACGACCGCTGGTTCGCCCGATCGTTCGACCGGTTCCTCGTTTTCGGCTCCGACGGCGAGGTCTACGAGTCCGACGAGCCGGTATGGGACGAGCGGCGGGTGGCGCGTGCTCGCTGAGTCGCCGGAAGCCCGGACGGCTCCGCAACGGTCTTCACCGAGCGCCGGGTAGGCTGGTCGGGTGACCATGGAGATCGAGCTCGGCCGAGGAAAGCGCGCACGCCGCGCGTACACGTTCGACGACATCGCGGTGGTGCCGTCACGGCGCACGCGCAACCCCGAGGATGTCTCGACCGCATGGACGATCGACGCCTTCGGCTTCGACATCCCCGTGCTGGGGGCGCCGATGGACTCGGTCGTGAGCCCGCAGACGGCGATCATGCTCGGACAGCTGGGCGGTCTCGGCGTGCTCGACCTCGAAGGCGTGTGGACGCGCTATGAAGACCCGGAGCCGCTGCTGGCGGAGATCGCGGGACTCGACGACGCCGAGGCGACGGTCCGCATGCAGCAGCTCTATGCCGAGCCGATCAAGCCCGAGCTGATCACCCGCCGCCTCGCCGAGATCCGTGACGCCGGCGTGACGGTGGCCGGATCCCTCACCCCGCAGCGCACGCAGGAGCACTACGACACCGTCGCCGCTGCCGGCGTCGACCTGTTCGTGATTCGCGGCACCACGGTGTCGGCCGAGCACGTCTCCAGCGTGGCGGAGCCCCTGAACCTCAAGAAGTTCATCTACGACCTCGACGTCCCCGTCATCGTGGGCGGTGCGGCCACCTACACTGCCGCGCTGCACCTCATGCGCACCGGCGCTGCTGGAGTCCTCGTCGGGTTCGGCGGGGGAGCGGCGTCGACGACCCGTGCGACGCTCGGCATCCACGCGCCCATGGCGACCGCGGTCTCCGACGTCGCGGCTGCGCGTCGCGACTACCTCGACGAGTCCGGCGGCCGCTACGTGCACGTGATCGCCGATGGCGGCGTCGGCACGTCCGGTGACATCGTCAAGGCGCTCGCGATGGGGGCGGACGCCGTCATGCTCGGGGTCGCGCTCGCCCGCGCCACCGACGCCCCGGGTCGCGGCTTCCACTGGGGACCCGAGGCGGTCCACCCGAAGCTGCCGCGCGGCCACCGTGTCGAGGTGGGCGGCATCGGCACGCTCGAGGAGATCCTGTACGGTCCCGCACCCGTCGCCGACGGCACTGCCAACCTCATCGGCGCGCTGCGCAAGTCGATGGCGACCACCGGCTACTCCGACCTCAAGGAGTTCCAGCGGGTCGAGGTCGTGCTCGCACCGTACGAGGCCTGAGGCTCCGCGCCGCACCGTGTCGATTCCCGCGCAGTTCCCGCCGACCCTCCGTGAGGTCATGCTCCGGGGACGGTGGATCGGGATGCTGCTGCTGTGCCTCGTCGTCGCCGGGGTCTTCGCGTGGCTGGGGCAGTGGCAGCTGGAGCGGGCGATCGAGACCGATCCGCCGGAGCCGGGCGCGACCGAGCAGGTGCAGCCGCTGACCGACGTCGTGGCGCCGGGGGAGTACCTCCCGGAGCCGCTGGTCGGTCAGCGTGTCGAGACGTCCGGAACCTGGGTCGCCGGGGACTTCGTGGTCGTCTCCAGCAGATTCAACGACGACGTCGAAGGGTACTGGGTCACCGGGCAACTGCGTGTGGCGGATCGCACCTCCATCGCGGTCGCGATCGGCTGGGCCCCCGACCGCGAGACGGCGGATGCAGCCGTCGCAGAGCTCGACGCGCAGGCCGACGGCGCCGAGGTCGTGATCAGCGGTCGCATCATCTCCGACGAGGGGCCGGGCGTCCCGCCGCGCAGCGAGCCCGAGCGGCTGGACCGCATGTCGACCGCGGCGCTCCTCAGCCGCTGGCACGACACCGAGAAGCTCGATGTCTACCGCCCGTACCTGGCGTCCATCGCCGCCACCGCCGGGCTGGCCGACATCTCGTCTCCTGCCCCCGACGAGCAGTCGCCGGTCAACTGGCTGAACATCTTCTACGCGGTCGAGTGGGCGATCTTCGCCGGCTTCGCTTTCTATCTCTGGTACCGCCTCGCGAAGGATGCCTGGGAGCGCGAGGTCGAGGAGTTCGAAGACGCACGCGCCGCGGAAACGGCCTGATCACACGCGCATCTGCGCGGAACCGGGTGCGCACCTGCGCGCCGAGATGCCGGTATATGGACCTTCGTCGGGGGTCGCTGCGGCCATCCGGTGAGCGATCGGTGTCCAATCGGGAAACTCCATTGAGGATGTCCGAACCGCTTCGTATGCTCGCAACATGTGTGCGGGCTGGGAGACCCCGGTGCGCGCCGTGACAGATTCATGAGAGATGTCGCACGACCGACCGAGGAGACAGCACCGATGATGTCCGCTCCAGACGACGGGAACCGCATGGCTCCCGTCTCGCACCGTAGAAACAGGGGGCGCGTCGGCGCTCTCGCCGTGACCTGTGTGGCAGCCCTGGGCTTCGGCTCGCTGACCGCCGTGCCCGCGTTCGCCGATCCCGCAGGAGACGGGGTGGTGATCAACGAGGCGTACCTCTCCGGAGGAAGCGCCGGAGCGGCCTTCAAGAACAAGTTCGTCGAGCTGTACAACCCGACCTCGGCTCCCATCACCCTCGACGGCATGTCGCTCCAGTACCGCTCGGCGACCGGCACCGGCGCCGCGAACGGCGTGGCACCGCTCACCGGTGTCATCCCCGCCGGCGGCCACTACCTCGTGCAGGGCAACAGCAACGGCGCGAACGGCGCCGAGCTGCCCGCCGCCGATGCCGTCAGCACCCTGACGCCGAGCGGCACCAACGGCACGCTCGCTCTCGTCGACGGCACCGCCGCGGTCACCCTCACGCCCGGCTCGGTCGCGGGCGTCGACGGCGTGATCGACCTGCTGGGCTACGGCACCTCGAACACCTTCGAGACGTCTGCGGCGACTCCGCCGACCGGCAACACCGACGTCAAGTCGCTGAACCGCACCGACGGCATCGACACCGACGACAACCGCGCGGACTTCACGCTGTCGGCGACCATCACCCCGCAGAACTCGGGTGGGACCGACCCGGGTCCTGTCACGGACCCCACGCCCGCGACGATCGCCGAGGTGCAGGGCACGACCGACGTGTCGCCGCTCAACGGCGAGACCGTGCAGGTCGAGGGTGTCGTCACCGCCGACTACCGCACCGGCGGCTACAAGGGCATCGTCGTCCAGGCGCAGGGCTCGGGCGGGGCAGCGGATGCCACGCCCGGAGCATCCGACGGCGTGTTCGTCTTCCTGAACGCGCTCGCACCGTCGCTCCAGATCGGCGACCTCGTCTCGGTGACCGGCACGGTCAGCGAGTACTTCGGTCAGACGCAGATCAACCCGGGCACCGTGGCCGACGTCGAGGTGCTCGCGGCAGGAGCGGGTGTTCCCGCGGTCACGCCGCTCGCAGACACGGTCGTCGGCGCCGCCCGCGAGCAGTACGAGAACATGTACGTCGCGCCCGAAGGCACCTACCGTCTCGCCTCCAGCCACCAGCTCTTCAACTTCGGCACGCTGTGGCTGAACGCCGGGGCAGAGCTCAACGTCAAGAGCACCGAGACCACGCGTCCGGGAGAAGCCGCCGCGGCGATCGCTGCGGCGAACCGGGCGAACCGGGTGCTGCTCGACGACGGCTGGTCCATCCAGGTCACCAACAGCGGTCACCCCGGCGACCAGCCGTACTTCACGGAGGACGCGGTCGTTCGCAACGGCGACACCGTCGACTTCGGCGACAACGGATATGTGCTGCAGTGGGGCTTCGACGACTGGCGGCTGCAGCCGACCGTTCCGATCGACGACTCCTCGTCGGCAGACCTCAAGGTCGGCTTCGAGGCGACCAACCCGCGCACCGAATCGGCCCCCGAGGTCGGCGGCGACGCCCAGGTCGCGTCGTTCAACGTCTACAACTACTTCACGACGCTGAAGTCCGAGAACTCGGATGCGCGCGGTGCGGCGAACGCCGCGCAGTTCGCCATCCAGAAGTCCAAGATCGTCGCGGCGATCAATGGGCTGGATGCCGAGATCGTCTCGCTCATGGAGATCGAGAACTCGGTCAAGCTGGGCAAGCCCGTCGACTCGGCTCTCAAGGACCTCGTCGCCGGGCTGAATGCGGATGCCGGCAGCGAGGTGTGGGACTACGTGCCCACGCCCGCGGCGCTGAACAGTGCCGCCACGACCGACTACATCACCAACGCGATCATCTACAAGAAGGATGCCGTCTCCCCGGTGGGCGACAGCGCGACCGTCACGGATGAGACCGTCTGGGGCAACGCCCGTGAGCCGATCGCCCAGGCGTTCGACATCGACGGACGCGTGGTCACCGTGGTCGCGAACCACTTCAAGTCGAAGTCGCCGCCGGACGGCGCTGGCGCGGAGCCGGCCGACGGTCAGGGCTTCTTCAACGCCGACCGCGTGAAGCAGGCGAACTCCCTGCTGGCCTTCACCGCCGAGCTCGAGGAGACCGCCGGCAGTGGCGACATGCTGCTGATCGGCGACTTCAACGCCTACGGCAAGGAAGACCCGATCGACGTGTTCACCTCGAAGGGGTGGAGCGACCTGGTCGCCGACAAGGCGGCGGGTCAGTACACCTACACGTTCGATGGCGAACTGGGCTCGCTCGACCACGTGATCGCGTCGCCGTCGCTGGCCGCGTCCATCACGGGCGCGGGCGTGTGGGGCATCAACTCGCCGGAGTGGAGCGACCGCGGCTACGCGTACGGCGCCACCGAGGAGGGAACCCCCTACCGCTCCAGCGACCACGACCCGATCATCGTCGGCGTCTCCTCGGAGATCCCGCCGGTGAGCATCGACGTCGTCACGATGAACGACTTCCACGGCCGCATCGAGGCAGATGGGGCTGCGGCGGGTGCCGCGGTCGTCGCCGGCGCGGTGCAGCAGTTCCGTGAGGAGAACCCGAACACGATCTTCGCCGG
This sequence comes from Microbacterium sp. W4I20, assembly GCF_030816505.1. Classification (NCBI taxonomy): domain Bacteria; kingdom Bacillati; phylum Actinomycetota; class Actinomycetes; order Micrococcales; family Microbacteriaceae; genus Microbacterium; species Microbacterium sp. W4I20. The sequence goes on along the minus strand of NZ_JAUSYB010000001.1, from coordinate 1,313,820 downwards.
CGTCGGCGACCTGATCGGCGCCTCGACGTTCACCTCGTTCATCAACGACGACAACCCGACGATCGACGCGCTGAACGCCGCCGGTCTCGACGTCAGCGCCGCGGGCAACCACGAGTTCGATCAGGGCTGGGAAGACCTGCGCGACCGGGTGCAGGAGCGCGCTGACTGGGAGTACATCTCGTCGAACGTGTTCGTCACCGAGACCGGAGAGCCCGCGCTCGCACCGGCCTGGGTGAAGGAGCTCGACGGCGTCAAGGTCGGATTCGTCGGTGCCGTCACCGAAGACCTCGACTCGCTCGTCTCGCCCGAGGGCATCAAGGACCTCGAGGTCCGCAGCATCGTCGACTCCGTGAACGCGGTGGCCGACGACCTGCGCGACGGCGACGCGGCCAACGGCGAGGCGGATGTCGTCATCCTCCTCGTGCACGAGGGCGCGGAGAGCGTCGATGTGGCCAGCATCACTCCGGAGTCCCCGCTCGGCGAGATCGTCTACGGCGTGGACGACGACGTGAACGCGATCGTCTCGGCACACACGCACCTCGCGTACAACCACGTCATCGACGGGCGCCCGGTGATCTCCGCCGGACAGTACGGCGAGAACCTCGGCCTGATGAACATCCAGGTCGACGCGAAGTCGAAGGACCTGATCTCGATCACCAACGAGATCAAGCCCCTCACCGCTGCGGGCAAGCCGCTCTACCCGGCCGTCCCCGCAGTGGCCGACATCGTGGCCAAGGCGAAGGCCGAGGCCGACGTGCTGGGCGCCGTGAAGGTGGGCGACATCGCGGCCGACTTCAACCGCGCGCGTCAGAGCGACGGCAAGACGGAGAACCGCGGTGGCGAGTCCACCATCGGCAACTTCGTCGCCGACGTGCAGAAGTGGTCGACGGGCGCCGACATCGCGCTGATGAACCCGGGCGGGCTGCGGGCGAACCTCACCTACGCCTCGAGTGGAGCATCCGACCCCGACGGCAACGTCACCTATCGCGAGGCGGCGACGGTCCAGCCGTTCGCCAACACGCTGGTGACGCTGACCCTGACGGGTGCGCAGCTGAAGGGCGTGCTCGAGGAGCAGTGGCAGCCGGCGGGATCCGCGCGGCCGTTCCTGAAGCTCGGCGTCTCCGAGGGGCTGGTCTACACCTACGACCCCACGGCGGCACAGGGTTCGCGCATCACCTCGATCACCCTCAACGGCACGGCCATCGATCCTGCGGCGAACTACAACGTCGCGGCGAACTCGTTCCTCGCGGCGGGTGGAGACAACTTCTTCACCTTCAAGGAGGGGGCGGGCAAGCGCGACACCGGCAAGATCGACCTGCAGTCCATGGTCGACTGGTTCGACGAGAACAAGACCGCGAACCCTGACTACGCGCAGCGCGCGGTCGGTGTCGCGGTCAGCCCGGCCGATGCCGACGGCTACAGCGCCGGCGACCAGGTGACGGTGTCGCTCTCGTCCCTCGCGTTCAGCGCGGGCGAGCCGGCTCCGGGTGAGGTGTCTCTCTCGCTGGGCGACACGCAGCTCGCCGCCGGTGCGATCGATCCGTCCGTCGTCGACACGACGGACGAGGTCGGACGCGCGAGCCTCACGTTCACGGTGCCCTCCGGCGTCTTCGGGGAGCAGTCGCTCACCGTCGCCGTCGCCGGGACGGGGACGACGGTTCAGGTGCCCTTCACGATCGCCGGTGAGGGAGAGTTCGCCGGCACGATCGACCTCGGCTCCTCGAAGGTGACGGCGGGCAAGAAGCTCGCCATCACCGGTGAGGGCTACCAGCCCGGTGAGACGGTGACGGTGGAGCTGCGGCCGAAGAAGGGCCAGCCGGTCGAGGTCGGAACGGTCCAGGTCGGCGACGACGGCTCCTTCAGCACCAAAGTCACGGTGCCGAAGAAGACGCAGCCGGGCAAATACACGGTCGCGGTGTCGCAGGCCGACGGTGACGAGGCCACGGCCACGGTGACCGTCAACCGCGCCGGCGGCATCGGCGGCATCATCGGCGACATCCTGGACTGGCTCTGGGACCTCCTGAACGGGTGGTGGTGATCCCACTCGCCGGATGACATGACGAAGGCCGTCGGGAGAGATCCCGGCGGCCTTCGTCGTGCGGACGCAGGTGGCCGCCGGATCAGGGAATGAGCACCTGCACGTCGGCCTGCGCGAGGGCGGCGGCGATCAGCGGGGGCGGGGGAGCATCCGTGATCAGGTAGTCCGCGCGGTCGAGCCGGCCGATCTGCGCGAAGAAGCGCCGACCGATCTTGGTGGAGTCCGCGAGGATCGCGGTGCGCTCGGCGCGCTGGATCATCTCGGACATCATCGCGGCATCTCCGAGGTTCGATGTCGAGTACCCGGCCTCGTCGATCGCTCCGACGGCGATGAGCGCCAGATCGCAGCGGATGTCGACCTCCGGTCCTCCCGGCGTCATCGTGAAGGTGACCGGTCCCGTGGTCGCCTGCGTGATCGAGCGCACCGCACCGCCGAACACGTAGAGGTCGCGGAAGACCGACGGCGAGAGTTCGCCGGGTATCCGCAGGTTGTTCGTGGCGATGGTCAGGTCGTGATGGTTCCGCAGCGCTCGCGCGACCGCGAGGGTCGTGGTGCCGGCGTTGAGCATGATGACGGAGCCGTCCTCCACCAGTCCGGCGGCGATCCGGGCGATGCGCTCCTTCTCCTCGGTCTGCACGCGCATGCGCACGTCGAGCGCGCGATCCTTCAGCGGGCCACTGGCGGAACTCACCGCGCCGCCGTGCGTGCGTACGAGCACGCCCTCGCGATCGAGTTGGTCGAGGTCGCGGCGGATCGTGTCGATGGACACTCCGAAATGTTCGGCGAGGTCGCTGACGGTGACTTGTCCCGTCTGCTCGACGTAGCTGGCGAGATCGGCTTTCCTGCCCGCAGGGAGGCGGCGCCGTGCCGTTCCGGAAGCATCCATGACCTTATCTTTAGCACATTCGCTGCACAAACACGGCATAGTCCCGCAGAAAACAGCAGATCGCCGAGGCCCGCCGTTTCGGCTTTTCCGGCAGGCCTGATAGAGGAGTAGAGCAGATGTGGGCCGAAATACTGCTTGACGAAACCGCAGATGTCGGCATAACATGGCTCAAAACCGCATGAACAAGCATTGAAGCGCGTCATGCGGCACGATCTCGAAGAGGAGAAGTGATGAGCACAGTGGGACGAGGGCGCAGGCGCACCCGGAACATCATCGGTGCCGCGACCGCGGCGGTGAGCATCCTCGCCGTGGCAGGCTGCGCACCCGCCACGGGCGGCGACGGCGGCGACGGCGGAGATGCGACGATCGAGTTCGCCCAGTGGTGGGAGCCGGAGCTGCCGGATGGCGAGTTCCGCGCGCTCATCGACCAGTTCGAGGACGACAACCCCGGCATCACTGTGAAGCTGGTGAGCGGGCCGTACGCGTCGACCAAGGAGCAGCTCTTCGCCGGCGCCGCATCCGGCACCATGCCCGACGTCGTCGGTCTCGACGGCGCGTGGGTCAACGACTTCGCATCGCAGGGCGTCATCGCGGACCTGACCGCGCTGATGAAGGAGAACGACTACGACGACAGCGAGCTGGCCAGCCAGATCCAGGTCGACGGCAGCACCTACATGATCCCCGTCGTGAACTTCGTCTACCCGATGTTCACGAACGACGACCTCCTGTCGCAGGCGGGCATCGACGCCCCTCCCTCCACCCGCTCGGAGTTCGCGGATGCCGCGGCGAAGGTCACCGCCCTCGGCGGAGACGTGTCCGGCTGGGTCCTGCCGCTGTCGCTCGAGACGCCGAACGGCGTGCAGAACGACGTCATGTCATGGGCCTGGGCGTCCGGCGGCACAATGCTCGATGACGGCAAGCCCGACCTCACGAACGACGACGTCACCTCGGCCGTCGACTACATCGGCGACCTGTGGGACGACGGCGTCATCGCCTCCGGTTCCTTCACGATGAAGGAGCAGGACAAGGTCGAGGAGTTCACCAACGGCCGCGCCGGCATGATGATCGACTCGCTCGCGCACATCAACCTGATCCGCGAGACCAACCCCGACTTGAAGTTCTCGATCTCGGCGATCCCGGCCGAGGACGGGTACGAGGGCGAACGAGGCATTCCCTACGCCTCGTGGGGGATCGGCGTGGCCGAGAACTCCGAGCACAAGGAAGCGGCCTTCAAGCTGGTCTCCTTCCTGATGAGCGAGCAGACCAACTCCGAGCTGTCGACCATGGCCAAGGCCTTCCCCGGCAACTCGAAGTCGGTGCCGGACTTCGTGGCCGACGACGAGCTGTTCAAGAAGGCGTTCGAGATCTACCAGGCGGGCTACCCGGCGAACGAGTTCACCGGACTGCCGGTCGCGGAGGAGCTCATGCGCCAGCTCGGCGAGCAGCTGCAATCCGCCTTCGACGGGCAGCAGTCGATCGACGACGCGCTCAAGAAGGCGCAGGAGGCCTGGGTGGCGGAGTTCTGACCCTCCGCCCTCCCACCTGAACGGGGTGCCGCATCGCGGATGCGATGCGGCACCCGACCAACCAAGGAGCACCGGTTCCCATGAGCCTCAGAACGATCGACGACACCGAGGTGATCGTCACCGGAGCGCCGCTGTCGCGCAGGCGCCGCCAGCTGCGCAAGACCACGGAGTCCTACGCCTTCCTCTCGCCGACGCTCATCCTGCTGCTCGTGCTGATGATCGTGCCGATCGTCATGGTGATCGGCTACTCGTTCCAGGACAATGTCATCCTGAACAAGTCGCCCGAGTTCGTCGGCATCGCGAACTTCGTCGAGATCCTGGGTGATCCGGGGTTCTGGAAGGCCACCGGCAACACCCTCGTCTTCACGATCGGCAGTGTGATCGCGCACCTGATCCTGGGGCTCGGGTTCGCCATGATGCTCAACAGCACACTGCTCCACGGCGCCGCCCGCGCGGTCTTCCGCGCCCTCTACGTTCTTCCGTGGCTGTTCACCGTGGCCGTGATCGCCGTCCTCTGGCGCATGCTGCTCGCCCCGAACGGAGTCATCAACTTCCTGCTCAACACCGACATCGAGTGGCTGGCCTCGCCGCAGCTCGCGCTCGGCACGATCACGTTCATCAACATCTGGGCCGGATACCCGTTCTTCATGGTCAGCCTGCTCGCCGGACTCCAGGGCATTCCCCACGAGCTGAACGAGGCGGCGACCGTCGACGGTGCGAGCGCCCTGCAGCGCTTCTGGAACGTCACCATCCCGCAGCTGCGTCCGATCATCGTGAGCCTCGTGCTGCTCGACCTCATCTGGACCTCGCAGCAGTTCGCCCTCATCTGGATGACCACCGGCGGCGGACCCATCGACGTCACCGAGGTGCTCAGCACCTTCACCTACAAGCTGGCTTTCGCCAAGTACGACTTCTCGCTCGCCGCGACCTCTGCGGTGCTCGTGCTGCTGATGTCGATGATCCTGGCCGTGTTCTACGTCCGTCACCAGAAAGCGAGGGACTGACCATGGCTCTCACCGTCAAGGGCAAGCGCCGGGTCGCGACGACCGGCCTGACCATCGGCCTCCTCATCGGCGCGGTCTTCGCCGCGGGGCCGGTGCTGTGGATGCTGTCCAGCTCCTTCAAGTCCAACACGCAGATCTTCGAGCTGCCGCCGCGGCTGGTCACGGACACGTTCTCGTTCGACGCCTACATCGCGATCTTCACCAACCCCGAGACGATGCGGTTCTTCTTGAACAGCTACATCGTGGCCGGCGCGGTGACCGTGCTGACGCTGATCGTGGCGATCCAGGCGGCGTACGCGTTCAGCCGGTTCGAGTTCCGCGGCAAGCGCGTGCTCAACGTGGTGATCGTGAGCGTGCAGGCCGTCCCGCCCATCACGCTGCTGATCCCGTACTTCGGGCTCATGGTCGCCCTCGGGCTGTACAACTCCTACGCCGGGCTCATCCTCACCTACATGGTGTTCACGCTGCCCTACGCGATCATCATGATGACCGGGTATTTCAACACTCTGCCGAAGGAGCTCGACGAGGCCGTGCGGGTCGACGGCGCCGGCTCCATGACCGCGCTGTGGCGCATCCTCGTGCCGATCTCCGTGCCCGGCATCGTCTCGGTCGGCATCTACACGTTCATGATCGCGTGGAACGAGTACCTGTTCGCGCTGACCCTGACCCGCACCATCGACATGCGCACCGTGCCGATCGGCATCCAGCTCCTCATGGGCCAGCACTCGTACGAGTGGAACCAGATCATGGCGATGAGCGTGCTCGGGTCGATCCCGGTGCTGATCCTCTTCCTCATCTTCCAGCGCTACTTCATCAGCGGGCTCACCGCCGGCTCCGTGAAGAGCTGACCATCGTCCGACCGGACCCTCGACCATCACGAAACAGGAGAAACACGTGCTCTACACCGGCAAATCCATCCTCGACGTCGCAAACGAGAACAACTTCGCGATCCCGGCGTTCAACATCAGCGATTGGGCGATGTTCACCGGCATCATCGACATCAGCGAGGAACTGAACGCTCCGGTCATCATCGCGATCCACCCCGACGAGGTCTCGCACATCACGACCGATCTGATCCCTGCGATGCACTCCCGTGCACACCGCGCCAGTGTGCCCGTCGCGATCCACTGGGACCACGGCGGCACGTACGAACAGATGATCACCGCGTTCCAGGCCGGTTTCACGTCGGTGATGATCGACGCGTCGCTGCTGCCGTTCGACGAGAACGTCGCGCTGACCCGCAAGGTCGTCGAGGCGGCGCACGCGGTGGGCATCCAGGTCGAGGGCGAGCTCGGCACCATCGGCGCCAACGACAGTTATGGTGAGTCGGGTGCCGCCGAGATCATCTACACGAACCCGGAAGACGCGGTGCGCTTCGTGAAGGAGACCGGCGTCGACAGCCTCGCCATCGCGATCGGGACCTCGCACGGTCTGTACCCGGCCGAGAAGAACCCCGAGCTGCGTCACGACCTGCTCGAGCAGATCAAGGCGGCCGTCGGCATCCCGCTCGTGCTGCACGGCGGATCGTCGAACCCGGATTCCGAGCTGCGGCGCGCTGTCGAGCTGGGTGTCAACAAGATCAACATCTCCAGCGACATCAAGGTCTCGTACCACAACCGCATGCGCGAGGTGCTCGGCACCGACGAGCGTCTGCGCGAGCCCAACGCGATCCAGCCCGAGCCGATCGCCGCCATGAAGGCCACGGCGGCTGAGAAGATCAAGCTGTTCGGCGCAGACGGCAAGGCCGGCCTGTACTGACGCAGACGACTCGACCAGGGAGGGCGCTCGACGGATGAGGGGCGATGAGGGCAGGAAGCTCGTGCTCGGGCTCGGCGGAACCGTCGACTACGAACTGCGGTGGGATGCCGCGGTGCTCGAGCGGCTGGCGACGGAGCATGCGGTGCGCCGGGACGAGCTCACGACCACTGAACCGGTCGTCGACGAGCGCTCCCTCCTGGTCACGGTCCTGGCCTTCGCCGCAGCCGGAACGGGTGCGGAGCGGTTCGTGGCCTCCTCCGACGTCGTCGAGCGCTTCTCGTCGCACTTCTCGTACGACGTGACGCTCGGCGGCACCGGCGTCAGGGCGGGGCTCGTCCTCGACAGCCTCGGCATCCCGAGCGTTCAGCATCTGGTGAGCATCGACGACAACGTGCGGCGGCTGCTGCCCTCCGCGATCACGATCGTGTCGTCCGCGACGGAGGACACCCTGGATCCGCACCTGATCGTGCAGTACCCGGCCGGGGCGCGCATCCGGCTCGTCGACGGCGAGATCGTCTCGCCCGGCGCCAACCGGCTCATCTTCGCGAATGATCCGCCGAACCGTGCGATGGCGATCTCGGAGGATTTGTCGGATGCTCTCGCCGAAGCATCCGCCTTCCTCGTCTCCGGATTCAACACCATGCAGGATCACGATCTGCTCGTGCAGAGGCTGGATCAGCTCCGCGCGGCGATGAGCGAGCTCCCGGACCGCGCCCTCGTCTACTACGAGGATGCGGGTTTCTACACCCGCTCCTTCGCCGCCACGGTGCGAAGCCGACTGCTGCGGCACATCGATGTCTACGGCATGAACGAGGACGAGCTGCAGGAGTATCTCGGCCGGGCCGTGGATCTGCTGGACCCTGCCGCGGTGATCGCTGCGCTCCACGAGATCCGCGAGATCATCCCGGTTCCCGCCCTGGTCGTGCACACCCGTTATTGGGCGGTGGCGATCGGTCCGGAGGCTGCTCGGCATCGCGAGGCGCTGGAGAGTGCGGTGCGCGTGTCCGCGACCCGCTATCGCCTCGGCGATGGCTTCTCGGCCGCGGATGCCGCGGAGACAGCGACCCTCCGTCTGCACGAGGAGGGCATGGCGCTCGTCGATGCGATCGAGGCGGCGATTCCGGATGCCGTGGGCGTCGCCGCCTTCTCGCTCGAGGTCGCGACCCCCACCACGATCGGCCTCGGCGACACGTTCGTCGGGGGATTCCTCGCTGCCCATGCTCACGAGGGTGCGCACGCATGAATCCGATCGTCCTCCCGTCCAACCGCCCGGCGGAGCGCTTCTACCGCGGTGGCGCGCGCATCTCCGCGTTCCGTGGGGAAGGGGAGTCCGCGCCCCGTGAGCCGGAGGACTGGCTCGGCTCCACCACGACGATCCGAGGCGAGGAGACCCTCGGTCTGACCACGCTGCCCGACGGGCGCCTGCTCCGCGACGCTATCCGGGCGGAACCGGTCGCCTGGCTGGGGGAGGCCCACGCGCAGCGCTGGGGTGCGGACGCCCGCCTGCTGGTGAAGCTTCTCGATGCCGGTCAGCGTCTTCCCGTTCACGCCCACCCGCATGACGATTTCGCGGCCTCGCATCTCGGGCGGGCGCACGGCAAGGCCGAGGCCTGGTACATCCTCGAGGGCGGCACAGTGCACGTCGGGCTGCGCGAGGACATCACGGCCGAGGCTCTCGGAGCGCTGGTCTCCCGTCAGGATGTCGACGCGCTCCTGGGTCTGCTGCACGAGATCGAGGTGCGCCCCGGCGACGTGGTCTGGGTGCCGCCGGGCGAGCTCCATGCCATCGGCGCGGGCGTTCTGCTGCTGGAGCTGCAGCAGCCCGAAGATCTCTCGATCCTCCTCGAATGGGAAGGATTCGCGATCGACGGCCCGCGGGAGGGCCACCTCGGACTCGGTTTCGACCTCGCCCTCACGGCCGTGAACCGCACCGCGCGGAGCATCGCCGAGAGGGGAGCCCTCGTCCATGCGGCTCCGGCTTCGGGCTCGGTTTTCCCTCGCGATGCGAATACCTACTTCCGTCTCGAGCGGATGCCGGTGCACGGCGCGGCGGTGCTCTCTCCCGGCTTCGCGATCATCGTCGTGGCTGCTGGTGCGGTCGACCTCGCCGGGCAGGCGCTCGCCGCGGGAGCGACGGTGCTGGTGCCGGCAGTGGCCGGTCGCCTCGAGGTCAGCGGCGATGGCGAGCTGCTGGTCGCCCGCCCTCCGGCACCTGAATCGACGTCTGCGCACCCCGGCTAGACTGGACCCATGCCCGAACCGAAAGTCGCCAGCTTTCCGGCGATCCGCGGTGCGCTGAAGTTCTACCAGATCGCGTCGATCATCACCGGAGTCATGCTGCTCCTGCTGGTCGCCGAGATGGTGCTGAAGTACACGCCGATCCATCTCGAGCTCTACGCCGGCGGATCCGGCGGGCCGCTCTGGTTCGCTCCCGTGGTCGAGGGCCCGGAGGGGCTCGAATCGACCGGCGACGGGTTCAACCTCTCGCTCTTCATCCTCGTGGCGCACGGCTGGTTCTACGTCGTGTACCTGTTCGCCTGCTTCCGCATGTGGAGCCTGATGCGCTGGCCGTTCCTCCGGTTCATCCTGCTCGCGCTGGGCGGCGTCATCCCGCTCCTCTCCTTCATCATGGAGACCATCGTCGCCCGCGACGTGAAGACCTATCTCGCCACCAGGGAAGCCGTCGAGGCTCCCGCCACCGCCCCGGAAGGTGTCCGTTGACCGAGCATTCCGAGACTGAGCAGCGTCCTGCGCTCGTCGTCGACTTCGGCGCGCAGTACGCGCAGCTGATCGCCCGCCGTGTCCGTGAGGCGGGTGTCTACAGCGAGATCGTGCCGCACACCGCCACAGCGGCCGAGATCGCCGCCAAGAACCCGGTGGCGATCATCCTCTCCGGCGGACCTTCGTCGGTGTACGAGGAGGGCGCTCCGCGCCTGGACCCCGCCGTGTTCGACCTCGGCGTCCCGACGCTCGGCATCTGCTACGGCTTCCAGTACATGGCGCAGACCCTCGGCGGCGAGGTCGCGCACACCGGCCTCCGCGAGTACGGAGCGACGGATGCCGCCGTCTCGGGCGACGGCGGCACACTCCTCGGCGGTCAGCCGGCAGCGCAGAACGTGTGGATGAGTCACGGAGACCAGGTCGCCAAGGCGCCCGAGGGCTTCGAGGTGCTCGCCACGACCGACGCCACCAAGGTCGCGGCCTTCGCGAACGAGGAGCGCGGTTTCTACGGCGTGCAGTGGCACCCCGAGGTCAAGCACTCCGACCACGGTCAGCGTGTGATCGAGAACTTCCTGCACAAGGGTGCGGGCCTCGCGTCCGACTGGAACAGCGGCAACGTGATCGCCGAGCAGATCGAGCGCATCCGCGAGCAGGTCGGCGACGCCCGGGTGATCTCCGCGCTCTCCGGCGGTGTCGACTCGGCGGTCTCGACGGCTCTCGTGCACAAGGCGATCGGCGATCAGCTGACCGCGGTGTTCGTCGACCACGGCCTCCTCCGCAAGGGCGAGCGCGAGCAGGTCGAGAAGGATTACGTCGAGTCCACCGGCGTGCGGCTGATCACGGTCGACGCGGCGGACACATTCCTCGGTCACCTCGCGGGTGTGACCGACCCCGAGGAGAAGCGCAAGATCATCGGGCGCGAGTTCATCCGCGCGTTCGAGAAGGTGCAGCTCGACCTGGTCGCCGAAGCGAAGGCTTCGGGTGGCGCTCCGGTCAAGTTCCTCGTGCAGGGCACGCTCTACCCCGACGTCGTCGAGTCGGGCGGCGGAGCGGGCACCGCGAACATCAAGTCGCACCACAACGTGGGCGGGCTCCCCGACGACCTCGACTTCGAACTCATCGAGCCGCTGCGCGCGCTGTTCAAGGACGAGGTCCGAGCGATCGGCCGCGAGCTCGGCATCCCCGAGGCGATCGTCGGACGCCAGCCGTTCCCCGGCCCCGGTCTCGGCATCCGCATCATCGGCGAGGTCACCGCCGACCGTCTCGAGATCCTGCGCGAGGCCGACGCCATCGCCCGCGAAGAGCTGACGAAGGCCGGTCTCGACCAGGAGATCTGGCAGTGCCCCGTCGTGCTCCTCGCCGACGTCCGCTCGGTGGGCGTGCAGGGCGACGGTCGCACCTATGGCCACCCGATCGTGCTGCGCCCGGTGTCGAGCGAAGACGCCATGACAGCGGACTGGACCCGGCTGCCCTACGACGTGCTGGCGAAGATCTCGAATCGCATCACCAACGGCGTCCGTGACGTGAACCGCGTCGTGCTCGACGTCACGTCGAAGCCGCCGGGGACCATCGAGTGGGAGTAGGGGACGCCGTGTCCCCTCATGCGGCGCCGGCCCTGCCGGATGCCGAGTACCTCGTGCTGTCCAGTCGGCTGATTCCCGGCCTGGACGGCGGGTACACGATCGCGACGCTCGCGCGCGCCCGCCAGCTGGCCAGCGCCGGCGTCGCTGGCGGTGCGGGGCCGCAACTGCTCACCTTCGACCCGGGAACCGCGGCGGCGCATGCCGAACACCGGCAGACGTTCGTCTCGCAAGGGGCGCTCGCCGATCCCTCGCGGATGCGCAACCTCTTCGACGAGGCCGTGGCGCCGGACGGCGGAGCAGCCGAGTGGCTGCGAGCTGTGGCGGATGCCGACGCGAAGGCTGACCCCGCCGTCGAGTACCGCGTGCTCGAAGATGCCGACGCACGGCCGTTCGTCTCACTTCCGGTCATCCCCGGGAACCCGGACTGGCACCTCGCCGACGAACCGGTGCTGATCCACGACGCCGCGGGTGAGGTCGTCGGCGGTGTGCGCGGGTTCCGAGGTCTCTACCGGGCGTGGCTCGATCACGTCACGGCGTCGTTCGGCGACCGCACGATCGTCGTGATCTGCGAGTCCCGGCAGCTCGGCGAACTCATCGCGGACTGGGCGGATCCGCGGGTGCGCATCGTGCACCCGATCCACACCATCCACCTCGAAGCCCCGTACACGGCGGATGCTCCGATCAATCGCCTCTGGACCCGCTGGTTCGGCATCGCCGACCGCTTCGACGCGGTGATCTGGCCGACCGCCACGCAGCGCGACGACGTGGTCGCGCGCTTCGGCACGGCGGCGCAGCATGAGGTCGTGCCGAATCCGATCACCCCGGTCGAGGCTCGAGGCGATCTGCGCGAGCCCGGGCTGGTCGTCGCCCTCGGGCGCCTCGCCCCCGGCAAGCGGCTCGACCACGCGATCCGGGCTTTCCTCGCCGCCGATGTGCCGGGAGCGCGCCTGGAGATCTGGGGCGGCGGTCCCGAAGAGGAACGGCTGCGCGCGCTGATCGACGAGCTCGGGGCGGGGGACCGGGTCGTCCTCGCCGGTTACACGAACGATCCCGCGCGAGTTCTCGACCGGGCGTCACTGATGCTCACCGCGACCGCGTTCGAGGGACAGCCGCTCGGCGTGGTCGAGGCGCTCCTGCACGGGACCCCGGTGGTCTCGTACGACGTGCGCTACGGCATCCGTGATGTTGTCGGGGCGGGCGGGGGAGTGCTGGTTCCGGGCGGAGACGTCGACGCGCTCGCCGCGGCCGTGCGGCGGGTGCTGACCGAGCCCGGTCTCCTCGAACGGCTGGCCGCCGCGGCCCCCGGCATCGCCGCGGCGTGGAGCCCCGAGCGATCGCTCGCCGCGCTGACCGCGGTCATCGCCGCCGCCGTCGCTCGCCCGCCGCGCCGCTGACCCTCACTTGCCCGACCCGCACCATCCGCTTCCGTGGCATTTGCTGCGGGTTGCGGCGCCCACAACCCGCACGAACTGCCACCGGAACAGCATCCGAAAAAGAAATCCAGAAAGTTTTCGGCGGGATGTCGATCCTCCTGCTTTCCGTTCGACGTCTGTGATGAGAGGGTCGAGAGACGGCCTGCCGAACAAGGAGAGAACCATGAAGTACATGCTGATCATGCGGTCCAACGACGAAGCAGTCGAGGCGTACAAGGAGATGCCCTTCGAGCAGGTCATCGAGGCCATGGGCAAGTACAACGAGTCCATGATCAAGGCGGGCGTGCTCGCCGCGGGTGAGGGACTGACGGATGCCGCCGAGGGCTTCGTCGTCGACTTCAGCGCCGAGACCCCGCTCATCACCGACGGCCCCTACGGCGAGACCAAGGAGCTGTTCAACGGCTTCTGGATCCTCGAGGTCTCCTCCCGCGAAGAAGCCGCCGAATGGGCCAGCCGCGCCCCGCTCGGCAAGGGCTCCTTCCTCGAGGTGCGCCGGGTGACCGATGCCTCCGACTTCCCGGCCGACAACGAGTGGATCGAGAAGGAAGCCGGCTGGCGCGACGAGCAGGCGCAGCGCGCCCAGCAGTGAGCATGCTGCCGCGATGAGCGATTCCTCGAGCAGCGAGACGGCGCGTTCCGCCCCCGATCAGGGGTCCGCGGAGCGCGCCGTCGCTGCTGTGTGGCGCATCGAGTCGGCCCGCATCGTCGGGTCGCTCAGCCGGATCGTCGGCGACTTCGGCCTGGCAGAGGATCTGGCGCAGGAAGCCCTGGTCGATGCGCTGCGGCAGTGGCCGGTCGAGGGGGTGCCGCGGAATGCGGCGGCCTGGCTCACGGCTGTCGCGAAGCGCAAGGCCATCGACGGCTGGCGCCGACGGGAACGGCTCGACGAGCGTGTCGCGCTGATCGCCCATGACCTCGAACGCGAGCAGGCGGAGGGAGGCGACATGCTGTGGGACCCGGATGCCGTCGACGACGACATCCTGCGACTCATCTTCATCGCCTGCCACCCGGTGCTCTCGAAGGAGGCGCAGGTCGCGCTCACGCTCCGCGTCGTCGGCGGGCTCTCGAGCGAGGAGATCGCGCGGGCGTTCCTGGTTCCGACGGCGACCGTGCAGCAGCGGATCGTGCGGGCGAAGAAGACGCTCGCGGCCGCTAATGCCCCCTTCGAGATGCCGCCCCGCGAGGAGCACGCGCAGCGGCTCGGAGCGATCCTGGGGGTGCTCTACCTGATCTTCAATGAAGCCCACGCGGCCTCGAGCGGCCCGGAGTGGATGCGGCCCGAGCTCAGCGACGAGGCGATCCGGCTCGGCCGGGTGCTCGCGGCGCTGATGCCGAAGGAACCCGACGTGCACGGGCTGCTCGCCCTGATGGAGCTCACTGCGGCGCGGTTCCCGGCGCGCGTGGATGCGAACGGCGACCCGGTGCTGCTCGCCGACCAGGATCGACGCCGCTGGGATCGCAGCCGCATCACGCGCGGGCGCGCGGCACTGGCGACGGCGGATGCGGTCGGGCGCGGGCGCGGCGCCTACAGCCTGCAGGCGGCGATCGCGGAATGCCATGCTGTCGCGGCATCCGTCGACGACACCGACTGGGAGCGGATCGTGCTGCTGTACGAGGCGCTGGGCAGGATCTCACCGTCACCGGTCGTGGAGCTGAACCGCGCGGCCGCGGTCGCGATGGCGACGGGGCCGGCATCGGCGCTGCGGATCATCGATCAGCTGTCCGAATCCGGCGCTCTACGCGGCTATCACCTGCTACCCGCGACCCGGGGCGAGCTGCTGCTGCGGTTGGGGCGGGATGACGAAGCCCGGAGCGAGTTCGCGACCGCGGCGGGCCTCGCCGGTAACGACCGCGAGCGTGCACTCCTCGAGCAGAAGGCCCGCGGGGCATGAAAGAGCCCGCCCCATCGAAGGCTTTCGCTTCCGACGGGGCGGGCGTCTGTCTGCGGGACTATGCGATGTGCGTCAGTCGCGGACCTTGTTGCCGCGGCCGACGATCAGGCCGTAGATCAGCAGCACGATGATCGCTCCACCGATGGCGAGAAGCCAGGTCTGCAGGCTCCAGAACTCTTCGAGTCCGACGCCGAAGATGACGGATCCGAGCCAGCCGCCCAGGAAGGCACCGACGACGCCGAGCAGTAGCGTGACGATCCATCCGCCGCCCTGCTTACCCGGGAGGATGAGCTTGGCAATGGCGCCGGCGATAAGACCGAGAAGAAGGAATCCGAGGAAACTCATGGTCTGCTCCTTACATACTGTGTAGGACTTCCGGGGTGCCGGAAGTTCGTGTCACCACTATTCACCAGTTGAGAATTTCCTGCATCCCCTTGCGCAGAGGCATCCGGGTATGGCAAGAGGCCCGCCTCCCCAGGGGAGACGGGCCTCTCGACGAACAGATCGTGATCAGTTGCTGCGGACGATCGCGATGATGCGCAGGATCTCGACGTAGAGCCAGACGACCGTGACCATGATGCCGAAGGCACCCATCCAGCCGAACTTGCGCGGAGCGCCGTTGCGGACGCCCTGCTGGATCTGGTCGAAGTCGAGCACCAGCGAGTAGGCGGCCATGATGACGACGAAGACGCCGATGATTAGGCCGAGCGGGATGCCCATGATCTCAACGCTGCGGAGTCCGAAGGCGTTCTGGTTGATACCGGTCCACATGAGCACGAGGTTCAGCAGCGAGAAGACCAGGTAGCCGACCATCGCGATCATGAAGATCTTCGTCGCCTTCTTCGACGCGCGGATCTTGCCGCTCGCGAAGAGCGCCAGCGTGACGCCGACCACCGAGACGGTGGCAAGGGTGGCCTGCACGACGATGCCCGGGAACCGCACTTCGAAGAAGGCCGAGATGCCACCGATGAACAGTCCCTCGAACACGGCATAGGCGAAGATCAGCGCCGGACGGACGGTCTTGCGCGAGGTGAAGATGATGACCATGGCGAGCACGAAACCGCCGAGGGCTCCGACGATCATCGGCAGCAAGTTGGGCGCGAAGCTGCTGTACGGGTCCCGCTCGGGGGCCGCGAGACCGCCGAGCGTCCAGACCCAGCCGACGGCGGCTGCGACGAGAAGGATGCCGAACAGGCCGACCGTCTTCCAGACGGTGTCTTCGACCGACATGCGGTCGGTCTCGATGGCGCCAGCCGGAGGAGCGGCGTACATGCCCTCGAGCTGCGCGTTGGCGGCGACGTCCATCGCGCCGTGCTGAAGGGAGGCGTTCTGCGCACCCTGAGCGGCCTGAGGTCCGCCCGGGTAGGTCGCGACATTGCGCGGATCCTGCTGCTTGAACGCCGGGTTGTTGAAGGCGAAGTTGCTCATGGTGGGCCTCACTCCAAAAGGGGGTCGTAGGTCGCTTTCCTCCACGATACTCGCGCGGGGCGGCGGAGGGGGTGTTCTACGCTGAGAGCGTGCCCAGGAAATCGCCCCTCGTCATCGGGCATCGCGGCGCGCCCGGCTACCGTCCGGAGCACAGCCGGTCGTCGTACGAGCTGGCTCTCGCGATGGGCATCGACGCGGTGGAGCCCGACGTGGTCGCCACCAAGGACGGTGTGCTGGTCGTCCGGCACGAGAACGAGATCTCGGGCACGACCGATGTCGCGCAGCATCCGGAGTTCGCCGATCGCAAGACGACCAAGCGCGTCGACGGGGAGGTGCTGACCGGTTGGTTCACCGAGGACTTCACCTGGGCGGAACTGTCGACCCTGCGCAGTCGCGAGCGACTGCCCGAGGTGCGGGTCTCGAGCGCGAGCTTCGACGATGCGCAGGCGATCCTGCGCCTCACGGATGTGCTCGACATCGTGCGGGAGGGCTCGCGCGAACACGGCCGGGAGATCGGCGTGGTGCTCGAGGTGAAGCACGCCACCTACTTCGCGTCGATCGGTCTCGAACTGGCGCCGCTGATCGAGCGCGAGCTCAAGGACGCCGGCTGGGCTGACGGGGAGCTGCCCCTCATCATCGAGAGCTTCGAGTCGACCGTGCTCGGCCAGCTGCGTGCGCGCGGGATCGTCGCCTCTTACGTCTACCTGATCGAGGCGGCCGGCCGCCCCTACGACCTGTTCGTCGCCGAGGGCAAGCGAGCACTCACCTACAGGGCGACCGTCACCCCGGAGGGGCTCGACGCGCTGGTCGGACGGTTCGACGGCATCAGCGTCGACAAGAAGATGCTCCTCGCCCGCGGCAACTCGATCGTCGCGGATGCCCACGCACGCGGCCTGAAGGTCTTCACGTGGACGTGCCGTCCGGAGAACGCGTTCCTCGCGGCGGAGTTCCGCGGTTCCGGGGGCCGCAGCGCTTTCGGGGACTACGAGGCCGAGTGGGGCGTCATCGCGCGCACCGGGGTGGACGGCGTCTTCGTCGATCACCCCGATCTGGGCGTCGACTTCTTCCGCCGCTGAGATCCGGCTCGCAGGTTCTGCGGCCATTTCGAACTTCTGCGGCCAGTGTCGGCCGATCCGGCCGCAGAAGGTGCGATCAGCCGCAGAACTCGGCCGTAGAACTCGGCCGTAGAACTCGGCCGCAGAACTCGGTCGTCAGAGCGTCCGGTCGAAGGCTCCTCGACGCGTGGACACGATCTCCTTGCCCAGCGGCGCGAGCGAGACGGGGACCATCTTGAAGTCGGCGATGCCCATCGGGATGCCGATGATGGTGATGCACAGCAGGAAGCCCGAGATGATGTGCCCGATCGCCAGCCACCAACCGGCGAGGATCACCCAGAGGACGTTGCCGAGGAACGACCCGACGCCCGACGTCGGCTTGCTCACGACCTCACGGCCGAACGGCCAGATCGCGTAGCGCGCGATCCGGAACGATGCGATCGCCCAGGGGATCGTGACGATCGGGATGCACAGCAGCACCCCGGCGAGGATGTACCCGAGGAACAGGGCCCACCCGGCGAGGATGACCCAGATGACGTTGAGGATCGTGCGCATGAGCCGATTTTGTCACCCATCGCCCCGCTCGGCTGGGCATCCGCCCGGAGGTCCCGGTTTCGCGGGCATTCGGATGCCAGACTGACCGCATGACCGGGATCGTGGTGCAAGACGTCAGCAGAGCGTTCGGGGCCGTGCAGGCCGTCCGAGGCGCCACTCTCCGAGCCGAGCCCGGCCGTGTGACGGGACTCGTCGGGCCGAATGGCGCGGGCAAGACCACGCTGCTGCTGATGCTCGCATCGCTTCTCGCCCCGGACTCCGGCAGCATCAGCATCGGCGGTGTCGACCCCGCGACGGATGCGCTTGCGGCGCGGCGGATGCTGGGATGGATGCCGGATGCCCTCGGCGCCTGGCCGTCGCTGACCGCCAGGGAGACGATCGTCACCACGGCACGCCTCTACGACATCCCGAAACCGGAGGCCGCGATCCGGGCCGAGCAGCTGCTCGTCCTCGTCGGGCTGACCGATCTGGCGGACTCCCCGGCCAAGGTGCTCTCCCGCGGGCAGAAGCAGAAGCTCGGGCTCGCCAGGGCTCTGGTCAACGACCCTCGGGTGCTGCTCCTCGACGAGCCCGCATCGGGACTCGACCCCGAAGCACGCGTACACCTCCGCGTGCTCCTGCGCCGCTTCGCCTCCGAGGGGCGCACCGTGCTCATCTCCAGCCACATCCTCTCGGAGTTGGAGGAGGTCGTCGATGACGCGGTGTTCCTCGTCGCCGGCACCGTCGTCGATGCGGCTCCGGCGCAGGCGATCGTGCGCGGGTGGCGGATCCGACTCGCCGGCGCTTCTCCCGAACGCATGGCCGCAGACACCTGGCAGGTCGCGTCGAGTCTCGGGCTCTCGCCGGACGCTCTGGTCTCCGACCGGGGTGCGGTGCTCGTCGGCTTCGCGAGCGAGGACGCGGCCGCGCAGTCCCTGCGTCGGCTGGTCGAGGCGGGGCTGCCGGTGGCGGAGTTCGCACCGGCGCAGACCGCCCTCGAGCACACCTTCCTGAATCTGCATCCGCAGCCCGCTGCACCGGCGACCGCGCCGCCGCCGCCGGCAGCACCGTCGAACGGAACGGAGGCAGGCGCATGAGCCTCACCCACGTCGGGACGATCGCCCGGCTCGAGCTGACCCAGCGCCTGCGCAGCGTCAGCTGGTACATCCTCCTCGGCGTGTTCGCCGTCCTCCTCCTCGGTATCACCGTGCTCGCGTTCGCCGTCTACTCCTGGGGCGATGCGGTGGGAGCCGGCGTGTACTCGATCGTCGTCAACGTCGTTCTGCTCCTCGTCGTCCTGGTCTCGCCCACCCTCAGCGGCAATGCCATCAACGGTGATCGGGACGCGGCGACGCTTGCCGCGATCCAGGTGACCGCCGTGTCGACAGGCGACATCATGGTCGGCAAGCTGATCGCGGCGATCGCAACGGGAGGCGCCTTCCTCGTCGTCGCGCTGCCCTTCCTGGCGGTCTCGCTGCTGGGCGGCGGCGCCAACCCCCTGGTGCTGCTCGTCTCGCTCCTCGTCCTCGCCGTCGAGATCGTCGTCGTCGCCGCGATCGGTGTGGGGCTGAGCGGCCTGATCGCGCGACCGCTGTTCTCGGTCGCGACGACGTACCTGGTGGTCGCCGGTCTCGTGATCGGCACCCTCATCGCGTTCGCCCTCGGCGGGATGGCGGTGCGGAGCGAGGCGACGAGCTACAGCCGGCCCTACGACTCCGCCGGCAACGTCGACTGCGAGAACTGGGACACCTCCACCTACGAGGTGCCGAGGTTCGATCTGGTCTGGTGGGTGCTCGCGGCGAATCCGTTCGTCGTGCTGGCCGATGCGACGCCGACCGAGTTCGCGGCCGAGGGATATCCCGTCGACCTGTTCGGGCAGATCAAGTACGGCGTTCGCAGCGCTCAACTGTCCCCGCTCGAACAGCGCTGGGATGAGTGCGACACCGACGGCGGCTATCGCACGCCGGAGGATGTGATCGATTCCACGGTTCCGAGCTGGTTCGTCGGGCTCGGGGTGCAGGTCGTCATTGCGGGCTCGCTCTTCGCCGGCGCCTGGGCACGCACGCGCACCCCGGCCAGGCGACTGCCGCCGGGGACCCGCATCGCCTGACCGGCACGGGAGGGCCAGGAAAGGGAACGGACACCTCCCGTTCACCCGCCGTGCACCGAGGGGTACCCCTGCGGCCATGCGGCATCGGTGGTCTGGAGGCCTACCCGTCTGAGCCCGACCCAGGAGCCTCCATGCCCCGCCTGCACCATGCAGCGGCAGTCACGGCCGTGTTCGCATTGAGCGCCGCCGCCCTGATCGCCACGCCCCTTGCCGCCACCGGCGCCGATTCCGGCATCCGTCCGTCTGAAGAGATCGCAGGTGTCGCGGCCGCTCCCGGTCTCGTCCTGAATGAGATCGTCTACGACGATGCCGCGACCGGCCTCGCCGACCAGGTCGAGCTCTACAACGCGGGCACGGAGACCGTCGATCTCGACGGCTGGTACATCTCCGACGAGAAGCGGGACACCTTCGGACATGCGCCGGAGGGCACTTCGCTGGCGCCGGGGGAGTTCCTCGTGCTGGTGAAGGACGCGGACTTCCCCTTCGGTCTGGGTAAGGGCGACGAGGTCGTCCTGTTCGATCCGGCGGGGACCGTGATCGATTCCTACGCGTACGAGAACACCGCACCGCTGTCGGTCTGGGCGCGCTGCGCGGACGGGACCGGCGAGTGGGCGCATGCGACGGCCGCCACTCCGGGAGCGGCGAACGAATGCTCCGTCACTCCGACGACCGGGACCATCGCGATCAACGAGGTCGACTCGCAGCCTGCCGACTGGGTGGAGTTCCACAACTCCGGTGACGAGGCGCTCGACATCTCGGGATACGAGATCCGCGACAACTCCGACGACCACCGCTGGCAGTTCCTGCCCGGCACGAAGATCGAGGCCGGCCAGTTCCTCGTCGTCGAGGAGGGCACGATCGGACTGGTCGACGGCGTCGAGACCGCATTCCGCGACTCGATCGGCATCGGCAGCGCCGACCGCATCCGGCTGTACGACGCGACCGGCGCGATGATCGACGACACCCTCCCATGGAGCGGCCACGCCGCGATCGACGGTGACTTCGGCGCTGCGACCCTCGCTCGCTGCCCCGACGGCGAGGGTGCCTTCCTGCTCGCCCACCCCACCCCGGGTGCGACGAACTCGTGCGTGATGCCGGACGTGCTCATCAACGAGATCGAGTCGAACGGCGACACCACCGACTGGGTGGAGGTCGTGAACCTCAGCGGCGCGGCCGTCGACGTCTCCGGCTGGTCCGTGATGGACAACGACCCGAACGGGCATGCGGCCGACACCACGCCGCTTCCGGCGGGCACGACGCTGGCAGCCGGCGCGTACCTCGTGTTCGACCAGCCCGCGAACTTCAGCTTCGGGCTCGGCAACGGTGACACCGTCACGCTCCGCGACGCCAACAAGAACACGGTGGACGAGCACGTCTACACCGCGCACGCGGACGGCGTGTGGGCGCGGTGCGCCGACGGCACGGGGGAGTTCACCGACATCGCCGTCTCGACGAAGGGGCTGCGCAACGCCTGCGGAAACCCGGTGCGCATCAACGAGGTCGAGTCCGACGGCGGCTCGCCCGATGACTGGGTCGAACTGGTGAACCCGACGGATGCCGCGCTCGACGTGTCCGGAATCGTCGTGAAGGACGATGACGACGCGCACTCCTACGCGATCCCGGCCGACACCACGATCGCTGCCGGTGGCTTCCTCGTGATCGAGCGCGAGCAGCTCGGCTACGGACTCGGCGGTGGCGACAAGGTGCGTCTGTTCGACGGCGACCTACTCATCGACGAGACCAGCTGGGGCGAGGGCCACGCGGCGACGACGTGGGGGCGCTGCCCCGACACCACGGGCGTGTTCGCGGTCACGGCCGAAGCGACCAAGGGTGCCGCGAACGTCTGCGCCGGCGAGATCACGGTGGCGCCGTGGCCCGGCTCCGCGGACGTGCGCGTGCTGGACAGCACCCCGACGTTCCTCGAGGACAGCTCGGGCCTCGACGTGCAGGAGACCGCCGACGGCGCGTTCCTCTGGGCGGTCGACAACGGCGAGGGGCGCATCTGGAAGCTCGAGGCGCACGCCGACGGTTCCGTCGAGAAGGTCGACGGCTGGGACGAGGGCAAGCGGGTGCGTTTCCAGAAGGATGCCGCGAACCCCGGCGCTGCAGGCCCCGACACCGAAGGCATCACGGTCGACGGTGCCGGAGACGTCTACGTCGCCTCCGAGCGTGACAACAGCGCCAAGGGCGTGAACCAGAACGTCGTGCTGAAGGTGGACCCGGATGCCGCGGCCGGCGACCTCGTCGCCCAGCAGGAGTGGGACCTCACCGCCCTGCTCCCCGCCGTCGGAGCGAACCTCGGCATGGAGGCGGTGCAGTGGGTGCCGGACTCCGCGCTCGCCGGTGCGCTCTTCGACGACAACACCGCCGCCGCCTATGACCCCGCGGACTACGCCGAGCACGGCGGCGGGCTGTTCTTCGTCGCGGTCGAGGACAACGGTCACGTCTACGCCTTCGCGCTCGCCGGAGACGGCACCGCGACCCTGGTGTCCGAGATCGCCCCCGGTCTCACCGGCGTCATGGGCCTCGACTACGACAGCGTGCGCGACAGCCTGTGGGCGGTCTGCGACGACGGCTGCGGCGGGCGCTCAGCGGAGATCACGCTGAACGGCACCGCGAAGCCGGGTCTCGCGCACTTCGCGCGTCCGGCAGGAATGCCCGACATCAACAACGAGGGCTTCGCCACGGCACCGGCCTCGCTGTCGGTCGACGGCCAGCGCCCGGTCTGGTGGTTCGCCGACGGCTTCGCCTCCGAGGCGCTGCGCACCGGCACGCTGCCGGGCGTCGACGACGAGAACCCGGGCGAGAACCCGGGCGGCGAGAAGCCCCCGCTTCCGGGCACGGGTCTGGTCGAGGGGAACCGCAACGGCGTGACGGTCGACCCTGCCGTCGCGACGCGCGGGCAGAAGGTCACGATCACGGTCGGACCGGATGCTGCGCGCGACGATGTCGCGGTGTGGCTGTACTCCGACCCGCAGCGGATCGCGATCGGCAGCCTCTCGGCATCCGGAGCGATCTCCGTCACGATCCCGTCGGATGCCGCGCTCGGCGCCCACCGGATCGCGGTCTACGCCGCCGACGGCGCACTGCTCGGTTGGGCGGACATCCGCATCGCCACAGAAGCGGGCGGTCTCGCCACCACGGGCTCCGAAGTGCCGGTCGGCGCGATCGCGCTGGCGCTGATGCTCCTCGTCGCCGGCGGCGTCGCATTCGGGCGCCGTCGGCGCACGGTCTGATCCGACTGTTGCTGAGAGAGGGGCGCGCGGCTGCCTGCCGCGCGCCCCTCTTCTCACGCCCTCGGCTCCTGTGCCCGTGCCGCAGTGTCGGAGCCGACGCTTAGACTCATAAGGCCATGACCGAAGCCCCTCTCATCGTTCCCGGAACCGTCGGCCCCCGCTCTCCTGGGGCCGAGGGACAGGACGACCTCCTCGCCGGATTGAACCCGCAGCAGCTCGAGGCCGTCACTTATCGCGGACCCGCACTGCTCATCGTCGCGGGCGCCGGATCGGGCAAGACGAGCGTGCTCACCCGGCGCATCGCGTCGCTGCTGCGAGGCCGCGAGGCCTGGCCGAGCCAGATCCTCGCGATCACCTTCACCAACAAGGCGGCCGGCGAGATGCGCGAGCGGGTCGCCGGGCTCATCGGCGACGCGGCGCGCGGCATGTGGATCTCGACGTTCCACTCGGCATGCGTGCGCATCCTGCGCCGCGAGGCGGAGCAGTTCGGTTTCACGAAGTCGTTCACCATCTATGACTCGGGCGACACCCGTGCTCTCCTCAAGCGGTTGGTGAAAGAGCATGAGGCCGACGCGTACGGACTCACCCCGGCCTCGGTGATGGGGCGAATCTCGAAGCTGAAGAACGAGCTCTCCGACGCTGAGTCCTACGCGCGCCAGGCCAACATGAGCGACCCGGTGGAGCGCAAATTCGTCGAGCTCTTCGCCGACTACCAGCGCCAACTGCGGAAGGCCAATGCCTTCGACTTCGACGACCTGATCGGACAGACGGTCTACCTGTTCCGAGCCTTCCCGCAGGTCGCCGACACCTATCGCCGCCGGTTCCGGCACATCCTGGTCGATGAGTACCAGGACACCAACCACGCCCAGTATGCACTGATCCATGAGCTCACTCGGCCCGTGTCGGGCCAGGGTGCCGACCCGTATGCCTCGAACGGCATGATGATCTTCGAGCCGGAGCCCTCGACGGCGGGTGCCGATGAAGGTGGCGCCTCGCTCACGGTCGTCGGTGACTCCGACCAGTCGATCTATGCCTTCCGCGGGGCCGACATCCGTAACATCAGCGAGTTCGAGCGCGACTTCCCCGGCGCGCGCGTGGTGCTGCTCGAGCAGAACTACCGCTCCACCCAGAACATCCTGTCTGCGGCGAACGCCGTGATCGGCAACAACTTCGATCGCAAGGACAAGAAACTCTGGAGCGACAAGGGCGACGGCGACGCCATCATCGGCTTCACCGGCTACTCGCAGCACGACGAGGCCCAGTTCGTGGCCGACGAGATCGACGCGCTGCGCCGTGCGGGCATGCCGTACTCCGAGATGGCCGTCTTCTACCGCACGAACTCGCAGTCCCGTGCGCTCGAGGAGATCTTCATCCGGTCCGCCGTGCCGTACAAGATCATGGGCGGCACGAAGTTCTACGAGCGCGCCGAGATCAAGGACGCCCTCGCGTATCTCGTGGCCGTCGCCAATCCGGCTGACGAGATGTCGGTGCGGCGCATCCTGAACAAGCCGCGCCGCGGCATCGGCGATGTCACCGAGACTGCGATCGCACGGTTCGCGGAAGAGCACGACATCACCTTCCGAGATGCCCTCGCGAACTCCTCGCAGCTCGGGTTCGGACCGAAGATCCAGGCGGCGATCGCACACCTCGACACCGTCCTCGCCGAGGCCACGGCGATCATGCTCCCGGCATCCGGAGAGCTTCCTGCACCCACCACCGTCGCCGACGGGTTGAGTCTGCTGCTCTCCAAGAGCGGCTACCTCGACGCGCTCCGCGCCAGCCGCGATCCGCAGGACGAGGCGCGCGTCGAGAACCTCGACGAGTTCGTCGCCGTCGCCCGCGACTTCGCACGCAACAACCCGGAGGGCACGATCGTCGACTTCCTCACCGAGGTCGCCCTCGTGTCGGATGCCGACGACCTCGACGACGAGTCCGGAACCGTCTCGCTGATGACGATGCATACCGCCAAGGGCCTCGAATACGACGCGGTGTTCGTGACCGGCGTCGAGGAAGACCTCATCCCGCACCGCATCTCGGCGGGGGAGCCGGGTGGCCCGCAGGAGGAGCGGCGACTGTTCTACGTCGGGATCACCCGCGCCCGCAAGCGTCTGCACCTCTCTCTGGCGATGACCCGGGCCCAGTTCGGCGAGGTCACGGTCGCCATGCCCAGTCGGTTCCTGCAGGAGATCCCGGCCGGACTGATCGACTGGCGGCAGTCGCCCGGAGACGTGAACTCCCGAGGCGGCATGCAGTCGCGCGCGCTGAACGCGCGTCGTGGCGGCGGGTACGGCGGCTCGGGATCGGGCTCGGGGTCGAATGACCGGTTCGGCGTCAAGGCGCTGCCGGGCAGGGACTCGCTCAAGCCCCTGTCGACGGCGATGGACAAGTTCCCCAATCGCGTCACGGCCAAGATGCGCGACAACGGCGATCTCGAGCTGACCGCGGGCGACCGCATCCGGCACTCCGACTTCGGCGAGGGCCGTGTAGATGCCGTGACCGGCGAGGGTGCGAAGCGCATCGCCCACGTGCGGTTCGACAGTGCGGGGCAGAAGAAGCTCCTCATCAAGGTCGCACCGATCGAGAAGATCTAGTCCGGCTTCGGCCCCGCGCATCCTGGCACGGGGTCCGCGCGTCGTGCCCGCCCGACCGGGTTAGGCTGGCTGATATGGCCCTCTTCTCCCGCCGCAAGAAGTCCAGCGACGATGCCGTCGCCCCGGCAGCAGACGCCCCCGAGTCCGAGTCGAGCACTCCGACGGAAACCGATGCGAGCGCGACGGCCGACCAGCCGGACACCGCCGCTCCCTCCATCGGCATCTCGGTGCAGGCGTTCCGAGGCGTGGGCGCCGATGCCGGACCCGAGGTCGCCCTCCCGGACCCCGAGGCCGCACCGGCAGCTCCCGCCCCGCGCCCCGCAGAGCAGCAGCGCACGAGCCCGCAGCTCGCGACGCCCGTCGACCGGCGGCTTCCCCTCGCTCCGCTCCTTCCTCCTGAGCAGACCGAGACCGTCACCGGCATGAAGGACAACGTCCTGCTGCGCGAGGCCCTCAAAGAGGTCGAGGCCGGTGCGACGAACGAGCAGCTGCTCGGCGTGATGCGGCAGGCGCTTCAGGGGCACCTGTACATCCGCGTGGTCGGCGACGCCCGCGCGCAGATCGCCGAGGGCAAGCCGCTGGCGGTCGCGGTGGTCCGTGACGGCGAGCGGCAGTTCATGCTCGCGTTCAGCTCGGCGGGTGCCGTGCGCGATTCGGTGAAGCTGGATGACGACCCGACCGCGACCTCGGCGGTCGCGCAACCGGTCACGTCTGTTCTGCAGCAGGTCGTCACAGGAGACTTCGCCGGTCTGATCATCGACAACGCCTCCGCACCGAATCGTGTCGTGTTCCCCACCGAGCTGCTGCAGAAGACGCTCGACCAGGCCGATCTCGAGATGACGGTCAAGAGCATCCTCGCCGCACCGCGCGAGCAGGATTCGACCGTGAAGGTCGGCGAGGCGCTCGCGAACAAACGCATGTGGGTCGCCGTGAACGACGGCAACGGCAACGGGCAGGTCGGTATCGCCGAGGCCCAGACGACGGACGGCAGGCGGTTCCTGCAGCTCTTCTCGCACCCGCTCGAGGTGCTCGCGCTCGGGCGCGGCGATCGCCCGCTTCCTTTCGAGCCGGAGCAACTGGCGAAGGTGATCTCCACCCACCCGGAGATGGCCGGCGTGATCGTCGACTCCGCCGGGCCGTCGATCGTGGTCGAGCGGGACGCGCTCGCACCGGTGCTGGTGCTGGCCGTCGATCTCAGCGACTGAGAGGCTTCCGCGCCGCAGGCGTGCGCTCTAGGGTCGGAGCATGGCCTCCGAACGCGTGACCCTGACCGTCGCCGATTCCGATGGAGAGCGCGAGGTCGCTCTCTCCAGCCCGAACCGGGTGGTGTGGCCGGACCTCGGCATCACCAAGGCAGAGCTGGCAGAGTATGTGCAGCTCGTCTCCACCCCGTTCCTGTCCGCGAACGGCAACAGGGCGGTGTCGCTCGAGCGCTTCCGCGACGGCATCGAGGCGGCGGGAGAGCCGCGCAAGGAGGGGTTCTTCTCGAAGAACCCGCCCAAGGGCACTCCCGACTTCGTCG